>CABYKN010000049.1 GCA_902519695.1 uncultured Pelagibacteraceae bacterium | reverse complement strand
TTATTTCCTACTGCTTCTCTAATAAAAGGTAAAATATTTATTGCTGCTGAGGCACTATCTAATTGTCTACCTCCGTGATTTGAAACTTGTATGGCATCAGCACCCATTTCTTTAATTTTAACTGCATCATCTGATGACATAACGCCTTTTACGATTAATTTACCTTTCCATTTATTTCTTACTCTTTTTAAAGTTTCCCAATCTGTTTTTCCTCTACTTTCTTTTCTTTTAAAAATACCTTTTCCACTTTTTGAAGTTTCGTAGTTCATTGGCTTTGGTATTCCATTAAGTAATGTAGATATTGACCAAACAGGATGAGTTGCAAAATCAAAAAATTGTTTAGGTCCAATTTTAAATGGATATGAAAATCCATTTTTATCATCTCTAGTTCTCCTAGATAAAACTGGAACATCAACAGTAAGTATAGCAACTTCATAACCAGTTTTTTCTGCTCTATCTAGCAATTCCATGACAAAAGCTTCATCCTGAAAAATATAAAGTTGAAGCCATGAATGACCTTTTGAAAGCTCATACATTTTTTCTAGGGTAGTTGTGGAAGCCATCGATACACAAGTTGGTATATTATTTCTTGAACTTTCTTTTGCCAGCATTGAGTCTGCGCCTGGCCATGAAAGATTTGTCATACCCATTGGGGCAAAACCAAAAGGATAGTCATAGTTAAATCCAAGAATATTTTTTTTTAGTTTTCTTTCCTCTACATTTCTTAATACTCTTGGCTCAAGTCGTATTTGATCTAAAGCAAAACTATTAATTTCTGATAATTTTTCATCTCCAGATGCACCATCAATAAAATCATAAACTATCTTTGGTAATCTTTTCTTTGATAGTTTTTTTGCGTCTTCAATGCTAAAAATTTTGTTACTGGCTTTAATGTTATCCATTTAAATTTTCTATATATGTTTTTAAACTTATCTTATCATGTCTAGTCACATAATAAGCGTCATGATTAATTCTTGAAGAATAAACCTCAGAAGGAACTCCGTCAATAAAAAGCACAGCTACACCATCATCAATAGCTATTCCATCTGGCAAATTTCCATCTTTAATTTCTGAAATAAATTGTCGAAGTCGATTATTATCTGAAGAATGCGGTGTGCAACTTCCATCTAAAAAATTTATTCCTTTTAATGGACTCAACTCTTTATTGACTGAATCTGATAATATCCAATCAAACCAACAAACAGCTCCTGCGCTTATTCCACTCAGAATTATTCCTTTTTCATATGCATCTTTAAAGACTTTGATAAGATTATGTCTTTTCCAAATATTAATCATGTCAGAGGTATTACCACCTCCCACATAAATTATATCCTTGTTTAACAACCATTCATTAAAACCTTCCACACTTGAACAGAGATTAAAATGAGATAATTTAAATTTTTGTGATTTAAATCTTTTATAAAAAAGATCGGTCTTTTCTTGATTATCATTGCTAGCTGTAGGTAAAAAACCGATATTGATTTTTGATTTATTAACTTGATTTATAACATATTCATCCAAGTCTTCATCAGACGAATGTGTAAATCCACCACCACCAATTGCTATTATTATTTTTTTATTCCTGACCACGGAGAAGGACCTGTTGGAATATCGATTTTTAAACCTTTTACAATTTCATTTTTAAAGTCATACATTGGCAATGTGCATATCTCACCTTTGTGAATTTTATTATCATTGCAATTAACATCCACTATTATTCCTGGTTTATGTTTTGTAGAATTCATTAAAACTATTCCAACACCACATTTTTGAAAAGGAGACCAAGTGCTAGATGTAATTTTTCCAATTACTTCATTATTAAATTTTATGTAAGTTCCTTTTAAACCTGTTCCATTTTCTACTCGTATTCCCCAACATCTTTTTTCTTTATCAGCAGTCATCAATGCTGATTTTCCAATAAAATAATTTTTTTTTAAATCGACATACTTACCTAAACCAACATCATATGGATTTGTTTCATGATTAAAGTCTTGTCCAGCTGATAATAATCCAGATTCTATTCTTTTACATCTGAAACCAGGTG
>CABYKN010000048.1 GCA_902519695.1 uncultured Pelagibacteraceae bacterium | reverse complement strand
TCCTGTTAGATACATGGATTTACTAGAAATAGTAAAAAGTAATGAAAGTGATTTAGATAAAGTTAACCTTTTAAAAGATTTTTGTGAAATAAATTTGGGCAAAGGTGCAATTATCTGTAATGACACTCCAGGATTTTTAGGTAATAGAATTGGAGTTTATGCAATGCAAATTGCAATGACTGAAGCATTTAATATGAAACTTAGTGTAGAAGAAGCTGATGCTGTCTTTGGTAGACCAATGGGCATACCTAAAACTGGAGTTTTTGGATTGTATGACCTAATTGGTATTGATTTAATGGCAGATGTATTAAAAAGTTTTATTAAAGAATTACCTGAAAACGATCCATTTCAACCTGTAGCAAGAGAAATGCCACTTGTAAAAAAATTAATAGAGACTGGATATACTGGTCGAAAAGGAAAGGGTGGATTTTATAGAATGAATAAGGAGGGTGGTAAGAAAATTTTAGAGGCCATCAATCTTGAAACTGGGGAATATTCTCCCTCAAAAAAAATAGATATCAAATCTGAAAAAGTTGATTTAAAAAAATTAATTAATCGTGGAGATAAATATGGAGATTACGCTTGGTCAGTAATTTCTAAGATAATAAAATATTCTTCTTCATTAGTTCCAGGTATTACAGATAAGTTTAACGACATTGATGAAGCAATGAGACTTGGCTTCAATTGGTCTAGAGGACCTTTTGAAATGTTAAAAGAAATTGGAGTAAATAATTTTTTTCAAAAAATTGATAATTTTGAGGGAAATAAATTTTTAGAAAATTTATCAAAATCCAAAGATGAAAATTTTTATGGTGAGAGACAACAATATACTGAAATTGAAACTTTAGGGAAAATTAAACCAAGAGCCCTTAAACTTGATAAAAATAATTCTGCTGAAATTTATAGATTTCCTGAATTTAACATTGTCGAATTTACAACTAAAGCAAACGCTTTGGACTATGACTCAATGGACTCTTTAAAAAATGCTACAGACAAACCATTAATAATTATTAATGAAAGTATGCAGTTTTCTGCCGGTGTTAATTTAACATATACTATGAATTTTGCAGATAAAGGTGACTTTAAATCAATAGAAAAATTTGTCGGTTATTTTCAAGAAACATGCAAACACTTAAAATACTCAAAATTTCCTGTAGTTTCAGCACCATCAGGTCTTACACTTGGGGGTGGGTTTGAAGTTTTAGTTCAAAGTAACTTCGTTGCTTCGCATACAAATATTGTTGTTGGATTAGTTGAAACATTGGTTGGTTTAGTTCCAGCCGGAGGAGGATGCAAAGAAATGTTATGGAGATGGTCTCAAACAGAAGAGGCAAAAAATGATCCAGATTTTGCGCCTTTAAAAGTTTTTGATATCATTGGTTATGCAAAAACTGCAACATCTCCAGTCGAAGCTGAACCTCTAAAGTATTTAATCCCAGAAAATAAAAAAATTATGAGCAGAAATAGTCTATTAAATGAAGCAAGAAAAATTTTGGATCAAAATAAAGAATTTACTCCTCCTAAACAATGCACATTTAATTTATCTGGTAAATCTTTAAAAGATAAAATGGTTGGCATGTTAGAAAAACTGTATAATGATAAAATTATATTAGATCATGGAATAATGGTTGGAACAGAGCTAGCAAATGTTTTAAGTGGTGGCGATACAACTATAGATAAAACTCTTACAGAAGATCAGTTGTTTAAATTAGAGTTAGATGCTTTCATGAAATTAATTGAGACAAGTAAAACCCAAGATAGAATTAAACACACATTATCTACCGGAAAACCTCTAGTTAATTAATAACTTTATATTTTTAATATAATCCGGTTTTAATACATAAGTTGATTTATTTCCCATTTTAATTTTTTTTAAAGAGTCCATCCCTGCAATTACTCTTCCAATTGGAGTATATTCACCTTGATATATTGGTATATCTATTAAAGTAATAAAAAATTCACTATCTTCTGTGTCGAATTGATCTTTCCTAGCAAAAGCCACGGAGCCAGCATTAAATAAAAAATTACTACTAAGCTCAGATTTAATTGTTCCTAAACCAGATTTACCAGTTCCTACTTTAGAATAATTTAGATTAGATACATTTCCATATTCAATATCTCCAGCTTGTATCAAAGTATTTTCTATTACTCGATAAAAAGTTGAGCCATTATAGGAACCGCTATTTATTAACATTTTAAATCGATTTACAGCTTTAGGTGCTATTTTAGGATCTAATTCTATTATAACCTTACCGCATTCAACTTCCATAATTGCAATATTCTGCTTATCT
>CABYKN010000047.1 GCA_902519695.1 uncultured Pelagibacteraceae bacterium | reverse complement strand
CACCACGAGGGCATTTGTAAATTTCATGAGTTTTTATGCTAATATTTATAATTCAACAAGTCTAATAAATAAAATTTTTTTATTTTATCTCTCTGGTTTCAAGTTTGTTTCTAGTTATCCTATAAAGTCCGATAACCCAGTATCACGATCCGAAAAAGTTTTTTCATTTTATACAATTAGCATTAAATCCAATTAGATTGTCTATGCCATACTTTGGTCTTTTGGCTAAATAAGTAATATCTTTTTCATGTTTTATTCCAGTTACCATTTCCATTAAGGTATCAATAGCTAAAGCCTCTTGATGTGTGTGCTTTCTAGCATTATGTTTTTTATATTGATTATTTTTTTGCTTACCATCGTATTTTCTTGAGGAGAAACTTTCATAATCAGTGATCCCTAAATTTAATACTTCCGCTGCTTTAGTAATTCTATTCATAACTAGGTCTGGAACTTTAGCCCCCCAATTTTTAGCTAAATAGATGTATCCTAAAGCTGAATTTAAACCATAAGAGTGATACCATAGGGCTCTAAACCCTCTAAAAGAATTATTATTGATATAGCCATCATCATAAAACACTTCCTCTATATTTTTAAATCTAAAATTGAATTCTTTTGCTGCTAGTTTTTTATTGTTTGTCCAATGAGCATAAGCTAAGTTTGGAATTCCTCCGTTTCCCATTGCATAGAATCCTTTTTCTTTCTCTAAAAATTCTTCAGGCTTAATAAATTTTTTATGCATTTTTTTAATATACTTGTTAACAATTTTAATTTCTTTATCACTTAAGTAATCTTTAAGATAAATTGCTATTAGCAAATAATTTGTAAAAGCATCCCTTGCAAATTCATATGCATGATACCAGCAAGGTGCCTCGGGATTTCCATCTTTCCAACATTTTGGTTTCTTTTTTAACTCTTCTTTACCGATTGTATCTAGTAAAACATTTGCTTTAGCTATTTTAATCAATATTCCTTTAGCGTCATCAATGTCAGTTTTATCATTATTACCAATTGCATTATGGGTAGCAACAGCAAACATGCTCATTGGACCAGTTAGATTTAAGTGATTTACACTTCTAGAATTTCCCAGCGCCCATTCACTCATCCAATCTAAACGTATTAAGCTTTCAATTCTAGCTTTTTTATATTTGGATTTAAAAGTCTCACCACCCACATATGAGCATGACTTAATCTTATCTGTATAAAAATGTTTAGGAAAAGATATATCTTTAGATTTAACTTTTGCTTCAGCAGATAAACATAAAAATATGCTAAATAAAGTTAAAAGAATTTTTTTCATTTTTTATTGTTTGCCAACAATTAAAGGTTGATTAAGATTAATTTTAAAAAGTTTAGCTGCATTTTTATATGCAATCTTTTCTTGTACATCTGGGCTTAAAGATCCAATCATCAAACGAACATGCTTCATATAGTGTTCAACAAAAACATCATGTGCTGGGCTTTTACCTAATTTATGATCAGAACCAAAAAAATATCTATCGGAATATTTTTCCATCGATTTTGCCCAAACCTCATGTAATTTAAATCTATAATCATTTGGGATATGCAAATCCTCAAAGCCCCAAAGAGAAGACCAATGAAATGCTATTTTCCAGTCAGTATATGTATTAGGACAATAATCAAAAATTTCTTCAAGGTCTTTTGTTGGCATCATTCCTGTATGAGCTATCACAATTTTTGCGTTGGGGTATTTTTCACATTTTTTTTTATAAAAATTTTTAAACTCTGTTAATCTATCTATCCCATCTATTTCATGAAAAGGCTCCAGGTGTAAATTAATCGGCATACGGTGTTCATTGACAAATTCGAAAGCCTTATCAATAATTGGGTGCTTAAGATCTAAATCTAATTGCGGTTGATACCCACCATAAGGGGGATTTTTTTTCTTTTTATTATAGTGAACTAGTCCAGCTTCTCCCAATCCATAACATTGTCCTTTTTTAAATCTTTTAATAGTTTCTTTAAACTCTTTATTAACTTCTGAGTTCTTATATTTTTTTTTATTTGCTGACATTCCAATAAAATTGGAATGACAATTAGTTAAAACATTCTGATGCTCTGCAGCAAAATCATAATAATAATTCCAATTATCTTCTGATTTGTAAGTATTTGGAGTTCCCATAATTACAGACATAAAAACATTTGCCTTATTTGTTAACATTGGCAAATCTTCTATAAAATACTCAGTACCTATATCTAAAGCTCTTCCGGTGGATTTTCTAGGATGTGCATGACCATCTATTATAGCTCCTAAATAAGGTTTATTTGTATCTCTTACCTCAAGATTATTAAGTTTATAACTGTCTAAAAGTTTTTTTGCTTCTTCACGACTTTCAGTTTTTCCAAACATAATTCTTTCATAAGCCCAGTGATCGAATCTATAGTGTTCGTCAAAACTGTTGGCAAACGTTGGTAAAATTAAAAAAATAAATAACA
>CABYKN010000046.1 GCA_902519695.1 uncultured Pelagibacteraceae bacterium | reverse complement strand
AACATAATTTTACATAAACCGATGAAGCATCAATAACCATTTGATTTAGAGTTTCTTGCTTATCAGAGATTGAATTAATTAAATTTAATTTTGATGAATTAAATTTTGCTACTAAGTCTATAAACCATCCTGAAGTTTGTAGATCTATTTCGTATGGTGCTGGTCTTTTTAAACCTATTACATTTTTTACACCTCTTGCCAACCATTCCTCATGTTTAATAATTGAAACAATAATTTCTGCTATTAATAATGTTGCAATAGCTAAATAATCTGCACGCAGACCTAATGCGATCTTTCCTATGATAAATGCTAAACTGCCAGCCAACAGCGCACCGAAAATCCAGGAAAATAAAACGGGTAATCCCATGCCACCGAGAAATCCTGTCTTTGCTGGATCAACTGACTCGATCGCCTCTATTCCAGGTGCAGCAGTCACTCTTAATAAAATTATTCCACCTAAAATTACAGAGGCTACTGAGTAATTTCTTAATTTAGATTTATCAAATCTATTAAGTATAAATTTAACTACAAAGATAATTGCAACGATTATCCATATACAAGCTAAAATATTTAAACCTCCAACTTGCCAAGCTTTTTTGACTGGTTCAACCGAAACTAAGACTACAGCTAATCCTCCTAGTGCTGTATATCCCATTATCCCAAAATTAATTAATCCAGCATAACCCCATTGTATATTTGCCCCAATTGTCATAACTGCGGAAATTAAACAATAATTTAAAATAGTTAATGCAATAGACCAGGATTGAAATATCCCAACCAAAATTATTAAGAATATCATGATTGAATATGCGGCTATGACATTTTTATAATTCTTCATATGACTTTTCCTTTAAAGATACCTGACGGTCTTATTAATAAAACAATTACTAAAATTGAGAACGAAACAGCAAATTTGTAATCTGTCGATAATAACTGGAGTAAAGAATCTGGCTCAAGATGTTCAGGTAATAGATATGAAATAAATCTTTTGTATGCGTAGGTTACAAATATTTCTGCAAAAGCTATAACGTATCCACCTAAGAAGGCTCCAAATGGATTTCCAATTCCCCCAACAATTGCTGCAGCAAATATTGGGAGCATATTATTAAAATAAACAAAAGGTCTATAACTTTTATCTAAACCGTATAATACTCCACCAATAGTAGCCAAAATTCCTGCGATGACCCATGTTATCAAAACAACTCTCTTAGGATCTATACCAGACAATAATGCTAAATCTTCATTGTCTGAATAAGCTCTCATACTTGTTCCAGTTTTAGTTCTATTTAAAAACCAAAACATTATTGAAACAACAATTAAAGTTACGATTATTGTTATTGCTTGTGTTGATTTTAAAGTTATACCTTCTGCAAGACCAGTCATTTCTTTAAATTCTGTTGCTTTAATTATAAATTTTTCACCATCTAAAAATCTTCTATCAGATGGTCCAATGATTATTCTAATTAAGGCTTGAGTGACAAACATAACCCCTACACTAACCATTGCAAACTGAACTGGAGGACTTTTTTTTATCCTGTAATAACTGAAAACAAATTTATCTATGATTAACATATATAAAATCATCATAAGGATGGCGAAAGGAATTGTTAAAAGTGCTGTTGGTAAAAAACCTAATCCAAAACCTAAAGACTGAAAATAATATGTTAGAATAACTGCAAACATTGTCCCGAAAGACATCATGTCTCCGGTTGCAAAATTAGCAAATCTTAAAACTGCATAAATTAAAGTAACAAAAATAGCACCTAAAGCTAATTGTGAACCATAAGCTAACGCTGGTATTACTGTGAAATTAAAAAGTACAATTATTGCATTTAAGAAATCCATTACGCTCCCAAAAATGATCTACGAACCTCAGGATCCTCAAGTAAATCATTACCGGATCCCTCAAATTTATTTTGACCTGTTACCAATACATAGCCTCGATCTGAAATACTTAATGCTTGCTTTGCGTTTTGCTCAACCATAATAACGGCAACATTTGTTTTTTTAACTTTTATTATATGTTCAAACAATTCATCCATTACAATTGGAGAAACTCCAGCTGTGGGCTCATCTAACATAAGAACTGATGGATCACTCATTAAAGCTCTTCCAAGTGCGACTTGCTGACGTTGTCCGCCAGATAATTGTCCAACGACTTGGGATTTTTTTTCACTCAAGATTGGAAATAAACTATAAATACTCTCAATTTTATTTTCTAAACTACCTTCTGTCAAAAAGCCACCAATCTCTAAATTTTCTCTTACAGTTAATTCTGCAAATACATTTCTTGTTTGTGGAACAAATGAAATACCCTTTTTTACTCGATCTTGAGGATTAATTTTTGAAATATCTTCACCATTTAAAGTAACAGAGCCTGATTTTAATTTTAATAATCCGAGCATCGCTTTCATGGCTGTTGATTTGCCAGCACCATTGGGACCTAGAATAGCTACTATCTCTCCCCTATTGGCAGTTATGGAACATGAACTAATAATATCAGGACCATCCCCATAACCTGCAGTCATTTTTGCTCCTTCAAAGTATGCCATTAATTTTCTTTTTTTGTTAAGTTTGACTTTCCAAGATAGCTCTCAATTACTTTTTCGTTTTTTTTCACTTCATCAGATGTTCCTTCGAATAAAACTGAACCATCTGCCATTACTATTACTGGATCACACATTCTGCTTATAAAATCCATATCATGCTCTATCATACAAAAAGTGTAATTTTTTTCTTTATTCAATTTTAATATTGCAGTTCCTAGATCTTTTAAAAGTGTTCGATTAACTCCCGCTCCCACTTCATCAAGTAAAACCAATTTTGCATCAACCATCATAGTTCTTCCTAATTCTAATAATTTTTTTTGACCTCCTGAAAGATTTCCTGCCCTTTCATTTGCTAAATGTGTTAAATTAAGAA
>CABYKN010000045.1 GCA_902519695.1 uncultured Pelagibacteraceae bacterium | reverse complement strand
AAACTGAGACACAAATAAGTCCATTATCTGGAAGTGTAAAAAAACAAAACATAGAATTTTTAGGAAAAGAAAAAATTAAACTTTATAATAAAGAATATGATGTAGAACACTTTAGACTATTTTCTACTGACCCAAATCTACCTGATGATAAAAAATTAAATTTTGAAGTATGGTATGATAAGAAAAAAGCATTGATTATAAAAGTAGCTTATAAAAGAGTGGGTTTATGGGAATATAGACTAAAAAAAATTCAATAATTATTTTCCCGCTACTGTCATTTGATTAATCAAAAGTGTAGGTGCATTTGTAGAGTATTTCATCTCTAAATCGTTTGCCAAAGTAATATTCTTGAACATTTCCTTAAAATTTCCAGCAATAGTTATTTCACTTACTGGGTAAGTTAATTCTCCATCCTCAACCATAAATCCTGACGCTCCAACTGAGTAATCTCCTGTAATAATATTACCTCCATGGCCTATAGTCTCTGTTATATATAGAAACTTCTTTTCTGAATTTAGCAAATCCTTAAAACTTAAGGTACCGTTTTCAAAGTATAAGTTTGTTGTTCCCCCGGACCTACCATTAGATTTTAAATTTAACTTTTTACCATAATAAGTATCAATTAAATAATTTTTTAAAATGCCATTCTCAACTAGTTTCAAAGAATTGGTTTCAACCCCTTCGCTATCAAAGTTTTGGGAACCTAATCCTTTTTCAATTTTTGGATTATCGATGATATTAATTGAATTTGGAAAAACTTCAGAATTGATTTGATCTTTTAAAAAAGAAGTCCCTCTTGCAATAGCACTCGCACTAATTGCACTTGCTAGTGTACTTAATATACCTTTGGAAATTCTTTTATCGAATATTACTCCAATTTTTTCACTCTTAATTTTTTTTGGACCTAACTTTTTTATTGCTTTGTTGGCAGCTATTTTTCCAATTTCTTCTGGTTTCATCATATCTTGCAAGAATCTTGTGCTACCAAACTCATAATCTCTTTCCATTGCACCATTAATTCTTGATACTGCTACACATGAAGACGAAAAATTTGAGGTTTTGTATCCACCTAAAAAACCATTACTATTTGCGAGTATAAAATTATTTTTATTTTCGGTAAAACCAGCTTCAGTATTAACTATTTTTTCGTCCGTTGATGCTGTCTCTTCAACTTTTTTTAAAAATTCAATCTTTTTATTATTTGGATAATGTGTTTCATCATAAAGATTAAGGTCTCTTATCTCTTTAGACATTAAATCTTTATCTGGTAATGAATTATTTTCATCTGATGGAGTGATTTTTGTAGCATCAATACAACGTTCTATTAGTTTTTCTAAGTTTGATTTAGATAGATCTGATGAATTAATGCTTGATTTTTTTTTCTCTATATAAGTAGTTAAATTGACAGCAAAACTATCTGCTCTATTTGACTCGTCTAATTTTTTGTTTCTAAAACTAACATTTTCTGAGACAGAGTGAATTACTTTTACACCCACATCTGTTGCTCCTAGTTTTTTAGAGTTTTCAATACAAAAAGACGCTATATCTTTTAAAAATTCCTGATCCTTTATCATTTAGATTAAAGTTTTGTTCCACCAACAGTCATCTTATTTATAAGAATTGACGGCTGAGCTACTCCTACTGGAACACCTTGTCCAGCTTTCCCGCATGTTCCAATACCTGGATCTAATTTCATGTCATTACCGACTAGTGAAACTTCTTTTAAAATTGATGGTCCATCTCCAATTAATGTAGCTCCTTTGATTGGTGATCCTATTTTACCATTATTGATTTCGTACGCTTCTGTGCAGTTGAAGACAAATTTTCCTGATGTTATGTCAACTTGTCCTCCTCCAAAACTTACAGCGAAAATACCTTTATCAACTGAACTTATCATTTCATCTTGCGAATATTTACCTGACAACATCATTGTATTTCTCATTCTTGGTAAAACCACATGTTTATAACTTTCTCTTCTTCCGCTACCTGTTGACTTAGTTCCCATCAAACGAGCGTTTAAACGGTCTTGCATATAGTTTTTTAAAATTCCATTTTCTATTAAAACTGTATTTTCAGTAGGCGTTCCTTCATCATCTATAGTTAAACTTCCTCTTCTTTGATGTAAGGTGCCGTCATCTACAATCGTAACTCCTTCGCTAGCTACTTGCTGCCCCATTAAATTATGAAAAGCTGAAGTTTTTTTTCTATTAAAATCACCCTCAAGACCATGTCCAATCGCTTCGTGTATTAAAATCGCTGGCCATCCTGGACCTAAAACAACTTTCATTTCTCCTGCTGGCGCTGGTTTGCTTTCTAAATTCACATTTGCGATTCTAAAAGCTTCATCACAAACATCTTTCCAGCTTCCATCTTTTAGATAATCATCATAACTTTGTCTTCCTCCAACTCCATAAATACCTGTTTCTTTTTTTCCATCTTTCTCTAATACTACGGAAACGTTGAATCTGACTAATGGTCTATCATCTTTCAAAACTTGATTATCAGACCTAATAATTTCTATTGATTTATGTTCACCTAAAAAATTTGCAGTTACTTGATTTACAATTGAGCCTTTTGATCTTAAATAATTATTAACACTGTTCAGCAAATCTATCTTTGAGTCGAAAGTCTTGCTTTCTATAGGATTAATGTTTTCGTAATATTTGCTATTAGTTTTAGGAATTTCTTGATTATAGGTTCCTTTTTTTGACTTTAACGTATCTTTTAAATTCTCGCTTGATTTTCTTAGTGACTCTTTTGAAATATCATTAGAATGAGAGTAAGCAACAACCTCTCCTGTCACAGCTCTGAAACCATATCCTTGATCAGAGTTATAAGTTGAGCTCTTTATTTTATTATCATCTAAAACAATAGACTCAGATTTATGATTTTCTAAATATAATTCTCCGTCATCACAATTTTTTAAGGTTTCAGTAACAATTGCTTCAGCTTGTGATG
>CABYKN010000044.1 GCA_902519695.1 uncultured Pelagibacteraceae bacterium | reverse complement strand
GCTTTTGCAGCAATTATATGCATAAGAGGGCCACCCTGATAACCAGGAAATACAGCTGTATTAATTTTTTTATAAATATCCTCATGATTTGTTAAAATAATTCCACCTCTGGCACTTCTAAAAACTTTATGAGTTGTAGATGTAACGACATGAGCATGATCAACTGGATTTGGATAACCTTTACCAGCAACAAGACCTGAGAAGTGAGCCATATCTACCATAAAGAATGCTCCAACCTTATCAGCAATTTCTCTAAATCTTTTAAAATCAATTATCCTAGAGTATGCACTACCTCCAGCAATTATAAGTTTAGGTTTATTTTCAATTGCTAATCTTTCAACTTCATCATAGTCGATTAATTCAGAGGTTTTATCTACATCGTAGCTTATTGCATTAAACCATTTGCCTGACATTGCAATTTTAAGACCATGAGTAATATGACCACCAGAATTTAAACTCATTCCCATAAAAGTATCACCTGGCTTTAATAATGCTAAAAACACTGCTCCGTTAGCTTGCGCACCAGAATGTGGTTGTGAATTCGCAAATTTACAATTAAAGAGTTTTTTTAATCTATCGTTAGCAAGTGACTCAGCAACATCAACGTGTTCGCAACCGTTATAATATCTTTTACCTGGGTAACCTTCGGCATACTTATTTGTTAGTACTGAACCTTGTGCCTCTAAAACAGCTTGTGAAACAATGTTTTCTGATGCGATTAATTCGATATGATTTTGTTGTCTGATCAATTCTTTATTTACTGCATCAAATATTTCTGGATCAGCTTCAGACAATTTTTTTTCAAAAAAGTTTTCATATTGAGTATTTAAATATTTTTTTTCACTAGACATTTATTTACCTATATTTTTTTAATTCTTTTTATATGTCTACCGCCTTCAAACTCAGTTTTTAGAAAGCTCTCAACACATTTTAAAGCAACTGTTTTTTTAATAAGCCTTTCTCCTAATGTTATAACATTTGCATCATTATGCAATCGCGATAATTTGGCATTTTTTACTGAATAGCATAAAGCCGCGCGTATTCCCTTATTTTTGTTTGCAGCAATAGACATTCCTACTCCTGAACCACAAACAAGTATTCCTATATGATTCTTATTTTTAGCCACTTGTTTACAAAGTTTATGAGCAAAATCAGGGTAATCAACGGACTTCGTATTTTGTTTTGGTCCCAGATCTTTTATTAGATAATTTTTATTAAAGTATTTTAAAATATTACTTTTTAAATTAAAACCACCATGATCTGAAGCAATAAAAATTTTTTTCAATTTAATTAAATTTGTAATTTAAAACACAAGCTACAAGGTGAACTCTATTTTCTTCACCTCCATTAAATGCATTGTGATATTTAGTATTATTAGTAATCCAAACAGAGCCATCTGCTGGCATATGTTTTGCAACATTATCAACGACCATTATTGCTCCAGGATTTGTGTATATAGGTATATGAAGCCTTGGCTCAGGATCTCTATGCCAACTCAATGTTGATCTTGGCTCTTTAAGAAGAAGTCTCATCCTACCTAATTTATACTTTTTTGTTAATTGGTCATAAACTTCTTTGAAATAAGTATTTTTAAAGTCTTCAACAAATTGTGTATATTTATGTTCATCAATTTTACTTTCCCTCTGTACCTCAACACCTGTACTATCTGGTTTAGTCCAATAAATGCCTCTTACATTATTTCCTTTAACAGAATCTGGATCACCTGGAATTTGATTTAGAGGTATACCGGCGAAGTGAGGTATTCCAAGACTTGTATCAAAACCTTTTATTTTTAATACTTCTTCACAAGCTTGTTTTAATTTTATGATGTCAAATTTTACATCTTGTTTTTGGAAATCATTGAATAATTGTGACATCGCTGCTCTACTATCTTATAGACTATTATAATAAATATTACTATTGTCGCATCAAAAAAATTAATTGATAATGATTATCACGGGTAGCTATCCTAATTTAAGATTGAGAAGATCAAGAAAATTCAATTGGTCTAGAAGATTAATCCAAGATAATGATCTATCTTACAATGATTTTATTTTACCTATCTTTCTTACTGAAGGAAAAGCAAAAAAAGTTCCTATTAATTCAATGCCAAATGTTTTTAGGTACTCTATTGATAAATTAAAAAGTGTAGTTGATAAAGCACTAAAATTGGGAATACCAATGGTAGCTTTATTCCCTTATACAAATCCAAGAAAAAGAGATGAATATGGAAATGAAGCATTAAATGAAAATAATTTAGTTTGCCAAGCAATAAAATTAATCAAAAAAAATTATAAGAACGAAATTGGAATAATGTGTGATGTTGCATTAGATCCATATACATCACATGGTCATGATGGAATAATTAAAAAAAATGAAATTTTAAATGATGAAACATTAGAAATATTAATTAAACAATCAATATTGCAGGCAAAAATAGGTTGCGATGTGATTGCACCATCAGATATGATGGATGGTAGAGTTTTAAAAATTCGTAAAGCTTTAGATAAAAATAATCTTAAAGATGTTCAAATTTTATCATATGCTGTTAAGTATGCTTCAAGTTTTTATGGCCCATTCAGAAATGCTGTTGGATCAAGAAGTCTCTTAAAAGGAGACAAAAAAACTTATCAAATGGATTTTAAAAACAATTATGAATCATTAAGAGAAGTTGCATTAGATATAAAAGAAGGAGCAGACATGATTATAGTAAAACCAGGGATGCCTTATCTTGATATAATTAGGGAAGTTAAGAATAATTTTAAAATTCCAGTTATTGCATACCAAGTATCAGGAGAATATAGTCTCATACAAAATGCAATTTCAAAGAATATATTAGATAAAAAATCGATATATGAAAGTCTAGTTTCTTTTAAAAGAGCTGGAGCAAATGCAATTATAACATATTTTGCTGATCAAATAAAACTAGATTAATTTTAAAGAATTTTGAAAATTAAATC
>CABYKN010000043.1 GCA_902519695.1 uncultured Pelagibacteraceae bacterium | reverse complement strand
TTGCACCTTCAGCCGACCATTGGTTTGGAACAGATAGCTTGGGTAGAGATGTTTTCACAAGGACAATACTTGGAGGGAGAACAGCCCTTACTGTAACTTTCTTCGGATCACTGATAGCTCTTCTGTGGGGAGGTTTACTTGGAATTTTTTGTGGTTTAGTTGGAGGTAAAATTGACGATGTTGTAATGAGAGTTGTTGATGCGTTTCTTTCCATTCCTTGGATACTTGCAATGCTATTAATTGTTTCTCTTTTAGGAACATCAACAGAGGTTTTAATTCCTGCACTAGGCTTTTTTTATGGTAAAGGAATAGTAAGAGTTGCTAGAGCTGCTACTCACGATGTTATTGCTAAAGACTTTATAGTTTCAGCCAGAGCTAGAGGTCATAGTAACATGTCTATTATTTGGAATGAAATTATTCCAAATGTTAGAGACGCTATATTAGTAGAAGGAGCAATGAGATGGTCTTGGATGTTGTTAGGATTTAGCTCATTGTCATTCTTAGGTTTTGGTGTAAGCCCTCCAACACCTGATTGGGGCTTAATGATCTCCAATGCCAGAGGATTGATGTCGTTTGCATATTGGTCTGTAATTGCTCCGATAGTAGGATTAAGTTCGTTAATAATTGGAATAAATTTAACTGCTGATGCATTTGCAAAAGCTTTAGGAATTGATCGTTCAACAAAGGCACCTGTTTAAATGAATGAAATAATTGAAAGTGTCAAAAATTTATCAATTGGATTTAACAGTCAGAAGGGCAAACAAATTTCAATACTCAGAAATGTTTCAACCAATATAAAAAAAGGAGAGACTGTAGGGATTGTAGGGGAGTCGGGTTCTGGAAAAAGCACTTTAGCACTTGCTATGATGGGCTATATAAAACAAGGCTTATTTCCTCTTAAGGGTGAATGCCTCTTTAAATCTGAGGATTTATTGAAGATGAGCAGTAGACAGCTAGAAAAAATTAGAGGTAGAAAAATAGCCATGATACCACAAAATGCAGGACAAGCACTAACACCAAATTTAAAAATTGGATACCAAATTGATGAAGCATTAAGATTACATACAGATCTAAACAAAACAGATAGAGATAAAAAAATTTCTGAGTTACTAAATAAAGTTAGACTTCCTTCACCAGAAACTATGGCTTTTCGTTATCCTCACGAGCTTTCTGGAGGGCAGCAACAAAGAGTTGCTGTTGCAATGGCATTGGCTGGCAAACCAGATTTACTTTTATTAGATGAGCCAACTACTGGATTAGATGTTACAACACAAGCTCATGTATTAGAACTATTAAGATTTATAGCAAAAGATACTGGAACATCTATGATCTATGTTAGTCATGACTTAGGAGCCATAGCACAAGTCAGCGATAGAATAGTTGTAATGTATGCTGGAGAAATTGTTTTAGAAGGACCAGCAAGAAAAATATTAAAGGAACCAATTCATCCTTATACATATGGATTATTAAAATCGATACCTAAACTTTCACTAGCTGGACTTCCAGCTTCTATGCCAGGAAGCCAACCTCAGCCTGGAAGTATAAATGAAGGTTGTAGTTTTTATGATAGATGTAACTTAGCAACTAATCATTGTAAAAAAAATTCACCAGATCTGGAACATATTAAAGAATTAGATACCAACGTCAGATGTTTTAATCATAAAGAATTAATAAACCAAAATAATAATTTGCAAACTTCAATAACAAAAAAATTAAATAATAGTGAAGCAATTGAAGTTTTAAAATTAAAGGATGTCTCAATTAGTTATGCAAAGCAGAAATTTTTCGATCAATTATTAAATAAAATTTCTGATCATAACCCAACAGTGAAAGATATAAATATAGATATTAAAAAAGGAGAGACTATTGCACTAGTTGGAGAGTCTGGAAGCGGTAAGTCTACTATCCTAAAATCAATTGCTGGTTTACTCAAAACAAAAGATGGTCAAATTAAATTTGAAAATGATCGTATATTATCTTCTGATTTAAAAATGAGAAATCCAAATGATCTTCGAGCAATACAACTTATATTTCAAAATCCAGACGAGTCATTAAATCCAAACCACACAGTTGAGCAAATACTTTCTCAACCTTTAAAGTTATATTTTAATTTATCAGGAGAAGAATTAAAAAAAAATATTATCGATCTACTAAAAAAAGTAAGGTTGGGAGAATTTTATATGTCAAGATATCCCAGACAACTATCAGGCGGTGAAAAACAAAGAGTTGCAGTCGCAAGAGCATTTGCTGCTAAACCAGATATAATTTTGTGTGATGAGGTTACATCAGCTTTAGATGTTTCGGTTCAAGCAGCTGTTTTAAACTTATTACAGCAATTAAAAGAAGATCTAGGAACAACCTATGTATTTGTTTCTCATGATTTGGCTGTTGTTAGAGCAATTAGTGATAGAGTTGCAGTTTTATATCAAGGAAGATTATGTGAAATTGGTCCTTCCCAAAATGTCTACAAATTTCCATCACATCCATATACTGAAGTATTATTAGGTGCTGTTTTGGAACCAGATCCAGATATAAAACCAAAATTAGTAGCTGAGGATATAGTAGAGGAAAAACCCCCTGAAAAAGGCTGTTCTTTTCAAGGAAGATGCCCTAGGAAAATAGGTGATATTTGTAATTCAGAGGTTCCACCGTGGCAAATAGGTGAAAATGGTAATGCTATTAGATGTCATATTAATATTGAAGAATTAGCAAGTTTACAGCAGTAGTTATGACATTTATTTTATTTCCTACTCAGTCTGAATTTAATATAAGAAATCCTCTTTATGAAAATAAATAATGTAGTTGTAATTGGTTCTGGAACAATGGGTAGCGGTATAGCTGCACATTTGTGTAACGCAAATATTCCTGTTACTTTGTTGGATTTAACTACAGAAATTAGTCAAAAGGCCAAAGATAGAATAGGAAAATCTAGACCTCCTTTGTTAATAGATAAATCAAAATTAGATA
>CABYKN010000042.1 GCA_902519695.1 uncultured Pelagibacteraceae bacterium | reverse complement strand
TTTAAATCTTTTTTGAGTGCTTTGTAATTCAGTTTTTTAAATTCTTTAGAATAATTAAATTTTTTCTCCATTGGATTTGATAAATTCGAGTGCTGACTTAAAATTTTCAAATTCAAACTATTTGGCCAAAAATCTCTATTTGTTTGTCCTCTTCCAGCACTAAATTTTGCTGGTGTACCTGCACCCGTAAAAGGGCACTTACTTAATTCTGCTGATTTAAATGTTTTACTTTTATGAAATTCCGCACTCATTATTATATATCTCCTTTAATATTATAATTATTCTAATTCCTTGTTTATAATTATTCTAAAGAAGATTGTCAATAAGTCAGAATATTTATGATTTAATTTTGAAACTTAGTCTTCTAATTTTACTAAAACTTCAACTGATTTAATTTTTTTTCCAGGTATAGATTTTTGTATTTCTATCGGTCCCACATCCTCATTTTTAAGATCAATAAGCTTTTCTTCTTTTACATCAAAGAAATGGTGGTGATCTGTGACATTTGTATCAAAGTAAGTCTGATTAGAATTTATTGGAATTTCTTTTAGATATCCTTTTTTATGAAATGCATGAACTGTATTGTAAACAGTTGCTAAAGAAACTTTCTCTCCAGTTTTATCTTTTATCAAATTGAATAAGTCGTTTATTGTGAAATGGAAAGTTTTATCTCTATTAAATAAAACCTCGCATATATTTATTCTTTGTTTAGTCGGTCTTAAGCTAGAGTTTCTTAGTTTTTCAATAAATTCTTGTTTACTAGTCATAAGCAATTTAAAACTATTCTAAACTATTTGTATATTATAATGTACCTAAATCAAGTAATAAGATTACAAAATTATGAAAAAAAGTTCCTTTAATTACAACGAACTAATTGATTGCGCTAATGGTAAATTATTTGGTCCAGGTAATGCAAAATTACCTTCTCCACCAATGCTAATGTTTGATAGAATTACAGAAATAACTGAGAGTGAGGGTTTTTATAAAAAAGGATCTATGAAAGCCGAACTTGATATTAAAGATAATTTATGGTTCTTTGATTGTCATTTTAGAGAAGATCCAGTAATGCCAGGTTGTCTTGGTTTAGATGCTATGTGGCAGCTAGTTGGCTTTTTTCTTGGTTGGCTTGGAAATCCAGGAAGAGGTAGAGCATTAGGCGTAAGTACTGTAAAATTCACTGGTGAAGTTCTTAAAAATGTCAAAATGGCAACATATGAAATAGATATGAAAAGAATTCTTGTTAAAGGAGAAACAACCGTGGGACTTGCAAATGGAATATTGCTTGCTGATGGAAAAAAGATTTATAGTGCAGAAAATCTTAAGGTGGGATTATTTAAATAATGAAAAGAGTTGTTGTAACAGGACTTGGTGTAGTTTCATGTTTGGGAAATAACCAAGATGAAGTTTATCAATCGTTAGTTAATACAAAATCAGGAATAACATTTTCTGAGGAATACAAAGAACATAATTTAAAAAGTCATGTTCATGGTAAACCTAATATCAAATTGGAAGATTACATTGATAGAAAAGTTATTCGGTTTATGGGTGCTGGATCAGCATATAATTATGTTGCTATGAGTGAAGCAATAAAAGACTCTGGGTTAGAGGAGAATGAAGTTAGCAATATTTCAACAGGAATGGTGATGGGATCTGGTGGACCATCAATTGAAAATGTGATTTTAGCATCAGATAAAACTAGAGAAAAAAATCCAAAGAAAATGGGTCCATTTATAGTACCAAGAACTATGGCAAGTACTGCTTCTGCTACTCTAGCAGTCCCATTTAAAATAAAAGGCACTAATTACACAATAAGTTCTGCATGCGCGACGAGTGGTCATTGTATTGGTAACGCTATGGAACTTATTCAATTAGGAAAACAAAATATTATTTTTGCAGGTGGTAGTGATGAGGTTCACTTTGCTATGACTGCAATGTTTGATGCTATGACTGCGCTATCCTCAAAATATAACGATACCCCTGAAAAAGCCTCAAGACCGTATGATAAAACAAGGGATGGTTTTGTAATTGCTGGTGGAGGTGGAGTTCTTGTTTTAGAAGAATATGAGCATGCCAAAGCAAGAGGTGCTAAAATATATGCTGAGTTAACTGGTTATGGAGCAACATCAGATGGTTATGATATGGTTGCACCATCTGGTGAGGGAGCTGTCAGATGTATGAAAATGGCTCTAGAAACTTCAAAAAATAAAATTGACTATATTAATACTCACGGAACATCTACACCCGTAGGAGATATTACAGAATTAAAAGCAGTTGGTGAGGCTTTCCCAGATTATAAACCTAAGATAAGTTCAACTAAGTCTTTGTCAGGTCATTCATTGGGTGCGACTTCAGTTCACGAAGCAATTTACAGTTTAATAATGATGAAAAATAATTTTATTTCAGCATCAGCAAATATTTCAGAAATGGATGATGAAGCAAAAAATTATCCAATTGTTACACATGTCGAAAAAGATGTAAATTTAAACGCAATTATGTCTAACAGCTTTGGTTTTGGTGGAACTAATGCAACATTAGTGTTTGAGAAAGTTTAGATCTATGAGTTTAATGAAGGGAAAAAAAGGTCTTATCATGGGCGTTGCCAATGAAAGGTCAATTGCATGGGGTATATCGAAAAAACTAGCAGAAGCTGGCGCAGAGTTAGCTTTTACATATTTGGGTGATGCTTTAAAAAAAAGAGTTATTCCACTCGCAGAAAAACTAAATTCAAATGTAACATTTAGCTGTGATGTAGAAAAGAAAGAAGAAGTTGTAAAACTTTTCGAAGACGTAAAAAGTCAATGGGGAGAAATTGATTTTGTAGTGCATGCAATTGCATTTTCAGATAAATCCGAGTTAACAGGAGAATATTTAAATACAACTAGAGAAAATTTTTTAAGAAGTATGTTAATATCTTGTTTTTCATTTACTGAGGTTGCTAGAGAGGCATCTAAAATAATGAAGCAAGGTGGTAGTATGATTACTTTGAGTTATGAGGCAAATAAAGCCATACCTAATTATAATGTAATGGGAGTATGTAAAGCTGCATTAGAGTCTAGCGTTAAATACCTTGCGAGGGATCTAGGAGCAAAGAATATTAGAGTTAATGCAATAAGTGCAGGCCCTATTAAAACACTAGCTGCATCTGCCATTGGCGATGCTAAATTTCTTTA
>CABYKN010000041.1 GCA_902519695.1 uncultured Pelagibacteraceae bacterium | reverse complement strand
CTCATATGTTATCTGATAAATCTACAGTATGCCCTGTTAATCTATTAAATATAGCCCATCAAAAAAGAGGTGTAAAAGCAGCCATTGTAAATGCAGGTAAAAAACTACCAATGATGTCGGTAATGGATGCTGTCTCTGAAAAATTGATTACCCCAATATTAATAGGTGATAAACAAAAAATACAAGAATGCGCAGATGAGCTTAAATTTGATATATCAAATTTTGAAATAATTAATGAGCCAGTTGAAAATAATACAGCAGGTATTGCAACAAAACTTGCATCGGAAGATAAAGTAAAAATTATTGTAAAAGGACATATTCATACTGATATATTGATGAAAGAAGTTCTTAAGAGAGAGTACAAATTAATTGGAAAAACAAGACTAAGTCATATTTGGCATATGACATTACAAAAAGATGATAAACCATTAATCATAACCGATGGAGCATTAAATGTTTCTCCTAACTTAAAAACTAAAATGCATATTTTAAGAAATGTTATAGATTTTAGTCATAGAATTAATATTCCAAGACCAAAGATTTCTATCCTTTCAGCAACAGAAGAAGTTATTGATAGTGTTCAGAGTTCGGTTGAAGCTAAAGAATTAACTGAAATGGCAAGTAAGGAAAATTTTAATGCTGATATTTTTGGACCTTTAGCATTTGATAATAGTATTTCAAAAAAATCTGCTTCAATTAAGGGAATTGAGAATATAGTTGCTGGAGAAGCCGATGTATTATTAGTTCCAAATGTCGAAACTGGGAATGCACTTGTAAAAATGATGATTTATTTTATGGGAGCATGTGCAGCAGGTGTAGTTGTTGGAGGTAAAGTGCCTGTTGTTATAACAAGTAGATCAGATGATGCGACAGCAAGACTTGCTTCAATAGCTGCTGCTGTTGTTGCTTTAGATTAAACTTCTGTTGAATAAACATCTTTTATAATTTAAACATTTATAAAATAGAAAAGATAATGGCAATTACTTATATAAAAAAAGCTAAAAAAACTGCATTTACAGGTGAAGATGAAACAAGAACTAAAGTAAGTTCAATTTTAAAAGATTTAGAAAAAACAAAGGACCAAGGGGTTAAAGATATTTTAAAAAAATTTGATAATTATGAAGGTGATATAATTGTTAGCAAAGAAAAAATTGAAGAAATAAATAAAACTTTAGATCAAAAGATTAAAGACGATATTCAGTTTTCTCATGAAAGAGTTAGGAAGTTTGCAGAACATCAGCTTGAAAATCTTGGAAAAGACTCAGAAGTTGAATTGTCACCTGGTTTAATAGCAGGACAAAA
This sequence comes from uncultured Pelagibacteraceae bacterium, assembly GCA_902519695.1. Lineage (GTDB taxonomy): Bacteria > Pseudomonadota > Alphaproteobacteria > Pelagibacterales > Pelagibacteraceae > Pelagibacter. The sequence continues at coordinate 1,986 of CABYKN010000041.1, read as the reverse complement.
ATTAATACCTGTAAATACTGTTGGGTGTTACGTTCCTGGTGGAAGATACAATAATATCGCCTCTGCTATAATGAGTGTGACAACTGCAAAAGTTGCAGGAGTAAAAAATGTAATTGCAACAAGTCCACCAAAAGACTCAAATGGTGCAAACCCAATTATAATTTATACAGCTAACCTATGTGGTGCAGATGTAATTATGAATATAGGTGGAATAGGAGCAATTGGTGCTCTAGCTTATGGTTGCTTTGGTAATCCTGAAGTAGATATGATTGTTGGACCTGGAAATAAATTTGTAGCAGAGTCTAAAAGAATTTTATTTGGAAAAGTTGGAATTGATTTATTTGCAGGACCAACCGAAATAGGCATTATTGCAGATCATACAGCTGACAAAGAAATAATTGCTTATGATTTAGTTGGACAGGCTGAACATGGTCCTGACTCTCCAGCTTGGCTTTACACTACTGATAAATCTTTATGTGATTATGTTATGAAAAGAGTTCCAGAAATTATTCAAGAACTACCTGAACATAACAGAAATAATGCTGATGCTGCATGGAGAGATTATGGAGAAGTAGTTATGTGTGATACCAAAGAAGAAATGATGAAAGTGAGTGATGAATATGCACCTGAACATTTGGAGGTTCAAGCTGAAAACTTAGACTGGTATTTAAAAAATCTTAAAAATTATGGTTCTTTATTTTTAGGTGAAGAAACAACAGTTGCATATGGAGATAAATGCTCTGGACCAAATCATATTCTACCAACAAAAGGTGCAGGAAAATATACTGGAGGCTTATACGTTGGAAAATTTATAAAAACAGTTACTTACCAAAAGATGAATAAAGAGTCTAACAAAGAAGTTGGTGCTGCAGCAGCTAGAATTTCTAGATATGAAGGCATGGAAGCTCATGCTAGAACTGGTGATGTGAGACTACGAAAATATGGATTCTCTAACTAAATAATTAATTTTATTTTTATCTATATTCTTTAAAACAATAAACTTAATTATATCTTGGTATTTTTAATTTTTTCAAACACATCAATACCTATTTGTTTTAAAATATGAACTATATCTATAGGCACCCAATTCTCTTTAATTAATCCTTCATCATGATGATAAAAGTCCATTACTCTCATAACAACGTCTTGGTTATCTGCTGTATATCCAAGCCAATCATTTGATCCATACTTTGCCTTTAAACTGTGCCATCCACCACATAGAGAAAATTTTCCGTCTCCAATTTCGCAAAAATGTCCTAATTCCCAATAATTTCTCTCAGAAAATGATTTTCTAAAAGGTAGCTGATGCATATCTACAAATCCTTCTAATGACCTCGATGTTCCAATTCCACAAGGACCGTACCAAATCATATCTTTGTGCCAAAACTCTTTTTGAGGATGATTTATTAACCTTTGTCTTAATTCATGTTTAGAAATATTTTCTTTCTCAGGTTTAATATCTAAACTTCTATTCATGCTCAAAGCTTGTTGTAATGAATTTTTAGATTTACTCATGTCTTCTTCAAAAAAATTTACTCCATCTGTATTAAACGGAGGTAACCATGCTCCTTCGGATCCTCTTGATGGATTAATAACGCATTTGTCAGCTTGTCTTAAAAAATCCATCACATCAATTAAGATATGACTTTCAATAATTCTTTCATTTTTAATTTCATGAATTTCACAACATTTAAGATTAATCATTTTAAAATTTGGTTTTATACCTAACCAAGGCTTTAAAAAGAAACCCGATAAAGTAGAATAAGAACCTACTTGGACTTTGTCTCTAAAAGAGCCTCCAAGAATGATATTTTCTCTTCTTTCGATGTCTGGAAATGCATCAAATAAAGGATTCCAAAATTTTTCTATAAAATTATCTATGCCATTAAATTCATTTAATGGTTCAAAACAATTAACTTTGATATCTTTGTCAAATATATTTAGTAAATTTTTTTTAAGATTAATCTTTTTTAATCCATAAATATT
>CABYKN010000040.1 GCA_902519695.1 uncultured Pelagibacteraceae bacterium | reverse complement strand
TGCAAGATTAATTAGAGATTTAAATGTTGTCGATCAATCATTAGGAGATGGGATTAAAAAAATTTATAAAAGTGAAATCCCCATAATGAATAAATTGAGAAAGTATAAGTAAATATTAAAATGATCACTTTAAATAAAGGTTTTGAAATTTTTCAAAATAATTATTTCGATTTAGATGAAATAGAAATTCGTAAAAAATTTGATAAAGATTATAAAGATAAAAAATTTCTTAAAAATGACTATGAAAATGTCGCTATTGTAGATAAAGAAAATTTATTATCAGATATCTTTTACCAAAAAATATATAGAAAAATTATTGAAACCGTTGCATTTGATAAAAAAATTAGAATACTTAATCTCTGGTTAGTTTTAAGTCAAAAAAAAAATTATTCAAAAAACAAACTACCTTTTATTCCTCATATAGACAAAAGAAGAATGTTTAAAGTTATGATTTATTTAAATGATGTATTTGTGGAAAATGGACCTATACACTTTCATGAATGTGATGTTGAAAAATACGAAAACAAAAGATTATCACTTAAAAAAGATTATAAAATAAATCAAGAAAATGAAATTAAGGATTTTAAAATTGAAAATTATCAACCTTGTACTGGAAAATTTGGTAGTTCAGTTTTTTTTGATACCAATTGTCCTCATTTTGCTGGAAAAATTTATGAAAATAATGAAAGAAGAATTTTGCGATTTAACTTTGAGTATTTTTGATTTTAAAATTTTTTGTTTTTGCAAGAATGAATATTGAAAAATCACTAAAAGTGCAGACTGTTCTTTTAGAAAATTTTAATTTTTCGTCATCCAAAACCTCAATTATATCAAAAAAATTTTTGATTTTATCAAAAAAATATTTATGATTATAAATATACTCCTCATGCAAACCATTGTTATCAAAAATTTTTTTTGTAGACTCTAAAGATAATCCCACACGAGACAAAGATATATATTCACAATATTTAGCCACGTTAGGAAAAACTTTATTTATGTCTAGATATGAAATACTTCCATTAAAAAAACAAAGATCATAAAACTCTGTAATATTTTCAATGAATTTTACGTTTGGGATTTCTATATATTTTTTTCCATGTTCAATAATTTTTTTTTGTTCTAATATATGCCATTCTATTTCAACAATTTCACTATACTTAGATATAATATCAAAAGCTTGTTGACCATATCCTCCACCCCAATCTAAAATTTTAATTTTTTTTTTTTTTTCATTAAGGAGAAAATAAAAAATCGAGAATATCTGCAAAGTAAATCTCAAATCTTTTTGACGCTTTATTGGATGTTTATCAAAAAAAAATTTCTCATAATTATTTTTAGTGTTCTCTTTGATCTGATTATTTGCAATATTTTCTAAATTTTTAAACCTAAATAGTGTTTCTTTAACATCATTAAAAAAAATAGAAAAAATTCTTTTTAATATTTGAATTTTTATTTTTATCATTAAATTAGTATATATGTATATTTAGTCTTAATATAAATAAATAAAATGAAAACTGAAATAAATTTTCAAATAATTAATGAAGATATTTTTTTTTCCGAAAAATTTTGGATTAAATTCAGAAAAGATTTTGAACAATGGCTTTTGAATTTTTCATCAGAATTAAAAAAAATTTATCTAAAAGAACTAAAAAATTTGTCAAATGAAGACCTAGCAACATATCTATATGTTCCAGCATGTCGAGATTTCCTCAATAAATACCAAAGTATTAATAGCTCCAAGTCTTTCAAAAAAAAAATTAATAAATTTAAAAGTAGTCTAATAAAATCTACTTTCATTAGTATTGATAAATATACAGATGAAATAGTATTTAATAATACTGAGTTTTTTAGATTTTTTTTTCGTCATGAAAATTTATTTCCTTCTTATTCAAAATATGACAAAGGTGCTCTCAGAAGACAAAGTGCACAATATTTTGTTGGAAACTTGAAACTTCAAAGACTCTTGAATAATTATAGTTTCAAAACAATCAAACTTGTTAAACATATTGCAACTTTATTAGTTAATATTAATATGTTTACAAAAATTAAGAAGTTACCTAAAAATATTCTTACTTCAAATCATTGGGCTCAGAATGATAGTTTGCATCAAGCATTCTTATCGTATGCAAAATCAAATGGCTCATCTATCTATGTTTTACAAGGTTCTTTTGCACATCCTTTTTTTGCTTTTGATGATCAGTTTGAATATGAGAAACGAATAGCGACCCATTTTATTACTTGGCAAAAAAATTCTCTCGAGAAAGAATCAAAAAAAATTGAATTACCATTTGGATCTTTTTACTGCAAAAGAAAATCAACTATTAAAGAAGGAACTTGTGTTACACTGCCTCAAATACCTATAAATAATATTTTAAAAGGCAGATCAATATCATTTGGGTTAGGAAAATCTCTTTTCTTTAAATCAGAATCATTGTCATACATTAAGGAGTATATATTTAACTTAGTTGAGTCATCTCAAAAAACTATTTATTTACGTACCAAAAGTATTAGTTTTTCAGAATATGAAAATGAATTTAAAATACTTAAAGATAAAATAAAATTCGATCACAGTGATATAAATAATGGCGGACATTTGCCTGTATTTGAAGACATGAGAATTTGCTATTTTGGAACCGCAATCCCAGAAGCTTTTTTCAATGGTTCGTCTGTATCTCTAGCATATCATCCTTCAAATGAAATAGTGCTTAAAAACAAGTATCGTGACTTTAATAAAAAGCCTTTAAACGAAACTATTCATAATCTATGCAAGCCCTCAGAGATTGAAGCCTATGAAAATCTTTTTTCAAAATTGGGTGCATAATTATTTTTTAAGAAGAAAAGTAATCGTATAATAAAATATAAAATAGGGGTCACAAGTTGTACCATTAATTACTTTTCTGCGAGTATTGCCATATGAGAACTCGCTCGGGATAAGCGAATAAGTGATTGAATGATTGCAAGGTTTTGCTTACTTTTTATTTTATTCATAATTGACCAGTCGCTATTTTTCTTAGCAAAGTTTTTAACTATATCTACATCAAAGTATCCTGGTGTCTCTATACTTTTAACTTTAAAACCAGCTCTAATTAAAAAATGTGTTATGTTTGCTGTATTAAATGCATTTAAATGCATAGGTGGAAATATACCATGAGCTAGTGGTCTAAAATCATTATAAGTAACTGCCATATTGTCTAATCCAAGTGAATTTGGTGTATGAAAATACATCAATCCCTCATCATTAAGGAGATTATGAAGAGCATTACAAAACATAAACGGATCTTGCAAGTGCTCTATTAATTCAAAATGTAAAATTATATCAAAGCGTTTATTAGTTTTTTTTACAAAATCTTCTGCTGAATAATTATGTAAGGAAATATTTTTAGAAACAGGTTTTTTAATCGCT
>CABYKN010000039.1 GCA_902519695.1 uncultured Pelagibacteraceae bacterium | reverse complement strand
AGAATGGTATAACTAAATTGATTAGTCCTATTAACATGAACCAATGCCAATCTTTTGAAAATGCTTCAATTACTATTTTTTTGTAAAAACATAAAATTAATACTGGTATAGATCCAAAAAATACTCTCAAAAAAGCAATTGTCATTGGACCAAAAGATTCTGTTGCAATTTTTATATTAAAAAAAGCAGATGCCCAAATTATTGATAATAATGTTAATAAAATATAATCTGTTAAATTAGCTTGCTTCATTCTGTAATATCTTTCACATCACCTTTTGTAATTTGAATTAATTTTTCATAATTGATCTTAAAAATCGCATTAGGATGACCAGCTGCAGCAAAAATATCTTTAAACCTACTTAAAGAATTATCTACAAATATTGGAATATCATTTATATGACCTACAGGAGATACACCTCCAATTGTATATCCTGTTTGAGACTTAACCTCGTCAGCAGAAGCCATTCTTACATTTTTTTTTTCAGAAATTTTTTTTACTTTATTTAACGAACATCTTTTGTCACCAGACACTAGACAAAGTAAAAAATCATTTTCTATCTTTATGAGTAGACTTTTAACAATTGCTCCTACTTCACACTTTAATGAATTTGCTGCATCCAATGCTGTTTTTGCAGAATTTTCTAATTCTACAACTGATAACCTTTCATCAAACTCTTTTAGACACTTCTCTGCTCTTTTAACTGGTTCTTTATTTAATAAAGTCATATTCAACTTATGATTGATAAAAAAGCACTGAAATTATTAGCAAAACTATATGTTTAAATTGCATAGGTGATATCCTCATTATATGTATTCTTTATTATAACAATATTGGTAATTAACCCAGATATTTAATTCTACAGGAGATTATATGAGCGCAAGCAAAGTTCTAAAAATGATGAAAGACAAGCAAATTGAGTTTGTCGATTTAAGATTTACAGACCCAAGAGGTAAATTACAGCACTTAACTATGGATGCATCGGTAGTTGATGGGGACATGTTAACAGATGGTGTATTTTTTGATGGATCGTCTATTGCTGGATGGAAGGCAATAAATGAGTCTGACATGATATTAAAACCAGATTTAAACAGACAAATAGTTGATCCATTTACATCTCATAATACTCTTGTTTTATTTTGCGATATTTTAGATGCAATTAAAAGAAATCCTTATGAAAGAGATCCAAGAGGAATAGCGAAGAAAGCCGAAGCTTATTTAAAGAAGACTGGTATAGGTGATAAAGCTTACTTTGGTCCTGAACCAGAATTTTTTGTTTTTGATGACGTTAAAATTAAAAACGATATGAACGAAACAAGTTTTTCAATAGATAGTACTGAAGGTCCATATAATTCAGGAAAAAATTATGAAAATGGAAATATGGGTCATAGACCTGGAGTTAAAGGTGGATATTTTCCAGTCCCTCCAGTAGATAGTGCTCAGGATATAAGAGGTGAATACCTAAAAGGTTTAAGAGACGTAGGTATTACAGTTGAAAAACATCACCATGAAGTTGCTCCAAGTCAGCACGAACTTGGAATGCTTTTTGGTACATTAGTTGATCAAGCAGATAATGTTCAATTATATAAATATGTAGTTCAAATGGTTTCACATTCATTTGGTAAAACTGCTACGTTTATGCCTAAACCTGTAAAAGGTGATAATGGATCAGGAATGCACGTTCACCAATCAGTATGGAAAGGAAAAACTCCAGTTTTTTCTGGAAATAAATATTCAGGTTTGTCACAAACTGCGCTTTATTATATTGGTGGAATACTTAAACATGCTAAGGCGATTAATGCGTTTTCAAATGCCACAACAAATAGTTACAAAAGATTAATTCCAGGTTTTGAAGCTCCAGTATTGCTTGCTTATTCTGCAAGAAACAGATCAGCTTCTTGTAGGATTCCGATAACTCTAAGCAAAAAAGGAGCAAGATGTGAAATTAGGTTCCCAGACGCATCTGGTAATCCATATTTAACATTTGCATCTATGTTAATGGCGGGGATTGACGGTATCAAAAATAAAATTGATCCAGGCAAATCCTTTGATAAAGATCTTTACGCTTTATCAGAGAAGGAAGTTAAAAAAGTTCCAACAGTTTGCGGATCATTAAGAGAAGCAATGGAAAGTTTAGATAAAGATAGAAAGTTTTTAACTCAAGGTGGTGTATTTACTGACGATCAAATTGATGCTTATATTGCTTTAAAATTTGAAGAGATACACAATTTTGAACATACACCTCATCCTATTGAGTTTGATATGTACTATAGTTGTTAAATAACTTTTTTATTTTTTAGCTATTTTATTTTTTCCTAAACCTTTTTTAACCACGTAGTTGAGGGTGCCATGTGCGCCCGCTTCTACTGGTTTAATTAAACTTCTGAATAAAGATTTTCTTTTTTGAGTTTTAACTTCAGAGTTTATCAGATTTTTATGTTCAAAAGTGTTCATATCAATGATTCTATCATAGATATGCAATTAATGCAATGCTGATATGCGTATATTAAATACTATATTTTAAAAGATTCTCCGCACCCACATCTTTCTGTTTCATTCGGGTTATTGAATACAAATTGTGAAGAAAACTTTTCTTTTTTAAAATCCATTTCTGTTCCAAGTAAATACATTACCGCTGCCGAGTCTATGAAGACTTTCACACCCTTATCTACTTCATCATTTGGGTTTGCCTCTTTTGTGTACTCCATAACATAAGACATCCCTGCGCACCCACCTGACTTAACTCCAACTCTAACTCCTAAAGAGTCTTTTTCAGCATTAGACATAATTTCTTTTATTCTTTGAGCTGCGTTATCGCTTAATGTTATAATTTGTTTTGTCATAAATTTAGTTCAAGTTTTGCAGCTTCAGACATCATTGATTTGTCCCATGGTGGCTCCCAGACTAAATCAAGATCTACTTTTGAAACTTCTTTAATTTCTAATATACTGTCTTTAACTTCTTTAGGCAAACTTTCGGCAACTGGACAATTTGGTGTGGTTAAAGTCATTTTAACCTTAACTTCAGAATTATTAACGATAATATCGTATATCAATCCTAATTCATATATATTAACAGGTATTTCAGGATCATAAATTTTTTTTATTTCAGCAACTACTTTTTCTTTAAGATCCATTTTCAATCCTCTGTTTTTACAATTTGATCTGAATTATCTAATGCTGATGTAAGAGTATGCCAAGATAAAGTTGCACACTTTACTCTCATAGGATATTGTTTAACACCCGACAAACTCATTAATTTAGTTTTTTCATCATCTTTTAAAATATTATTTTCTAAAGACTCTTTTTCTTTTATCATTCCTAGAAAATCACTTACAATTTCTTTTACCTCTTTTTCTTCTTTGCCTCTAACCATATCAGTCATAATTGATGCAGATGCCATTGAAATAGCGCAGCCATGACCTTC
>CABYKN010000038.1 GCA_902519695.1 uncultured Pelagibacteraceae bacterium | reverse complement strand
GTGCAGGAGCTCAATCAATAATGATGATGTTGATTGTATTAGTAATTACGATTTTTCAATTTAGATATATCGAAGGGAAAATACATTATAATTAATGACTAGATTTATCACATCAAGTTTTTCACATTTAATTTTACTCATTGGAATACTAATCATGGTAGTTCCTGTATGGATGATTTTTGCTAGCTCGACGCACACGAGTTCAATGATTAATATGAATGGTCTCCAAATGTTTTTAGGAGATAGCTTTTATGAAAATTACTTACGAGTTTTATTATATCAGGGTGGTTTTTTTAAAGAGATAACAGCATTAAAAATGTTTTTTAATAGTTTTATCATGGCTACAGGAGTTGCAATATTATCCGTTGTTACATCTTTAATGGCTGCTTACGCGTTGGTTTATTACAGAATAAAATATGCAACATTATTGTTTTGGATTATATTTATTACAATTTTAGTACCATTAGAGTTAAGAATTTTCCCCACTTATTCAGTAATGGCTGAGCTTAATCTAGTGAATTCTTACTTTGGATTAATAGTTCCTATTTCAGCATCAGCTATAGCAACATTATTCTTTCGCCAATTTTATAAAACCGTTCCAGATGAATTACTTGAATCCGCAAAACTTGATGGAGCAAATACCTGGAGATTTTTTGTTGATTTTTTAATTCCTTTGTCAAAAACAATGATTGTAGCGATGTTAATATTTATGTTTGTTTTTGGCTACAATCAGTATCTATGGCCATTATTGGTAACAACTTCAGAACAATATTGGACAGTGGTTATGGGATTAAAAATGATGTCGGGTTCAATTGTTCATCGTTTTGCTTTCGTGATGATGTCTATGGTGCCACCAATTTTAATTATAATTGTGTTGCAGAAATATTTTATTAAGGGGGTTTTTCAAGATAAATGAAAATTAAACCACTTCAAATAATTGCTCATATTATTTTAATACTAGGAGTCTTGTTAATGGTAGTTCCTATTTGGATATCTTTTGCAAGTTCTTCGCATGACTCTGTAACTATATTAACCGAAGGTATGAAGTTTCATATAGGTGATCAGCTAGCAAGAAACTATAACGAAGTTTTAAATGAAAAAGGTGGTTGGTCAGAAGAAGTGACTGCTGCAAAAATGTTTATTAATAGTTTTATAATGGCATTAGGAATTGCAACACTTAAGGTAGTTATTTCAGCAATGTCAGCATATGCTTTGGTTTATTATAGATTTAAATTAGCTGTACCAATTTTTTGGTTAATCTTTATTACTCTACTTGTTCCTTTGGAGGTAAGGATTTTTCCAAGCTATAAAATTGTATCTGATTTAGGTTTAACAAATTCATATACAGGCCTTATCCTTCCATTAGTTGCTTCAGCTACAGCAACATTTTTCTTCAGACAATTTTATAAAACAATTCCAGATGAACTCTTGGAGTCAGCAAAATTAGACGGAGCAAATGCTTGGAGTTTTTTCATAGATTTCTTGGTTCCATTATCTAAAACCATGATAGCAGCAATGTTTATCTTTATGTTTGTATATGGATACAGCCAATATTTATGGCCACTAATAATGACAACTGCAGAAGAATACTGGACTGTTGTAATGGGAATGAAGATTATTTACACAGAAAGCTATGAAGGAGTTGCTCTGCCAAGAACTGCAGAAAGATTTGCGTATATCATTTTGTCAATGATCCCACCAGTTTTAGTGGTAGTATTTTTACAAAAATGGTTCATAAAAGGATTAATTCAAACGGAGAAATAAATGAGCTTTTTAGATTTAAAAAATGTGACTAAGATTTACCCAAATGGAACTAAGGCTGTTCATGAAACTTCATTAAGTGTTGATGAAGGTGAGTTTATGGTTTTTGTAGGACCTAGTGGATGTGGAAAATCAACTTTATTAAGAATGGTTGCAGGCTTAGAGGATATTACAGAGGGTGATATTAATCTTGATGGAAAATTAATTAATGAGGTAGATCCGTCTGAAAGAGATGTAGCAATGGTGTTTCAGAACTATGCATTATACCCACATATGAATGTTTATAATAACTTGGCTTATGGTCTAAAAAACAGAGGAATTGACAAAGAAACAATCGAGCAAAAAGTAAATGATGCAGCTAAGCTGTTACAAATTTCAGATTATTTACAGAGAAAACCTTCAATGTTATCCGGAGGTCAAAGGCAAAGGGTTGCAATGGGTAGAGCAATTGTTAGAAATCCAAAAATATTCTTATTTGATGAACCTCTTTCAAATTTAGATGCAAAATTAAGAATTCAGATGAGACTTGAAATCAAAAAACTTCAACAGAAAGTTGGAGTAACAAGCATATTTGTTACGCATGATCAAGTAGAGGCCATGACACTTGCTGATAGATTAGCAGTTATTAACAATGGAATTATTGAACAGCTTGGAACTCCTATTGAGATATATGATAATCCAAAATCATTATTTGTTGCTGGTTTTATTGGCTCACCTCAAATGAATTTTTTAGATGGTAATATAAAAAATAAAACATTATCTGCAGAAGGTTTTGAAATTAAAGATATTGATAGTGACTTTGAGGGAGAAGTAAAATTAGGAATAAGACCTGAACATTTAAGTCAAAGTGAAAATAGTTTAATTAATTTAAAAGTAGACTTAGTGGAACAACTTGGTTCGGATAATCTTGTTTATGGTCAATTAAAAGACAAAAAAGACTTTTGTTATAGGTGTCCGGGAAATCTAACTATTGAAAAAGGTGCTGATCTAAGTCTTAATATTGAGAACAATAAATATTATATTTTTGATAAAAGCACTGGCAAAAGAGTTAATTAATTTTGATTTTAAGCAAACCAAATCATATAAAAATTTATGGTCACCGAGGAGCAAGAGGAGATCTTCCCGAAAACACTCTAGAAAGTTTTAAATACTTATTTGAAAACAATATTAATGCATACGAAACAGATATATTAATTTCTAAGGATCTTGTACCAGTTATTGCTCATGATTTTAGATTAGATCCAAGCAGAACAAAAGATAATGAGGGGAATTGGATAGAGGATGAAAATTTAAAAATATTTGATTTAACTTATGCAGAACTTTCAAAGTTTGATGTAGGTTCAGTAAATAAATTATCCAGATACGGAAGAAGATTTATTAATCAAAAAAAATTAGAAAACCAAAGAATACCAAAACTTTCTGAATTATTAGAAATGTCTTCAAAAAATAAATCTGAAAAATTATTAATAAATTTAGAAATTAAATCTACACCAGAGGAAGAAAATTTGACACCAGAACCAGAAGATACAGTAAAATTAATTATGAACGATATAAATGAATCATCTTTAAAAGATAAAATAATCGTTTCATCATTTGATTGGAGAACTTTATCAGTAATTAAAAATCAGTATCCTGAAATTCCAAGAGCTTACTTAACTCAACATTTGACAGGAATTAATATTAATCAAACTATTTACAACAGATCTCCATGGTTGAGTTTTTTGCCTTATTATGAAGATCATGAATTGC
>CABYKN010000037.1 GCA_902519695.1 uncultured Pelagibacteraceae bacterium | reverse complement strand
CGCGATCATCAGTTATATAAGTGTCTCTTTGGCTTGGAATTGATCCAGCTACCAATATATTTTTCTTTGATAAATCTTTAGCTTTGATTGCAAGTTTACATGCAATTTTGTTTAATTTTTTGAATTTATCACCAACTTTATTTTCTATTAATCTAAATTTTCTACAACTAAAAGTGTTTGTAACTATAACATCTGAGCCTGCATTGATATATGATAGATGAGTATCAACTAACATTTGATGATATTTTTCATCTAATAAAGCGCTAGCAGACCATAAGGTCCCCATAGATACCATTCCTTTTTCAAGTAATAATTGACCCATGCCACCATCTAATATTCTTATATTTTTAAAAAAATTGTTATCCATTTTTTTTATCCCTTGTAGCTATAAATACTCCAACAGTTGTTATTAAAAAACCAATTATGTCAGTAAATGTTAATTGTTCATTTAAAAATATCCATGCCATCACTGCTGAAGTAGGAGGTACTAAAAAAAATAAAGTAGTAGTTTTACCCACAGTACCCCTTTTGATTAAAAACATAAGAATAGTAAAAGCCCCAAATGAAACTAATATAATTTGGTGAGACATACCTAATATAAAACTAGTTGTAAAATTTATATAAACATTTTCAAATATAAACATTAATAATAGGTTAAAAAGGCAACCGCCAACTGCTTGATACGCATTATTAACTGACAAAGCTAAATTTCCACTTAATTTTTTTTGCCACAATGTTCCAGCTGTTATTGCAAATAAAGCTAAGACTGTAGCTAACAATCCTAAAGGAGGAATTTCTTTTCCAAAATCAATTCCTAAGACAGTGACAGAACCAATGAAACCTAAACTGATACCTACCCACTGTTTCCAAGATATTTTTTCTCCAAAAATAGGACCAGATAAAATATTTGTTAAAATCGGTTGAAGTGTAACTATTAAAGCTACAATTGCAGCTGGCATCCCAATTGAAAATGCATACCAACATCCACCTAAATAAATCCCATGAAATAAAATACCTGTTGAAAGACTTTCAATAATATTTTTTAATTTTCCGAAAATTTTATCATTACTGAGATAAGCAAATACAAGAAAACCAATTGTTACTATCCCAAACCTAAATGCTAAAGCTGCAAATGGAGAAGCGTTTTGAACAATTTCTTTTCCAGATATGAATGCCGACGACCATAATAATATAAAGAGCAAAGGAAATGATTTTGTCATGGTAAAGATATATGGCGTAATATCTAATTTTTGTTGTGAATTCTATCCATTTCTTGAAGTTCGACTTCAAGTTTGTCTAATTCTTCACCACCAGCCATCATACTAAGAAGTTTTTCTCTAGAAATATCTTTTTTTTGGAAAGTTCCCATGCTTTTTCCTCGGTTAAGTACAGTGAAACTATTACCAACAGGGTAAGCATGATGTACATTATGAGTAATTAAAATAACAGCCAATCCCTCAGATGCAGCCTTTACAATATATTTTAATACCATTGATGCTTGATGAACTCCTAAAGCAGAGGTTGGTTCATCTAAAACTAAAACTTTTGCTCCAAAATATATAGCTCTTGATATTGCTAGGCATTGTCTTTCACCACCGGACATAGTTCCAACTGCCTGAGATGGATCTCTAACATCGATACCTATCTGTCCCATTCTATCTGCTGCTATCTTATTTGCTTTCTCCACATCAAAAGTTTTAAGGAAAGGAATACCTTTTTGAGGCTCTCTTCCCATAAAAAAATTTCTAGTAACACTCATTAAAGGAACTAATGCTAGATCTTGATAAACTGTTCCTATTCCAATATCCAAAGCATCTTTGGGTGAGTCAAAAACAATTTTATTATCTTCAAATATAATTTCTCCTTCATCTGGTTTATGAACACCTGCTAAAGTTTTAATCAAAGTCGACTTTCCTGCTCCATTATCTCCAAGTAAGCACATGATCTCACCTTTTTTTAATCTCATTGTGACATCTTTAAGTGCTATTACCTTTCCAAAAAACTTACTAATATTATTAAATTGAACGAGATAGTCAGACATTATTTACTCTCAGTCACTTTCTTTCTGATATAGTTATTAAATACTACAGCTATCAACATCATTGCTCCTAAGAAAACTTTAAACCAATCAGTATCAACATCTGTATAAAATATTCCCATAGATACAGTCCCAAATATAATTGCTCCAAAAGCTGCACCTATTGCAGATCCATATCCACCTGTTAAGAGACAACCACCAACAACGGCAGCTGCAATAGCTTCTAGTTCTTTTAAAGTTCCTCTCATAGTATCTGCAGAACCCGCATCTAATACTTGAATACAAGCAAAAATAGTAGAAGCGACTGCTGTACCTATAAATAGACTTATTTTTACCCTTCCAACTGGTACACCCACATTTGTTGCTCCAACCTTATCGCCTCCAGATGCGAAGATCCAATTACCGTATCTTGTTTTCATCAATATCCATGTTGCAAACAATGTTAATGCAATAAACCAAATAACTGATGGAGGTATTCCAGTTGCAAGAGGAGTTCCATCAGTTCTTAGTTCAATTAATTTTAATGATCCCAACCAAGTAAAAAGCCATTTAAAAGTATCTGTAGCAAATAACCAAGCTAATGGATCATCTTCAATTAATACTCTTAGTCCTGGAACTTGAGTTCTACCAGTAATCAATCTTGTTATTGCTAATGTCAAACCTCTTAAAATAAAAAGCATTGCAAGTGTTACAATAAAAGATGGCAAACCGGTTTTGACAACCATTATGCCATTAAAGTATCCAACCAATACTGCCATTGCGAAAGCAAAAACTATACTCATCCATAATGGCCAACCCCAATAAATTGCAGGAATTGCAATGCAAATTCCAGCAAAGCCAATCATTGATCCAATTGACAAATCAAATTCACCACCAATCATTAACATCGCTGCTGCTATTGCTATAATTCCTAAGTTAGCTGAAACATCGAGGAAATTAAGCATTCCATAGGCGCTAAACATACCAGTATCACCAGCTACGATTCCAAAAAATATAAATACAAGTATTGATCCACCTAATGCACCTAACTCAGGCCTATTCAATAAAACTCTTAGTGGTGATATTTTTTTTAGACGCTCGTCTTCATTAAGACTACTTTTTGATGAAATACTTTTTGATTTTAATGACATTTATATTTTGAAAAAAGGCCTGACTATAAAATTTAGTCAGGCCTTAAATATAGATTTTATCTATAACCTTGAGCTGCCCATTTAATTACTTTAGCAGCATTATCAGGAGTAACAAATCCAGGTCCAGTCATAACTACACCAGCAGGCATTGTTCCCCATCTCATGTACTGAGCAAAAATAGCTATTGGCAAATAACCTTGTAGATATTGTTGTTGGTCAATTAAAAACTCTACTTTACCTGCAGCAGCAGCTTTTAACATGTTAGGCGACATATCAAATGTTCCTAATTTAACATTTCCAACTTTACCAGCAGCTTCTAAAGCTTTTAGTGCTGCTTCACCAGATAAACCAGCTCCTAAAGTTAGAATAGTGTCATATCCACCACCTAATTTTGCAGCAACAGCTTTTTGAATTTCAGTTGGGTCATTTGATGTTCCAAGAATATCAACAGATCCACCAAAACCTTTTTTGAAACCTGCACATCTTCTATCAAGCGCTACGTTTCCAACTTCGTGGTTGACGCATAGAGCTTTTTTTCCTCCAGCAGCTTTCATTTTTTGTCCGCCGCCAACGCCAGCTTCAAATTCAGTTTGACCTACGTGTGCACTAATCCCTAATGATGCATAGTCATCCGAACCAGAGTTCATAGAGACTACTGGTATACCAGCAGCTATT
>CABYKN010000036.1 GCA_902519695.1 uncultured Pelagibacteraceae bacterium | reverse complement strand
AGGTATTGAACCAAATCTATTTTTAAATGAATTCCTAGAAATGCTATATTATATAAAAAATATATCTCATATAGAAAATGAGGGTAATAATTTTATGTTAAATGACAATGATCACAAAAAAATAACTTCTTTGTCAAAAGCAATTGATCCAAATGCCATATTATTGTTTTGGGAATTTACTTTAAAAACTTTAAAAGAAATTAATATAGTTGCTAACCCAAATTTACTAATTGAAATGTTCCTTATCCAATTGACTTACTTAAAAAAAAAAAATGTAATAGATAATAGCCAGCAAATTAAATTAAGTGACACTTTAATAAAAAATGTAGATTTGAAAAGTACTAGAAGCAAGGATCCAATAAATCAGATTAAAAATATTAAACAAGAAGATGAAAAAATTGAAAGAAAAAATACTATTGATATAAAAAATTTTGAAGATTTAATTGAAATATGCTTTAAAAAAAAAGAGATGAAACTAAAATACGAATTAGAAAATAATGTAAACTTAGTGTCTTTTTCAAATATGAATATCGAAATTTCTATAAATGATAAACTAAATAAGAATTTCATAAAAGATTTATCTGAAAAATTATATGACTGGACTAAAAATAGATGGCTTATTTCTTTTTCAAAAGAAAAGGGAGCGATGAGTGAAAAAGAGAAAAAACACAAACTAAAAAAAAAAAATATTTCAGAGTATAAAAGCTCAAGCGAATATAAAAATTTACTAAAAGCACTTCCTGATATTGAATTAACTGATATTGAAAAAAAAGATGACTGATTTTAATAAAATTCTTCAAAAAGCAAAAGAGATAGAAAAGAAAATGAAAGAAAGTCAGGAGAGTCTTAAAAAAATTGAGGTTGATGGCGTGTCTGGAGGAGATGTGGTTAAAATTACTCTTAACGGAGATGGAGAGATGACTAAAATTTTATTAAGCGATAAAGCACTGAAAGAAGATAAAGAGATAATTCAGGATTTAATCACTGCTGCACATAATGATGCTAAAAATAAATTAAAATCAAAAACTTCTGAAGAAATATCGAAAGCGACTGGTGGATTAGGTGTGCCTGGATTTAAATGGCCTTTATAATTAAATGCAAAATCTTCCTGAAATAGATAATTTAATTAAACTAATATCTAAATTACCAGGTCTTGGACCAAAGTCTGCAAAAAGAATAATTTTAAAAATGATCAATAATCGCCAAGAAATATTAAGACCTTTAGCAAATAATTTAAGTCAGGTAATAAAAAATATTGAACGTTGTAAAATATGTGGAACATTAAAACCTAATACAATTAATTGCGAATATAATAACTGTAGTTTAGTAGAAAAAAAATATGATAAAATTTGCGTAGTCGAGAACATTTCAGATCAATGGGCAATAGAAAGTTCATCTATTTTTCAAGGTTATTATCATATTTTAGGTGGCACGATTTCTGATACCGATAACACCAATAATAGAGAAAATTTGCTAATTAATTCTTTAATTGAAAGAATAAAAAATGATAATATTGATGAAGTGATTTTAGCAACAAGCGCAACCGTTGAAGGGCAAACCACCGCTTTTTACATTCAGGATAGTTTAAAAAATACAAATGTAAAAATTTCAAAATTAGCTCAAGGTTTGCCTGTTGGTGGAGAAATAGAAACTTCAGATGACGGAACGCTTATATCTGCCTTTAAAAATAGAAGAGATTTATAAATTTAAAATTAGCTTTTTTTAATTAACCTATTTAAATGCAATAGAGGTTCAGTATAGCCCGAAGGTTGTGACTTACCATGGAAAATCAATTCACATGCCGCCTTAAAAGATATTGACTTGTCGAAATTAGGTGACATATTTTGATATTCTGGATCTCCTTGATTTTGTTTATCAACAATCTTTGCCATTTTTTTTAGAATTTCTAAAACTTGTCTATTTGAGCAAATACCATGATGCAACCAGTTTGCTATATGTTGTGATGATATTCTTAGTGTTGCTCTATCCTCCATTAATCCAACATTATTTATGTCTGGAACTTTAGAGCACCCTATCCCTTGATCTACCCATCTAACAACATATCCTAATATTGTTTGAGCTGAGTTACATAACTCGTTGTTTATTTCTTCTTTGCTCCAATTTGGTCTATCTGCAATTGGTATAGTTAATAAGTTATCAATGTAATTAATTTTATTTTCATTTAATTTTTTGTGCTTTTCAAAAATATTTAACTTATGGTAATGCATTGCATGTAAAGAAGCTGCTGTGGGAGATGGTACCCATGCACAATTCGCACCGGCTTCAAGATGTGATATTTTTTGATCTATCATGTCTTTCATTTTATCTGGCATAGCCCACATACCTTTACCTATTTGTGCAACACCTGAAAACCCACATTTTAAACCAACATCAACATTGTTATTTTCATAAGCAGCTATCCACTTTGATTTTTTCATGTCACCTTTTTTTATCATTGGACCTGCTTCCATTGATGTATGCATTTCATCTCCGGTTCTGTCTAAAAAACCTGTATTAATGAAAAAAACCCTGCTTTTTAATGTTCTTATACATTCTTTTAAGTTTACAGATGTTCTTCTCTCTTCATCCATTATACCGCATTTAATTGTATTCTTTTCAAGTTTTAATACTTCTTCAACTCTTGTGAATATTTTATCTGTAAAAGCAGTCTCTTCAGGTCCGTGCATTTTCGGTTTTACAATATATATAGATCCAGTTCTTGAGTTACCTTTTCTTTTTAAATCATGAATTGCTGCAGCAGTTGTAATAAATGCATCCATGATACCTTCAGGGACTTCAGAACCATCTTCTAAAATAATTGCTGAATTAGTCATTAGATGACCAACATTCCTAATTAAAAGTAAGCTTCTACCATGTAATTTTTCTTTTTTATTATCTTTTGAAATATAACTTCTATCTGGATTTAGTTTTCTTTCAAAAGTTTTTCCATCCTTTTCGAAGACAGATTTTAGAGTTCCTTTCATCAAACCCAACCAATTTCTGTAACATAATATTTTATCTTCTGAATCTACTGCTGCAACACTATCTTCGTTATCACATATTGTAGATATTGCAGATTCTACAATTATGTCACTTATTCCCGCAGCATCTTGGACAGCACTAAATGCTTTTGGGTTAATTATTATCTCAATTTTTAAATTATTATTTTCTAAAATTATTGTTGTTGGATTATTAGGTTCTCCTCTATATCCAATAAATTTATTTTTATCTACTAGCTCAAACTCCTTATCATCTTTTAAAATTTTCAAGTCACTTCCCTTTATTTTAAATCCATTTATATCTTTCCAATGAATTTCATTGATAGAGAAGTGGTCATTTAGAAATTCGCGTGCATATCTTATTACTTCTTGTCCTCTTAGAGGATCATATTTTTGACTCCCAGTTTCTTCTGACTCAATTAAATCTGTTCCATATAAACTATCGTAAAGACTTACCCATCTAGCATTAGCAGCATTTAATGTATATCTAGAGTTCATTATAGGAACTACAAGTTGAGGACCTGCAATGCTTGAAATTTCACTATCAAGCTTTTTGGTATCTATTTTAAAATCATTCCCTTCTTCTTTTAAATATCCAATTTCTTTTAAAAAATTCTTATACTCTTGATGATTAAATTCTCCATTTCTGTTTTTTTTTAACCATAAATCAATTTCAGATTGAAGAGTTTCGCGAACCTCTAATAATTTTTTATTGATTGGTGCAAGTTCATTAATACTTTTATCAAATCCATCCCAGAAATCTTTTTCGTTAACATCTAATCCTGTAAGAAGTTCATTTTTTACAAAATCAGCCAAATTCTTAGAAACAGATAAAGTATTTATTTTTATAAATGAATCACCCATAATTTTTTAAATTTAGAAACCGTTGTATATGACAATCAATAAATTATGTCATTACTTTATTGAAAAAAATGTTATTTTTCATCTGAAAAGAATATAATTTTTGTAATTTGATCATTTTATCGCCAAAAAATTATATATAATAAAGCAATGAAAAATTATTTAAATTTTGAGACTGATATAAAAAACTTAGAATCAGAATTAGATAAATTAAAAGATCCTTATAATCAAGACGGCATTTCAGAAGTTGACACAACTAAAATAACGGATTTACAAAATGAAATAGATAAAAAACTTAACGATGTATATTCAAATCTAGATGCATGGCAGACAACATTGGTTGCAAGACACGAGGATAGACCTAAATCAAAATTTTTTATTGATAATTTATTTGATGAATTTATTTCACTTTCTGGGGATAGATTTTATGGAGAGGATAAGTCAGTAATATGTGGCTTTGGTAAATTTAATTCTAAGTCAGTTTTAGTAATAGGACAGGAAAAGGGTGAAAATTTAGATACAAGGATTGAGAGAAATTTTGGAATGATGAGACCAGAAGGTTACAGAAAAACAATAAGGCTAATGAATTTAGCTAATAAATTCAAAATACCAATTATTAATTTTGTTGATACTCCAGGCGCTTACCCTGGAGTTGGTGCTGAAGAAAGAGGACAAGCGGAAGCAATTGCAAAGTCTATTGAATGTTCTATGCAACTGACTGTTCCAACTTTATCTATAATTATAGGCGAAGGAGGCTCTGGTGGTGCTATTGCATTAGCTTCTTCAAGTAAAGTATTGATGTTAGAGAATGCAATATATTCAGTAATATCTCCAGAGGGATGTGCAACCATACTTTGGCGAGATCCAACAAAGACTTTAGAAGCTGCGAAAGCAATGAAACTTTCAGCGAAAGATCTTTTAAAACTAGAAATTATTGATGAGATAATACCCGAACCTTTGGGTGGTGCGCATCGAGATAAAGATCTTATTTTAGATAATGTACGTAATGCTATTGATAGAAACTTAAGTAAATTTCTTACCTTAAATGAGGAAGAAA
>CABYKN010000035.1 GCA_902519695.1 uncultured Pelagibacteraceae bacterium | reverse complement strand
TCTCAAAATCCTTTAATATTGAAAACAAAATTTACTTTGGAATAGGCGCTTCTATAGCTTCTTTTTTATTTTTCTTTTCTTTAGGATACTTATCTAAGATTTTTTCAAACAAATTAAATAATAGAAGCTTTTGGAAATACATAAATATTTTTATTATAATATTTATGTCAGGTATAGTTTTTTACATCATTAGGGATATTATTTATTAAAGATTTTTTTTGATAATTTATTAACCTTTAAATAGTTCCCATCAAATTTGTATTGAGTGTGATATTTTCCAGGAAATGCAACACATTTTATATCTGCACTTAAAGCAGAATTTAAACTTTCTTCTGTATCTTCAATTGCAACACATTCCTCTGAGTTAATATTCAAGTATTTTAAAGCATAATTATAAATATCGGGATATGGTTTTTCTCTTAATATGAATTCATTGTTGCCGATAAAATCAAAATCTTTTTTTTCAATTCTTCCTCTTAACGAGTTAAAAATAGAATTGATATTGTTACTCGTTGTTGAACTAGCAAGCCCAATTTTTATATTGTTCTTTTTGCAAAATTGAATTATTTCTTTTACACCGTCTCTAGGCTCAACTTTGTGTTTGTTTAAATATTCATTAAAAATTTTGGTTTTTAAATTTCTTATTTTTTTTCCATCTATTTCAATACTAGTATCTTTTGCGTAATCATTAATTCTTGAAGTTCCACCTGATTTTGACAATAGTTTTCTGTATATATCTTCATCCCAGAACCAGTCTAATCCACTTATTTTAAACGCTTCATTAAATGCATCTCTTTGAAGATCTGATGTCTCAGCTAAGGTTCCAATAGAACCAAATAAAATAGCTTTGTAACTCATTATCCCTTCACGGCACCAGCTGTTAATCCACTGATTACTTGTCTTTGGAAAAACATGACTAACATAAATAAAGGAGCAGTAGCTGAAACAACTGCTGAAACAGCCCACATTAAATTACCTTCATGTTGATTTGTTCCAAGATAACTTTGGATTTTGGGTACCATAGTATGATTTTCCTGATTCAATAAAAGAGCAGTCACTGTAAAATCGTTATACGCAAGCATTAAACTAAATAATCCAGCTGTTATTACTCCAGGCCACATAACCGGCATAATGATATGTCTAAATGCTTGAAAATAAGAGCAGCCATCAATTAAAGCACTTTCATCAAGTTCTTTAGGAACAGTTTTAAAAAATGAATACAATAACCATAAGGTAAATGGTTGATTTATTGCAACAAGAACAACAATGGTTGTTGGTAGTATTCCCCAAATTTGTAATTGAAAAAACGGAAATAAATAACCAGAGACTAATGTAATATGTGGCATTGCTCTAAAAATTAATGCTGCAATTAATATCCAAAATGCATAATTTCTCGTTGATCTAGATAAAGCATAAGCTCCCAAGGTTCCAAGGAACAATGAAATAGTTACAACAAAAAATGTAACTATAACTGTATTCCTTGATGCCTTCCAAAACTCTCCTTCAGTCCATGCTTGACTATAAGCATCTGTTGTAAACTTTCCTCCAGTTTCTAACAACGTATTGAATGCTGTAATAGCATACCACCAGTCAGCTCTTGAAAAAAAGTCAGCTCTTACTTTAAATGATCCCCAGAAAGTCCAAATAAAGGGAAAGCATGCAACCAACAACCAAACTATTATAAAGGTTGTATTAAAAATTTTTAAAGCATTTGATCTTTTATCAAGTCCGTATTCCATTTATCTCGCTGTCCTAAATTCCTTCCATGTTCTTATTAAAACTGGTGCTAAAAGTATGGCTATTCCAACAATTGTCATCATTGAGGTGGCTGCGGCCGAACCAAATAATATTACTTCCTCATTAACAAGGTTGTCATAAATTAACCAAGACAAAGATTGAGCACTTCCTTCAGCACTGAAGCCAATTATAGGCTCAAAAACTCTAAAATTATCCATCAATGAAATGAGAGCAACAAATGTAACTACAGGATAAATATGAGGCAAAACAATATGTCTTACTCTCTGCCATCTTGATGCTCCATCAATGATAGCTGCTTCAACAGGTTCTTGGGGAACAGTTTGTAAAGCTGCATAAAATACTACAAAAGCAAATGGTGAATGGTGCCAAATTCCATATATAATTATAGTTATCCAAGTAAGAGTTTTTGAGGATTTTAAAGATAAATAAGGGTCATCCATTAACATTTGCAAACTCGCGCCAATAATTCCTTCTGCATCTATCATCCAAAATAAAACTAAAGAACCTACCAATGGAGTAACAATCATCGGCAATATGGTTCCAAATATTAATGGTCCTCTAATTCTTCTAGTTACTGCATTAAGACTTAAAGCAATTATAAAACCTAAGAGTAAGACGTTAGGCGTTACAAACAAGCAATAAGTTAAAGTAAAAATTAGAGCTTTGTAAAAAGGTAGGTTGGTAACTTGATCTACAAATTCCCCAAAACTATTTGTTTCATTCCAAAATTTTCCAATTTCTTCTATTGCAAGATGATTTCTGTCTACATAAGTCCCAAATCCATTGAATTTTCCTAAAGGCTTTTCTTCTCGAATTTTAGAGGTTTTTTCTTGGTCAACAACTATAGAAACTGTACATCCAAAAGGATCACATTTTTTTACTTCCTTAACAACTTGGTCGTGCTGCGCATAAAATGATTGTATCCCTGTTGAAATAATAGGAAGACCTATAAATAAAATCATTGCCAATCCAGTTGGCAAGAAAAACCAAAAAAAAGTTTTGTTAGGCATTAATGTAATAAGTGGGGATTTTCATCCCCACTTAAAATTTATTGATTATAGAAAGCCTTGTTCTTTTGCTTTACTCATGTAAGCTGCTTCCACATCTTTTAAAGCTTGTTCTGCTGACTCTTTACCTTGTAAAAATTCAACAATCTCACTTCCTAATGCACCATGCATTAAACCCATTTGTGGTAACATTGGATATGGTTTAGCTTTCATTTTAACAGCTTCGATAACTCCAATTGATTTTGGTCCAGGCTTAAAACCTTCAATTAACCAAACAGCTTGATCCGCTGCATCTGCAACCATCTTTTTATTAGCAGCTGCGTGTGCCAAAGCTCTAAATGTTGCTTCAGCATCAGCGTCAGATCTATTTTTTGCTAATGTGAAACCGTCCCACCATAAAGTCGCCGCTGGTATGTTTCCTCCAGCAACTGTTGCTGGTCCAGTTAATTTAGTTGCAGCTGTAATTTTTGCATCACCATCATCATCAAGCAATGTTCCTGATCTTGATGCCCAAAGAGTCATTAACGCAACATTTCCAGATTCCCATTCAACTTTAATAGCTTCACTATCGTGAGTTAAATAATCTGGGTTACTTAAACCTGCTAATTTTTTTAGCATATTTAATGTTGCTACACCTTTTGCATTGTTAATGCTTGGTTGAGCAGTTCCTGCTTTAAAGAATTCTCCTCCATGTCCAATGTACATGTTAACGAATTCTTCTGCTAAATTCCAGCCAGCTTTGTATGCTGCTGCGTAAGGATATTGCATTTTACCAGATGCTCTTATTTTTTCTGATGCCGCAACTACTTCCTCATATGTTTTAGGAATAGCTATACCCAATTCTTTTAAAACATCTTCTCTGTAATATAAGTGCTGAGTATTTGCCATAAAAGCAACTGCCATTATTTTTCCATCAATTGTTATCAATTGAGAGTCTTGTATTCCTTTTCCATATTTCTTAACAAGATCATCAAGTGGTCTAATTAAGTCTTGGTTCATCAAAGGAACTATAGAGCTATTTGCTGCAATTCTTGCAGAAAATTCTGATGGATTTGCAGTTAAAGCTGGCACAGCAATTTTATTGTGCTCAGATGAGTGTGTGACTTTAAAATCCGCACTTCCTTTACATCCTTTAGCTGTTTCCACAAAAGTTCTTAAAGCTGGAAAATCATTAGCTAAAATATTTATTGATCCACTCTTAATGTTACAATCTGCGTAAACAGAAGTTCCAAAAAGAAGAAACAATAAAGATATTAATATTTTTTTCATATTTGTTTCCCTCATTAAATTTAAATTTATGGGTGAAAGGATATATATTCCTTAGGGAATTTAAAAGTAGTTTTTAAATCGCATTTGACGCAAGCTCTGCACCTGCGACCAAAGACTCAAATTTCTTGTAAACAATATTTTCATCAACATTTCCAAAGCCTGCAAAAGTACTAAATCCACAATCACTGCCAGCCATCAATTGATCTTTATCAATTACTTTTGAATACTGGATTATTCTATTTTTTACTAACTCTTCATGCTCTACAAAGTTTGAGGTTGAGTCTATAACACCAGGAACTATTACTTTATCATTAGGAAGTTTGATGTTCTCAAAAACCTGCCATTCATGAGCATGTCTTGGGTTCGAGGCTTCAATTAAATAAGTTTGGATATTTGCTTTTAAAGCAATAGGTAATATTTTTTCTAATCCAATATCGTGAATATGTGGTCCTTCATAATTTCCCCAGCAGATATGCATTCTCAACTTAGAGGCATCGATATCTTTGATTGCTTCATTAAGACATTCAATTTGTTTTTCAGCTCTTACTAAAAATTCTTCATCTGATACATTTTTAAAAGTCATATGTCTTGCTAGCGCAAGATCTGGGCAATCAATTTGTAATAATAAATCATTCTTTGTTATTTCATCGTATTCAGTTTTCATAATTTTTGATAATGCTTCTAAATATTCATAATCATTTTTATAAAATTTGTTTGGAAGGAAATTTGAAATTACTCCTGGTGAAGCAGAGTTAATAAATCCTTTAGGATGGTTATTTTTTTTTAACGCTGATTTTAAATTACTGATATCTTTAGTAAGAGACTTAGTATCTTTGATTTTTAAATCAGCAGTACAACATGGTCTTGTATAAGTAGGCGTACCCCCCGATTTTGCAATTTTTTCTTTATATGATGGAAAATCATCCAAGTCTTTAGGAGCTCTTCTTTCGCTTTCACCACTAAAGCCATGTAATCGATCCTTGACATAAGTAGCATAACTGATTTTTGACATTTCACCATCACTTACAATGTCAATACCGATATCAATTTGTTTTTTTACAATTTTGTTTACATCTTCTTCAATTATCTTATCAAGTTCTCCTTGATCAAATAATTCATTTTTATCTTTTTTAAAAAGTATCTCAGATAGCTTTTTTGATCTTGGTAGACTTCCAACATGTGTGGTTTTAATTTTATCCATAGTTTTTACATTAATATTTGTTTCCAAATAGCCACTTCATCAAATAATACCCATTCTCTTATTATTTTATCATCTCTTAATTCTGCATGATTTATACCCATTATAAATAAATCTTTGTCAGTCTTTTTCCCAAATTCTTCACTGTCTTTAGAGTGCTTACCACTTAAAAACCATCTGATCGTAGCTTTTTGATTGTTATTTTTTTCATCCAATGACGCAACATGTTCGATTGTAAACTTTATTTCAGAGAATATATTTTTTAAAGAGCTCCAATATTTAATTATATCTTCACTGCCATTTCCAACTCTATTACTTGGCCAAAATAG
>CABYKN010000034.1 GCA_902519695.1 uncultured Pelagibacteraceae bacterium | reverse complement strand
TTATGCCATAAACATCTCCACCGATAGATTTGAGTGAATTAATTATTTCAGCAAAATTAATAATTTTATCTTCAGGAAGGAACTTTGGCTCATCAGGATATTTTAAAGGGTCATATATAATTGATCTCTCTTTTTCTGCTCTAAAATTTCTACCTACTACGGTTTCATCAAATTTACTTATGCAGCAACTTAATCCAACCCAGACAGGCAAACCTGTTTCTAAAGCAGCATTTAACAAAATTTTAGCGTGATCAATATCTAAAAGCATTTCAAGAATAAGCACTTCGACTCCCTCTTCTTTTAATACTTTAGCTTGTTCTTTATAATTTTTTTCTTCTTTTGCAAATGATGGTACAAATTTTGTGTCAGGTCTAAATTCATTTTCAGCCAAAGCCAAATATGTTGACATGCTTCCAGCAATTTTAATTTTTTTTCCAGAATTTTTAACTGCTTGTCTTGCTAACTTAACTGTATCAATGTTAATTTTTATAGTCTGATCTCCTAAATTTGAAGGCTCAAGACAATGCCTAGCAGTTCCAAAAGTATTGGTTGTTATCATATCACATCCGGCGTTTATATGGCTTTCGTGTACTCTGATTACTATTTCTGGTGAAAAAACATTTGCTAAACCAGAAAAAGCTGGTCCCATGGTTCCACCAAGTCTCTGAATTTCTGAGCCTGTTCCGCCATCTAAGAAGACTTTTTTTTTTGATTTCAGTAATTCATTAATATCCATTATGCTAATTTCTTCTCTGACTTTGGAACATATACAACTTCAATTACACCACCAAGAATTATTAGAATACTTCCTAGTGTTTCTCTCCAACCAAAAGGTTCATTTGTTAAAATACTAGCACTAACAACACCAACAATTATTTCAGCTAAAAATAAAATAGATGATAAGCCAGCTCCTAATTTACTTGGAGCCCAAAAGATTATTACTCCTGTAGGAATGAAGTAAAATATCGAAATAAGTAATAAAAATTTGGACATTGACATGATAACCTCTGCTGATGGAACTGGTCCTAAATAATCTACTAAAAACAACCCAATAGGTATGCTGGCTAAACCTCCATAAAAAAAGAATGTGAATATAATTGGAAAGACGCCATCAGTTTTAATTATTTCCATTCTAATTAAACCAGCACCAAATAGTGCACCTCCAGCAAGAGCCAACCAATCCCCTGCATTTTGGGGTAACGGAATAATATTCTCTTGACTGAATACAATCCACAAACCTCCTAATGCTAAACCTAATGTGATTAGCCTCTTCCAACCAAATTTCTTTTTTAAAAATATAATTTCAAATATTGTTGTCCAAACAGGTATCATGTAAAACATGATTAATGCTTTAACTACATCAGTAAGAAGAAAACTAAGAGCATAACAAACAAATCCACTTCCAACAAAAAAACCAGTGAGAGGAAATTCCAGTCCAATAGACTTTCCTTTTATAACTCTCCAAATTGCGACTGGTGATAATATTAATATTCCAACTGCCATTTGGGATATTGTTCCCCAGCCACCAGTCAAACCTCCATCTTCTAGTATTCTTTGAGGTAACCAATAAATTCCCCATGAACCGGCAGCAATGGCTAATGCAAATGAAATTTTAAAATGATGAGGGTGTCTGGTCATTATTATTGCATTAATTTTGGTTTAAATTTTGAAAAGTTAAAAATTTCTTCATAAGATTTGGCAAATTTAATTACTTTATTATCTTCTTTAACATTTGCTATAATCTGCATTCCCATTGGTAACCCTTTATTATTAAAACCTACTGGAATAGATATAGTTGGCAAACCAAGCAAACTTGATAATGTATAGACTTCCATATATCTATGATAAGTGTCAATTTTATTATTATTGATAAATTCTGGATTATTTAGGTTCTTTTCAAACGGAAATAATTGAGCCGAAGGTAATGCTAAAAAATCATAATGTTTAAATAGGTTTTGAATTTTATCCATATATTTAGTTCTTATTTCTATTGCTTTTAAAACATCGTTTGTTTCGATGCTTTTCCCTTTTTCATATTCCCAATATGCTTGGGAAGGTAATTCATTTAAATTTTTTAAATTATATAACAAAAAGTTTTCATATAATGTTTTGGCTCTTAATATTATCCAAGAATACCATAATTCTCCTGAGTTAATTTCAGTTTTTAAATTTTCAACATTTAAACTATTTGATTGTAATTTTTTTAAAATATTTTCACATAAGTCTATAATTTCATCTTCATACTTATATTGTTCGTTTAGATCAATGCACCATCCAATTTTTAAATCTGAAAGTTTTTTATTATTTATATCTTTAAGATCAAAAGATAATTTATCCTTTATATTCTTCCCTTTTATATAGTTAAATAAAAATTCCATGTCATTGGGAGTCCTTGCAAAACATCCCGTTGTAGACATTAAAGGAAAATCTTTTAAATTTTTAATTTCAAATCTATCTTCTGCAATCGCACCAGGTGTTGGTCTCAATCCATAAATATTGGCAAATGCTGCGGGATTTCTACAGGATCCCATCATGTCTGTGCCATCTGCAAAAGGAATTAAATTTGCTGCAACAGCTGCTGCTGCACCACCTGATGACCCTCCCGCTGACTTACTATAATCGTAAACATTTGAAGTTGCTCCATAAACTCTGTTAGTAGTATGACAACCAACAGCAAATTCAGAGAGATTTGTTTTACCAATTAAAATTGTGTTTTTTCTATAATTATCTACTAATAAAGAGTTCTGTTTTGGGATGTTTTTTATTAACTCTTTATATCCATAGCATGTTACCTCATTTTTAATATCAAATAGTTCTTTAACAGCAATTGGAAGACCATAAATATCATCTTTGTCATTATAACTATTAAAATTTTCATCTTTTAATTTTGCTTCTTCAGTAATTTTTGTTTCATCTATATGAGAAATAATAGCATTTAATTTTGGATTGAATTTTTTTATTCTTTCTAAATAGAAATTTACTACCTCTACTATTTTAATTTCTCTTTTCTTTATTTTTGAAATTATTTGATGGACAGAAAAATTCTCAAGCACTTTATTAAACCTATCTTGCTTGTCTAATACTCTCTAAAACTAAAGTCTTGACCTCATCTAATGATGCCTTTTTAGGATTTTGTCCATAAGCTTGATCTAGCATTGATTTCTTTGCTATTCTCTCTTGGCAATCTTCTGGGACTCCCAATTCATTTAATCCTCTAGGGATTTTTAATCTATCTAGAATTATATTTAAGTTATCTTGAAAACTTTCAATTGAATGGTTTTCAAATTGCATAGCCTCAGACATTCTTTTTACTTTTTCTTCTAATCCAGGCAAATTATATTTCATGACTGCGGGAAGTATAATTGCATTAGTCAATCCATGATGAGTATTATATTCAGCGCCAACCATATGTGAAATTGCATGAACTAAACCTAGACCTTTTAAGAAAGCTATTCCACCCAAATAAGATCCAATAATCATTCCTCCTCTAGCTAAGAGATTATCAGGTTCTTCGACAGCTGCATAAAGTGATTTTGAAATTAAATTTAAACTTTCTAATGCAGAACCATCACAAAGTGGATGAAACATAGGAACACTATAGCCTTCAATTGCATGTATCATTGCATCTATACCGGTCCAGGCAGTAAGATTTGCTGGTAATTTTAAAGTTAACTCTGGATCCACTAAAGCCAAACATGGTCGGGCATCTGGATGCCACAAACAAAACTTCATTCCTTTTTCAAGATGAGTTACCATAGCAGTAACTTCTGTTTCAGCGCCAGTTCCTGCTGTAGTTGGAATAGTAATTATTTTTGGAAAAGGATTTTCCATTGTTAATTTTGGTGGCTCTTTTTCAAATTCAAAATCCCATAATGGCACTCCGCTATTAACTGTAAGAGAAATTGCTTTGCCTCCATCCATTGCGCTTCCACCACCTATTGCAATTATTGCATCATGATTGCCTTCACGAAATTTTTTACATCCAGAATCTATTTCATCATCTCTAGGATTTGGCGATATATTTGAATAAATATCTGATTTGATTTTTGAATCATTAAGTAAATTTTGTAAATCACTTATAAATGGTAAATTTATACTACCACTATCAGTAACGATTAATGCATTGTTTATTTTAAAATTTTTGCAAAACTTTCCAATTTCTTTAAATCTTCCAGGGCCATAAGCTGTAAAAGTCGGGAATGTCCAATCCTGATTATTTAATAAAAATTCTTCATTAAGCTTAAAATTTTGCATAATATTTTAAAAACTTATACTAATTTCAATATTATTAAATGAAAATTTCATCTGAAAAAATAGATTTAAAAAAAACATATTTAGCTATTGCTACAATGCTCTTGGCAATTTTGTGTATAGATCTTTACATGGTTATTATTAAATTTTTAGGTGATGAATACTCAATAATTCAATTAACTTTATTTAGAAATGTAGCAGCAATTATACCTTTGCTATTATTGATCTTATTCACAAATGAATTTTCAACAATTTTTAAAAACATCGGAAATAAGTTTTTGATATTGAGTTGCTTGAGAGGAGTATGTTTTCTTTCTATGAATGTATTCATTTTCATCTCAGTAGTAAATCTGGAATTTGCAACAGCTATGACGTTAACCTTCTCATCGCCTTTCTTCATAGTAATACTATCAATAATTTTATTGAGTGAAAAAATTGGTATTTATAGATGGTCAGCAGTTATTATTGGTTTTGTTGGTGTAGTTATGATAATGAAACCAACAAGTGAAATTTTTAGTTTTTACTCAATCTTTCCAATTTTAACCGCTATAGCATGGGCTTTCACTGTCATAATTTTGAAATTCATTCAAGGCAATCATTCAACTGCTAAAATTCAGTTATACACATTAATATTTAATGTCATTGGTGGTTTAATATTATTTTTTGTAACTACAGGACATGTTGAAATTAAAAATTTTAAAGATTTTATTTTGATGACAATGACTGGAGTTTTGGGTGGTACAGCTGCAATATTATTTATTTATTCATATCGTTTAATTTCAGCAAGTAAAATTGCTTCATTTGAGTATCTTGGTATACCGTCATCTTTTATTCTTGGTTGGATTTTCTTTAATGAAGCTCCATGGAGTCAATTATTTCCTGGAGTAATAGTAATTATTTTTGCTGGTATGATTATTATATGGAGAGATAACATTAAAAAGAAATCAATAGAAGGTAATAAACAAATTTATTGATTTGATCTCATAGATTTCATGACTATTACTCTGTCTATTTCACCTAGTAGCTTTCCACTTTCATTACAAACTACTGGATAAGTTTTATCATTATCAATTAGCCTATCAATTAAATTTTCAATTTTAGAATTATCTAAAATATTATCTTTTCCATCCTCAAATAAATTTTTTGTTTCATTGCAGCATTCTGTTCTCATGACTTTGCCTGCACTCAATACTTTATATTTAGGAACATCTTCACAAAAATCTTTAACATATTGATCTTTTGGATTAGATACAATTTCTTCAGGTGTACCAACTTGAGAAACTTCTCCATCTTTCATGATTGCAATGTGGTCTCCCATTTTAATTGCCTCTAAAAAGTCGTGAGTTATAAATACCATAGTTTTTTGAAGCTTTTCTTGGATCTTTAAAAGCTCATCTTGCATTTCTCTTCTAATTAAAGGATCCAAGGCTGAAAAAGGTTCATCAAAAATTAATATTTCAGGATCCACAGCTAGCGCTCTTGCAAGTCCTACCCTTTGCTGCATACCTCCTGATAATTCTCTTGGATAATTATTATGCCAACCATCTAAACCAACCATTTTTAAAACTTCCATTGACTTTTCTGTTCTTATATCTTTTTTTGTTCCCCTTACTTCTAATCCATAACCAATATTTTCGAGGACAGTTCTATGAGGAAATAAACCAAAATGTTGGAAAACCATGCTCATTTTATTTCTTCTTAATTCTAATAATTCACTTGCACTCATTTTTGTAACTTCAACATCATCCATTTTCACTATGCCAGCTGTTGGTTCAATCAATCTCGAAATACATCTCACTAGTGTTGATTTTCCACTACCAGATAATCCCATTACTACAAATGTTTCGCCTTTTTGAATTGAGAAACTGACATTTTTTACAGCAACAACATGTCCTGTCTTTTCTTGAACTTCCTTGATACTTAAATTTTTATCAAGGTTTTTAATAATTCTTTTTTCGTCTGGTCCAAATAACTTCCATATATTTGTACAAGTGATTTTTTGTTCTACAGCCATTTTTAATAAATAATATTACCCTAAAAATAGACAATATTTTACTTTAAATGTAAAATTATTTATTTTAACTTAAGAACATGGCTACTAGAACTGATTTAATAGATAAATCAAATCAATCAAAAAACATAATAACTTATGTAATTATTGGAGTTGTTTTTTTGGTAGCACTCTGGCTATCTACTCAAAGTGAAGGGCCTTCAAAATTTCCCAAAGAAGTCACTGATAAATTTACATTTACAGCTTGGGTAAACGATGGAGAAGATTATTTAAAAAAAAATTACAGATGGGTCACTAAAATTATAGCAAGCTATATAAAAGAAACTTATTATTTTTTAGAAGACTTTTTGCTTGAGTCTCCTTGGATTTTGATAGCTGCAATAATTGTAATACCTTGCATTATTGCAGGTGGCTTGCGATTAGGAATTTATTCTTCTTTTGTAGTTTATTTTTGGGGAGCAACTGGAATGTGGGAACCATCCTTACAAACAGTGGCATTGATGGGTCTGTCAGTTTTATTATGTGTATTTTTTGGATTTATACTGGGTGTCTTGTGTTCACAAAGTAATAGATTTGAAAATTTCATGAAGCCAGTATTAGATACTATGCAAGTAATGCCAGCATTTGTATATTTGTTCCCAGCATTATTTTTTTTTGGGATAGGAGGTGCCCCAGCAATATTAGCTACAATGATATATGCAATGCCTCCAATAATAAGATTGACAAACACTGGTATAAGACAAGTGCCAGCTCAAACTATTGAATCTGCAACTTCATTTGGTTCAAGTAAACTTCAATTGTTATTTAAAATTAAAATCCCATTATCTTTACCAAGTATAATGATGGGTATTAACCAAGTAATAATGATGGCATTGGCGTTAGTGGTTCTTGCATGTTTTATAGGTGCCGAAGGTATTGGCGGTCAAGTTTGGCAAGCAATAAGAAGATTGGATGTTGGTTGGGCAATGGAAGGTGGGTTATGTATTTTATTTATGGCGATAATGTTTGATAGATTTAGTTTAGCGTTTAGCAAAGATAAAGAAAGACTTCCTTCAGATGTTCAAAGATTTTATTTACTTCCTCAAAGTTGGGAAAAATATCAAATCGCAAAAATTTTAGAAATGCCATTAAGTTTTGGAAATAAAATTTTAAAAATCATATGTCAAACAGTTACATCTGCTATAGCAACAGTATTTAGAGTCTTAGTTTCAGTTTTTAATAAATCTACAGCTGAAAACATCGGTGAATTTATTAGCAAAAGATATTATGTTATTCCTTATTTTTTAGTTTTATTTCTAATTGCATTTATAGATCATTACTTTTTAGAAATAGGAACATTTCCAAAAGAATGGAAATTATCAATAAGACAACCAATTACTAATGCAGTGGAAAGCTTAACTGTAAATCCAGGATTTATTTCTTTTGCGAAAGGTTTAAGAGCATTTGTTTATTTAAATTTGTTAAGACCTTTGGATGTTTTTCTAACTCAAATACCTTGGTGGTATACATTAGCAGTATTTTCTGCTTTAGGTTACGTAACTGTTGGAATAAGATTTGCAATAATTACAGCAGTCCTTCTTCTATTTATTGGTGCATGTGGAATATGGACACAATCAATGATAACTTTATCATCAGTGCTTGTGTCAGTTGTGCTGTGTTTTGTTATAGGAGTTCCTCTTGGAATAATTGCATCTTACAATGAAAGATTTAGAAATATTCAGAACGTTGTGTTAGATGCAATGCAAACACTTCCTTATTTCTGTTATTTAATTCCTGTTCTAATGTTTTTTGGTGGTGGAACTGTGTCAGCTGTTCTTGCAACTGTAATATATTCAATTCCACCAATAATTCGATTAACATCACTAGGTTTAACACAGGTTTCTGGTACTTACTCTGAAGTATCGAGATCATTTGGCGGAACACTTATTCAAACATTAAACAAAGTTAAATTTCCTTTAGCTATTCCAAGTTTAGTAATTGGATTTAATCAGACTGTAATTATGGCTTTTGCTATGCAAATAGTTACACCGCTTATTGGTGGTAAGGGCTTAGGTCTAGAAGTCTTTAATGGTCTTGCAAGATCAGATACTGGAAGAGGATTAGCAGC
>CABYKN010000033.1 GCA_902519695.1 uncultured Pelagibacteraceae bacterium | reverse complement strand
TGCTTTAGACGAGGCATTCAAAGAAATGGGTAATATTGTTTTTGAAGATATGAAATTAATTTCAAAAAATCTTAATCCAAGATTTTGTAAAAAAGCTCTAAGAAAAACTGTTCATCTTTTAAGGTCAAAACCTGTTGCAATTAATTAATTTTTTTTTTAATTTAAATTAAATGACTTCAACAAATAAATTACTTTTAGAGGCTAAAGGTATCACAAAGTATTTTGGAACAATAACTGCTTTAGAAAATGTAAATTTAAAAGTGCACGAAGGTGAATGTTTAGGTGTAGTGGGAGACAATGGTGCAGGTAAATCTACACTAATGAAAGTTTTATCTGGTTTGTACAAACCAAGTTCAGGTGCTTTATTTTTTGAAGGAAAAGAACGTGTGTTAGATAGCCCAAAAGACTCTCAAAATTTAGGTTTAGAAATGGTTTATCAAGATCTTGCATTGGCAGGTAATTTACCTATTGGAGAAAATATATTCTTAGGAAGAGAGCCAACAAAAAATATTGGCTTCTTAAAATTTCTAGATTTTAAAAAAATTCAAGAAATGACAAGCGCACACTTAGAGAAACTAAAAATAAATGTAAAAAGTGCTGATCAGAAAGTAGAGGAATTATCTGGAGGACAAAGACAAGCGGTTGCAATAGCCAGGTCAACAGCATTTAATGCCAAAGTTGTTATAATGGATGAACCAACTGCTGCATTAGCAATAAAAGAAGTTGGAAAAGTATTAGACTTAATTAACAAATTAAAAAGTACTGGTGTAGGTGTTATAGTTATAAGTCATAGAATGGATGATATTTTTACTGTTTGCGACAGAGTGATGGCACTTTTTCAAGGAACAAACTTTGCTGAGTCTCAATTAGATAAAACTTCAAGAGATGAAGTAATTGGTTGGATTATGGGGAAAAAATAAAATGGACGATAAGGAAAAAAAACAAGATAGCTTATATGTAAAACTTATTCCATATTTTGAAAAATATGGGATTTTACTATTATTAGTTATCATGATCTTGGTAATGCATATTTTGCAACCAGATGTCTTCTTGTCTTGGAGAAATGTAACAAACGTATTCAAACAAATATCTTGGCAATCAATGTTAGCTTTAGGTGTTTTTATGGTTATTGTGACTGCGGGTATAGATCTATCAGTTGGCTCAATAATGATGCTTTCATTGATGATTTTAGCAATAGTAGCTAAAGCCGGAGCACCTTGGTTTATAGTTGTTCTAGTACCTTTATTCGCTGGATTTTTATGCGGGTTGATAAATGGTTTGGGGATAACACTTTTAAGAATGCCTCATCCTTTTATAATGACTTTGGGAACTCTTTATATTTTTAGAGGAACAGGAAACTTAATATCAGGCGGAACACCCATAAGTGGATTTACCGATGAAGTTAGGTACTTAGGTCATGGTAGAATAGATCTAACTTGGTTAGGATTAGAGAAATCTCAATATCTCCCCGTAAGCTTAGTTTTAATCGCTGTTGTATATTTTGTTTTTTGGGTTTTCTTGAATCATAGTCGAACAGGAAAGTGGATTTATGCAATTGGTGGCAACCCAAGCGCAGCAAGAGCTTCAGGAATTAATGTAAATAAAATTTTAATAATTGTTTATTCACTTTGTGGATTTTTATCAGGTATTGGAGCATTAATTTTAGCAGGAAGAACAGACTCTGGTTATCCTAATGCAGGATTACAATCTGAATTGGATGCTATCGCAGCATGTATAATTGGTGGAGCTAGTTTCTTTGGTGGTAGAGGAACTGTTCTTGGAGTTTTTGCCGGAGTAATGATTATGGGAATTTTAAGAAATGGACTTAATTTGATGGATGTAAGTTCTTTCTGGCAACAAGTATTGATTGGCTCGATCATTGTATTAGCAGTATACGTGGATGTTTTAAGAAGAGATTTCGGCACGAGAAAATAAACACGTTACAGTTGAATAGATGCAATCATAAGAGACCCTGTAAATAGTTGAATTTTTTTTAAAAATTTTATTTAATTGAATTTTAATAATTATTAAAGGGGAAATTTATGAGAGAACTATCAAGAAAAATTGTTGTTTTAGTTTCAGCAATTTTTTTATCGATAAGCATGATTTCAGCTTCTTTTGCTGATGGTCATGGTAAAAAAATCTTGTTCAGTATTAAAGGTCCTGGGTCTGGAAATCCTTTCTGGGCTTCTGTTACAAAAGGTGCTGAAGAAGAAGCTAAAAAATTAGGTGTTAAGTTAATCTTGGTTGCGCCACCTCAAGAAGGTGATGTTCAAGCACAAATTAACCAAGTTGAAGACCAACTTGCTAAAGGTGTTGATGCTTTAGCTCTAGCACCAGGAGATCCAAATGCATTTGCTCCAATTGTAGATGACGCTATCAAAAGTGGTGTTCCAGTTGTATTCGTAGATACAAAAGGGATTAATGAAGGTGTTACTTTTATTGGAACTAACAATATGAATGGAGCAGAATTAGCTGCTAAATTCATTTGTGACAAAACTCCAAAAGGTTCAGATGTTGCAATTTTGACTGGAATAGAGTCTCAATCAACAGCTTTACTAAGAAGAGACGGTGCAATTAAAGGATTTAAAAATTGTGGTTTAAATATAGTTGCTACTCAAACTGCTGAGTGGGATACAGCAAAAGGTAGATCAGTTACTGAGTCTATTATTTTGAAAAATCCTAACATCAAAGCGATATTTGCTTCAAATGACAATATGGGCTTAGGTGCTATGCAAGCTCTTAAAGATGCGGATATGAATGATGTTGTTGTTGTTGGTTTTGATGCAACTCCAGATGCTGCTACAAGTATCTTAAAAGGTGAAATGACTGCAACTATTGCTCAGTTCTCATATAACATGGGTGCTTACGGTGTTAAATATGCACTTGAGCTAGCCAATGGTGGAAGTATTGATCCAAACATTGATACTGGAACACAATTAGTAACAAAAGAAAACGCTAACGATTTTAAATAATCATTAGTTTATAACATTTAAAAAAGGGTGGAATTTTATTCCACCCTTTTTTTTTATTTATTTTAAAGAGTGATTACTTGATCAGGTGGATTTGATCCAAGTGCAGTATATAATTGTGGAAAGCATCCGGCCACTACACCATCAACCAAACCTTTTGCTTTAACGTCTCCACTTCCGCATTGTTCTAAAGTTCCATCAGCAAAACCTCGTCTAACAGCGCAGGCATCACATACCATCAACAGCATTTTCTTCTCATTAGCAATTTTTGCTAATCTTTCACCGATGGGATCTCCTTTTTTTAAACAAAAAAGGTTATCATCAAAAAAAAACATTCCAGCAACATCAACTACGTGAGAGTTTTTTTCCAGTTGTGGCAATATCATTGTAGCAAGTTGGAAAGTACTAGCCATACTTGTTTTAAATACATAAGCAATTTTCATATTTTCTCCTAATTTTTATATATTATTTGTTATGTTATAACGTAACATTTTAAATTCAATGAATAAATAAATACAAAGAAAATATTTTCAGAATTTTTGATAAAAAAAATTACGTAAATTAATTAATTCAAGTAATGTTAGAAATCTTAAAAAGAATATAATATACTTATAAAATGTTAATAAATATTAATCCAGTTTTAAGCCCTGAATTACTTTTTAATTTAAGATCCATGGGTCACGGCGAGAAAATTATTCTTGCTGATGCTAATTTTCCCGCAAATTCTATGAATAAAAATGTAATTCGATTGGATGGGGTAGACATTAAAAGTGCAGCAAATGCAATTTTATCTGTTTTTCCATTAGATAGTTTTATCGTATCACAAGGGGGCTCACCTGCACTTAGAATGGAAGTAGATGATAAACCAGAGGAACTAACTGAAACTCATAAAGAATTTATTGAAGCAGTAAAAAATAATTCTGGTCCCCAATGGAAAGTTGGATCAATTTCAAGACAAAATTTTTATGAAGAAGCAAAAAAAGCATATTGTATTGTAACCACTACAGATGCTCGACCTTTTGGGTGTTTTATTATTACTAAAGGAGTAATTCTTCCTGACGGTAAAGTCTGGTCTTAATTAAATGAAATCTATATGTGTATTTGGAGTATTTGTTGCAGACTTATGTTTTATTGGTGAAAAAATCCCTGAAGTGGGGCAAACTATTTTAGGAACAAAACACTTAATAGGACCTGGTGGAAAAGGATCTAACCAAGCCATTGCTGCAGCAAGACTTGGCGCAAACATAAGTTTTATTACTAAAATAGGTGATGATAATAATGCTGAAATGGCACTAAATTTATATAAATCCTCTGGAGTAAATACCGATTATATTATTAAAGACAAAAATCAATCAACTGGTGTTGCTGGTATTATGATTAATGCTAATACAGGTGATAATGCAATAAATATCATACCAGGCGCTGCTGGCACTTTAAATAGTTCTGATATAGATAATAATTTAACAGCAATCGAGAAGTCAGATATATTCTTAACACAATTAGAAACACCATATGATGTTACTAGTTATGCTTTACAAAAAGCTAAAGATACTGGATCAATTACTATTTTAAATCCAGCTCCGGCTTCAAAAATATCTGAGAATGACTTTAAAAACATAGACTATTTTACACCAAATGAAACTGAGGCAAGTTTTTATTTAGAAAAGAAAATAGAAACAAAATCTGAAATAGAAAATGCAGCTAAAGAATTTTTAAAAAAAGGAGTAAAAAATATTCTAATAACTCTAGGTTCTAAAGGAGTTTATTTTTCAAATGGAACTGATAGCCATTTTGTAGATGCTTATAAATTAAAAGACGATGTAAAAGATACTACTGGAGCAGGAGATGCATTTAATGGAGCTTTTAGTGTGGCATTAGCTAAATCGTTAAAAATTGTTGATGTATTAGAATTTTCTAACAAAGTTGCTGGCATTTCTACAACTAAAGAAGGGGCTGCAAATTCAATGCCAAGTATCAATGAAGTAGAAAATTATTAATTACTCAATAATTTTAAATTCTGATTTATATTTATCTGTAATCTTAAGCCCAAGACCTGGAACATTATCATCTAGATCTATCATTCCATCTATTGGAGCAGGATCACCTTCAAAAATATAATAAAATAGTTCGTTACCAATTTCTACATCATGAACTGGAAAAAACTCTGAGATAGGACAATTAAAATTCGACATTGTTAAATGATAGTTATGCATTTGACCTGCATGTGGAATTACTGGAACTTGATAAGCCTCTGCAAGGGCATTTATTTTCTGAGCGATTGTAAATCCACCAACTCTATTATTATCATATTGAATGTAGCTAACTGCTTTGAGGTCTAACAATTGTTTAAAACCAAATAGATTAAATTCATGTTCTCCCCCAGAAATTGGTATAGCGTTCATATTATTCAGTTCTGCATACCCATGAATATCATCAGCAATAACTGGTTCTTCTAACCATCTTGGATTAAATTTTACTAATTTAGGTATCATTCTTTTAGAATAATCTAGGTTCCAACCCATATAACATTCTAACATTAAGTCAGTATCATCCCCGATTACTTCTCTTACAGCTTCTACAAGTTCAATGTTTTTTCTCATACCTTCAGGACCATCTTTTGGCCCCCAACCAAATCTCATTTTAAACATTTTAAAACCTTGTTTTTTATATTTTTCAGCTTCATTTTGTAAATCTTTGATAGGTTGGCTATAAAGTTTTGATGCATAAACAGGTATCTTTTCTTTTGTTCTACCCCCTAACAATTTAAATACGGGTTTGTTAGTTAACTTTCCTAATATATCCCAAATAGCAATATCAATTGCAGATATTGCAACCATACCCAAACCTCTTCTTCCCCATGCATGAGTTCTTCTATACATTTTTTCCCAGATGTAAGAGTAATCAAAAGGATCTTCTCCTATAACTAATGGTTTAAGATATTCATCAATAGTTTTTTTTACTAATTGAGGTGCAAGAGCTGCATTACCAATTCCAATATGACCATCATCAGTTTCAATTTCACAAATTAACCATTCATGAAATCTGAAAGAACCCATGGCATCTGATTTTTCATAAAGTAAATCTGATGCATTTGTGCAAAAATTATTTTGTGGAGGAACTGTTTTACCATTCCATTGATATACTTTTGTTCTTATATCTTTAATTTTAGACATTTAATTTAAATTTTGAGCCATTCTTAATGCAATTTTAAACGATTGCAATGTTGGCTCCAAATTTGCCTGATTTTTTCCAGCAATATCAAACGCAGTTCCATGCGCAGGTGTTGTTATTGGAATTGG
Source organism: uncultured Pelagibacteraceae bacterium (assembly GCA_902519695.1). Taxonomy (GTDB): domain Bacteria; phylum Pseudomonadota; class Alphaproteobacteria; order Pelagibacterales; family Pelagibacteraceae; genus Pelagibacter. Next base: position 2,494 of record CABYKN010000033.1, on the reverse strand, counting down.
AAGACCACCTTGAACTGTTACCCCTCTATCAAATCCAAAAGCCTTTAGTCCAGATTGAAGAGCATCATGATACATTCCAACAATACAATCATGATTTTTATTTTTAAATGCTGTAATGAAAGAAGTATCACATGGCAAAGGACCATCAGCATTAATACCAAGTTTTTTTGCCTCTTCTATTGCTGGTATTATCTCATCTTTTTCTTCATTACCAAACTCTGCATGAGGGTTTAAAGCTTGAACCGCAACTCTTGGATTTTCTATACCGTTTAATTTCATTGCTTCATTAATCAATTTTATTGGCTTCATTATTTTATCTTTCTTAATATGTTCTGGAACTTCTTTGATAGGTATATGAGATGTCACTCGTGCAGTCCAAAAATTATCTACTACATTAAATTCACAAAAAAAACTTTTTACATTTAATTTGTCAGCCATATGATGTAATTCGTCATCAAATTTACATCCACCTAGTTTTAAGCTTGTCTTATTAAAAGGACCAAAATTAATAGCATCAATTTTTTTTTCTTTCGCAAGTTCTAGTGCTAAATTCAATGCATTTAAAACCGTTTCTCCAGATTCTGCAGAGCACTCTGATAAATTATAATCTTTGTTTTTACCCTTAGAGATATCTAAAAAATACTTACTTTTTTTATCAAAATTTATTTCATCAAAATCAGTAACAATTTCTAGGTCTGAATTATTTCCTGAAATTTTATCTCCAGCGTTTAAAATATTTTTTTCACCAATTATAGTAATGTTTGCATTCGATAGTTCGTTTTGGGTCAAAAGTTTTGATATAAGTTCTGGCCCAATACCTGATGGATCTCCTAATAATAAAGCAATATTTTTTTTCTTATTTGTCATCTTTTTTCTTACTGTTTCTAACAGATTATGATTAAATATTTAAATATAAATTAACTTAAGAGGGAAATAATGAAAAAAAGCTTTAAACTATTTTTAGCTGCTGCATTTTTAGTAACTGAATTTTTCGTTGTAGCACTTCCACTTATGATTACATCTGCAAAGGCAGATGGTCATCCAATACAAGCAATTACTCATGCTGGTTTTGGTGGTGGAACAGATGTTACTACTAGAATGATGTTGTTAAGAGCAAGAAGAGTTTTAAAACAAGATATGCAATTAGTTAATAAAAAAGGTGGTGGTGGAGCTGCATCTATGGACTATATGATGACACTTCCTGCTGATGGTAATCACACTTTGACTTGGACTACTGGTCACGCTGTATCAATGGCTTTAGGTAAAACAAAAGTCAAAATAAGTGATATGCAACCGTTAGCTAGAGGAACTGATGATCCCCAACTATTTGTTGTTAACTGTAATAATGACATAAAAGATGCTAAGAAATTTATTAGTACGCAAAAATCAAAATCTCTAAAATATGGAACCACTCATACTGGTGGAATTGATGATGTTAGTGCAATTGCATTTACTAAAAAAGGTGGGTTAAAAGATCCAACTATTGTTGCTTATAAAGGTGTTGCGCCAATTAAAACTAACCTAATCAAGGGAGATATTGATGTAGGAGTTTTAAATTTAGGTGAGGCCCTAACTGAAATTAATGAAGGCAAACTTTGTGTTTCAGTTGTATTAGCAAATAATAGAATGGCTAAAATAGGAGACTCTCCAACAGCAAAAGAATTAGGGATACCTGTTTCTTTATCTACTGTTAGAGGTTTCGTAACCAAAAAAGGTGCTCCAGCAGACAGAGTTAAACAACTAGAAGCTGGAATGATGAAAGCTATGAGCCACAACTACTATAAAAATTTCCTAACAGAAATTGGTCTTGATGAGACTAGTGTTGTAGGTGCAGATGAATGGGGCAAGCAAATGGAAGAAATGCTTGCTGAAATGACAGCTCAACTCAAAGCATTGGGTTACATTAATTAATAAATTTTGTACATTTAAATGAATGATGTACATAACGAAAAAGGGACAAACAAAAGTTTGTCCCTTTTTTTTAAAAGTTCATTCATTGTATCAGTTGTAATAATAGTAATTTCTTCAATTCTATTATACTTTACGTTTACTTTTGACATAGTACCTCCTATATTAAATAGAGGTATCCAACCAGCAACATTTCCAAAGGCCCTATTAATTTTAATTATTGCCCTAACTTTATTAACTTATTTTATTTCTCTTAAAAATCCCTGGAAAAATGAAAAAAAATTACCTAATTCATTTTATATTACTTTGCTTTCATTTTTTGTTTTTATAACTGTTTCAAAATTTTTAGATTTCTTTTTAGGCATAGCATTACTTTCAATCATAGTTTCTTACTTTTGGGGAGAAAGAAGAGTTACCTATTTAATAATGGTATCAATTATATTTCCTTTAATTGTTTTTATATTTTTTGAAACAATTTTAGGATTACGATTTCCACCTGGAATTATTACAAATCTTTATTACGGATAAAATGGAAAATTTAGGTTTAATCTTTGCTCCTTTATTTAGTTATAAATTATTAATTGTT
>CABYKN010000032.1 GCA_902519695.1 uncultured Pelagibacteraceae bacterium | reverse complement strand
TTTATAACTTTTAATATTAAATTTTTTAATTAATGCCATTAGTTTTTAATTAATTGAATAATATTTTCAGAATTTAGGTTAATATCTTTCGTAATTAAGTTTATCTGAACATTATCAGCTTTTATCATAGATTTTTTATCTTTTATAACAACATTATTATAAGCTATAGCAATATTTTTGGTTATTTTTATACTAAGATTATCACAAGTTATTAATTTATCATCGTAATTTAATTGTATATTATTTATAAATTCTGACTGTTGATCATTATAATTATATTTTGCATAATCAGATGAAATATTAATTATTGAACCTTCTGATAAAATTACAGTTCCTTTAACATCTTCTAAATCAAGAATATTTGAATTTCTTAAGTTTGTTTTCCCATATTTGGCTAATATTTTGAAAGTGTCTCCATTTTTATTTGTTGAAATATACTCTATTTTTTTGGTTAAATTCTTTATCTCATTAGTGGAGCTTTCATTTAATTTTAAGTCATTTTTTTCCGAGCTATTTTCTAAAAGATTATTGTTATTAACGCTTAAATTTACTTGATCGATGTTATTATTTTTACGAACTTTAAATTTTTCATTTTCTATTAATTGAATTTCATCCAGCCTTTCTTCTTTGGATAAAACTTCATTTTCCATTATTTCTTTCTTATTTAATTGAATTTCAGTATTTATATTAACTTTATTATTTAGAGGAATTTTTAAAAAATATACATAATATATGCTTCCAATAATCAAAATTATCAAAAGGAATAAAATAATTTGTAACAACGATTTTACTGACATCAATTAATATTCGACTTTAAGATATCATGCATATGCACTATTCCAATTGTCCTTGTTTTTTTTTTATTTTTGTAAACGCAGAGCGAAGTTATCTTTCTAGAATTCATAATTGATAAAGCTGATGCTGCTAAAGTATCTATATCTACAGAGACTGGATTTTTTTTCATAATTTTTTTTAATTTTAATTTTTCAAATTTATCAAATTTTTGAGCTATTCTTTTTAGATCTCCATCTGTTATTATACCTGTTGTATTTCCACTATCATTAGAAACAACAAGCAATCCTAATTTTTTATTACTAATTATCTTAAGTGCATGCTTTAAAGTCATATTCTCTCTAACAATCGGCATTCTTTTACCCGTTATCATTAAGTCACCAACAGTTTTAAGTTTAAGGGATAAAGATCCACTTGGGTGTATTTTTTTAAAATCAAATTTATTAAAATTTTTGTACTTCATACATGCAATTGCTATTGCATCACCTAGGGCTAGTTGCGATGTTGTTGAAGAAGTTGGAACAATATTTTCTAGTCCAGCCTCTTTTATAGATGGCATTAGAAAAGATACATCAGAATTTTTAAACAAAATAGAGTCTTTTTTTGAAGTTATTCCAATTAACTTTATTGAACTGTTTCGCGATGTATATTGTATAATATTTTTTAGTTCATTACTTTCACCGCTATTACTTATCAATATTACTATATCATTCGATGTTATTTGGCCTAAATCACCATGACTTGCATTAGTTGGATCTAAGAAAAAAGAAGGTGTGCCTGTTGATGATAACGTGGCGGCCCATTTTCTTGATATAATTCCACTTTTGCCAACACCAGATATTATGACTTTACCATTTTTACATTCAAGAATTGTTTTAATAACTTTTATAAAACTATCATTAATATTTTTTTTTAGAGATTTTAAAGCATTTATTTCAAATTGGATAACATCCCTAGATAATTTCTTAATTTTATCTTTTTTCATTTAATGCGACCAAATATCTGAAGAAAATGAAGCTAAATCTAAGTTCACTCTAGCATCAATAAACTTAATTGTATCTGTATATAAATCATATCTTTTTTCTCTCATAAGTATTTCTTTTAAATTTTTATGAATTTCATGAAGGTAAACCACATCTTTTGCACAGTATTGTAATTGTTTATCAGATAATTTGCCGCCAAAATCAGACGATTGAAGATTTTTACTTATATCAATTCCAACAAATTCTTTAATTAAATCCTTAAGACCATGTTTATCACTATAACTTCTAGCAAGTTTGCTCATAATTTTTGTACATTCAATATTCTTAACATCTACCTCTAAATATTTTTTTATAAATAATAGGTCAGCTCTAGCGTAATGAAATATTTTGTTAATATTTTGATCAGCTAATACTCTTTTTAAATTTGGTGCACTGTAATTATGTCTATTAAGCTGAATTATATGAGCATCCATTTCTCCAGTTGATATTTGAACTAAACAAAGAGGATCTCTTTCAACATTAAGTCCCATAAATTCACAATCTATTGCAATTTTGTCACTCAGTGTTAATTGAACTGGCAAATCTTCCTTGTGTAATTTAATATCAATATTCATTTGAAAGAATATATATATGAAACAAAAAGAAATTCTACTTTTCGGTGCATCTGGTCAGATTGGGAGGAATTTAATAAGAAAGTTATCGAAAAATAACTATAAAATTACAGCAGTTACAAGAAATATTCACAGAAATGGTTATATCCTTAAAACACAAGCAAATCCAGGATATCTAGATCTTGTTGAATTAGAAAATTTTAATATTGATAAAGTAGGATCTCTTATAAAAAATTGCTCAATTTGTATAAATTTAATTGGAATTTTATATGAAAAAAAAAAAGATCAATTTAAATCTATACATATTGATTTACCAAACATGCTATCTCAAAAAGCGCAGGAATTTAAAATTGAAAAATTTATACACTTATCTTCTCTTGGTATTGAAAATGCATCTGATAGCAAATATGCAATGAGTAAGATTGAGGGGGAAAAAAAAATTCTTAGCAATTTTAAAAAACCAGTCATAATAAAACCATCAATTGTATATTCAGTTGATGATAAGTTTAGTACAAATTTTATGTCATTATTAAGTAGGTTTCCAATAATGCCATTATATTATGAGGGAAAAACAAAATTTAGCCCAATACATGTTTTAGACCTTGTTGATATAATAGTTAAATTAATTGATGATAAACCTCAAAAACTTACACTTGAATGTATTGGACCAGAGGTATTATCATTTAAAGAAATTATAAATCAATTACTACATTCAATAAAAAAAAAGAGATTATTGTTACCTCTCCCTCTCCCTCTTGCTAAAGTATCTGCAAAAATTTTGCAATTATTACCTAATCCATTATTAACAGAAGACCAATTAAACTTATTAAAATATGACAATGTTAAGTCTGGTGTTCATAAGACTAATTTTGATTTAGGACTTGATGCAAATAGAAAATTTAAAGAAGAGATTGAAAAATATAGCTATAATTGGAGAAGTGGTGGACAATTTGCGTAAAATTATATTATGGTATTTTAAATGTTATATTATTTAGTTATTGGTATTTGCATATTTTTATTATTAGTTGTCATATTTATATCTGCTAAACCTATTAGCATGGGAATAGAAGCAAGAAGAAACTTAAATGAAAAAGCTTCTAAAACAAAATTAGATGTGGATATTTTTGAAAAAGATCAAAATGTAAATTTGGATAATAATTTATCTAATATATCTGATGAAATTATTAAATTAAATAAATTAAGAAATGATGGGGTTTTAACTGAAGAAGAATATGAAAAAGCAAAAAAAAAACTACTAGGTTAAGCTGACTTTATTTTTTTTTCTATAAATTTTGGCATTTCCTCATCTTTATCTATAGCATCGTCCTTTTTCCCTTTCGGTTGAAAAACTACCATTAAATGCAAAGGACAATAAGAAAATTTCTCAACTGTTTTTCTTCCACAAAAACTTGAATCTTTTTCATCTGGATTGCCTTCCATATATTTACATGTATCTTCTGTTAATTCTTCCAAGTTTAAATTTTTTGCAGGCTCAAAGTCTTTATCTAAAATAAGAGATCTAAACTTACCTCTTATACCTTTTAAATTTCTTGGCGTTTGTTCATCCTTTAAGTTTTTTATATTTAATTTTAATGTTGTTCTAGTTTTTATTTTTGATGACAAGTTTAGTCGGTGTGCTTTGCCAATAACTGCATTTCTTGAGACCCCGCCAATTATTTCGGCTATTTGACTAGCAGTTTGTCCTTTGCCCCATAACTCTTTAAGCTTATTTACTTTTTCGTCTGTCCAACTCATTAATTTACTATATTTGGTATATATTATAACTTAAATAACATGATGTTGCATATTCATAACTAATACAAGTTTTTTTTAATATTTTTCAACAATTAAATTAAATTTATAACTTGAGGTTGTAAATTAAACTGTAATTAAAACTAAAAAAAATTATAAGTAAATATGTCCGCACTCGCAAACAATTATAAAAGAAAAAATTTGTCATTTGCAAGAGGTAAAGGAAGTTTTCTTTTTACTTCAGATGGCAAAAAATACTTAGATTTTGTTCAAGGAATTGCCGTTAACTCTTTTGGACATGCAAATCAACATTTAGTTAAGGCAATAAATAATCAATCAAAAAAACTTTGGCATACATCAAATGCTTTCATAATACCAGAAGGAGAAAAATTAGCCAAAAGATTAGTAAAAAGAACTTTTGCTGACTCAGTCATTTTTCAAAATAGTGGAGCTGAAGCTACCGAAACCTCAATTAAAGTTGCAAGAAGATATTTTTATTCAATAGGAAAAAAACACAAAAATACAATTTTATGTATAAAAAATTCTTTTCATGGAAGAACCTTAGCTGCAATCCATGCTAGCGGATCTAAAAAAATGACAGAGGGATTTGGACCAAAAATTCCAGGCTTTAGCCACTTTAAATTCGGTGACCACGAAAAATTAAAAAAGCTAATTACTAAAAATACTGCTGCTATTATGATTGAAACAGTTATGGGAGAGGGAGGCATTAAAACAATACCGATTTGGTGCTTAAAAGAGATTAGGAAATTGTGCACTAAGAAGGGTATACTTTTAATACTTGATGAGGTTCAATGTGGAATTGGAAGATCTGGTAAATTTTTTGCATTTGAGTATGCTAATGTAAAACCTGATATTGTACCTATTGCAAAAGGTATCGGTGGAGGATTTCCACTTGGTGCAGTTTTAATGACAAAAAAAATTGCTAAAGCAATGATTCCAGGTACGCATGGATCTACCTTTGGAGGAAATCCATTAGCTATGTCAGTAGGAAACGCAGTTTTAGATCAAATAAATAATAAATTACTTAATAATGTAAGAAAAACATCAAAATATTTTATCTCTGAATTAAATATCTTAAAAAACAAATATCCAAAATTAATAAAAGAGGTTAGAGGTATGGGTTTATTGATTGGTTTACAACTTTTTACTGATCAAACATATTTTATAAATAAATTAATGGACAATAAGTTATTGACAATTAAAGCTGCAGAAAACGTAATTAGAATACTTCCACCATTAAATGTTAAAAAAAACGAAATAAATTTAGCATTAAAAATTATTGATAAAGTTTGCAAAAATTTAAATAAATGAAACATTTTATTAACTTAAAAGATATCCCAGCTAACGACCTAAGAAATATAATTAATGATGCAAAATTAAGAAAAAAATTAAGAAAAAAATTAAGTACTTTAGAGCTAGATAAAGGAACACCACTAAAAGGTAAAATGCTGGTCCAAATGTTTGAAAAAGCTAGTTCAAGGACTAGAATTAGTTTTTATCTAGCTATTAAACAATTAGGGGGAGGAACATTAACTCTTCGATCAAATGAATTACATTTAGGACAAGGTGGAGAAAGTATAGCAGATACAGCTAAAATTCTATCTGAATATTGCGATGGCTTCATGCTAAGAACTGATAGTGAAAAAAAACTTGAGGAATTCAAGAAATATTTGTCTATTCCAATTATAAATGGATTGAGTCCTTCATCTCACCCAACGCAAGTATTATCCGATGTATTTACTGTTGAGGAAATTAAAAAAAAACCTATTTCTCAACTTAAAATATGTTGGATTGGTGATTCAAACAATGTGTTGAATAGTCTGATTGCCGCATCTGTAAAATTTTCATTTCAATTAACCATTGGTTGTCCAAAAAAATTTCAACCGGGCAAAGAGATAAGAGAATTCCTTAAAAAAAATAAAAAAACAATAAATATTTATAATGATCCAAAAAAAGCTGTGATTAATGCGGATGTAATTTTTTCAGATAAAGTAATTTCTTTAAATGATAAGATTAATAAAAAAGAAAAAATACAGGAATTTAAAAAATTTAAAATAAATAAAAAGCTTATTAGTTATGCTAAAAATAATTGTATTTTTTTACATTGCTTGCCAAGAGGTGATGAAGTAGAGGATGATGTATTTCTTGGAAAAAACTCGCACGTATGGCAACAGGCATTAAATAGAGTTCATGTTCAGAAAAGTATATTATTATATTGTTTTGGTAAGCTAAGGTAATGGCAGTGGATTATCTGAGTTCTTATTTAGATATAAAATAACAGAGGCTCTGTCTTTCTCTTTTCTTAATCCAGCAAATGCCATTTTTGTTCCTTTAATATGACTTTGAGGTTTCTTTAAATATCCATTCATTTCTTCAAACGTCCAACTTTTATCATATGCGGACATTGCTTTTGAATATTTATAATCTTCTTTGGAAGCAACTTTTCTTCCAAGCACTCCATAAAGTGCTGGTCCAATTTTATTTTCTCCACCTTTGTTTACAAGATGACAAGCTGCACATTTTTTAAATACTTTTTCTCCATGCGATATATTTCCAAGTGCAAGCAATGCAGCGATATCTATTTTTTCAACAACTTTTTCCTCTTTAGAAATTGACGTAGTATTTTGTTCAAGAACTTCTACTTTATAAGCTGATTTTTCAGGCTTCTTTACATAAAATGCGATGTCTGAAATCTTTCCAATACCTATAACCACAAGAGCTATAAGAAGAACAGCAGCTATGATTTTATTTATTTCAAATGAATCCATATTTTCTTTTTATTATGGTCGTATATCATGTTAAACAAAATTTATACGAAATTTAATTTATAAATTTGCGTCTCAAAGACGCATAAAATATGAATATATGAGTAATTCAATTATAATAATTCCATCAAGATTAGCAGCAACAAGACTCCCTCAAAAGCCATTAATAAAAATTAATAATAAAACTCTAATTATGCATGTATATGAAAAAGCATTACAAAGCCAAATTGGAGAGGTTTATGTTGCAACATGCGACGAGGAAATTGCCTCAGAAGTAAGAAAAAATGGAGGTAAATTTATAATGACAGATATAAATCACACAACTGGGACGGATAGAGTATTTGAAGCCTCTCAAAAATTAAATTTAAAAGATACAGATTTTATTGTGAACATCCAAGGTGATGAACCAATGATCAATCCTTTAGATATTAAAAATTTAAATAAGCTATCAAAGGAAAAAAGCTTAAATATTTCAACATTAGCGTACAACATTGAGAAAAATGAAGATTATGACAATGAAAATATTGTAAAAGTTATTACAAAAAATAAAATATCTGATAACTCAATATCAGAAGCTCTGAATTTTCATAGAGTGATTAAAGAAGAAAGCTATGACAATATATACCAGCATTTTGGGATATACTTATTTAAGTATTCTACATTAAAAAAGTTTGTTAATTTAAAAAAAAGTAAAAATGAAATCAAAGAAAGACTGGAACAACTGAGAGCAATCGATAATAATATGAAAATCGATGTTCTATTGGCAAATTATTTTTCCTCTGGAATTGATACTAAAAAAGATCTAGAAGAATACAGAAATTTATTGAATAAATAACAAAATGAAAATTGTTTACCAAGGAATTGCTGGAAGTTATAGTGAAAGTTGTGCAAAACATATGTTTCCGAATATAGAGACTATTCCTTGCAAAACTTTTGATGAATGTTTTGAAAAAGCACATAAAGATAGCAATATTAAAGCAATCATACCAGAGTCCAACAAAACCACAGGAAACATTGGAGTAGAATATTTAATTTTTAAACATAGGTTAAATATTTATGAAGAATTTTTTTTCCCAATCAATCATAATTTAATTGGTATAAAAGGATCAAAATTAAAAGACATTAAAAATGTTTATTCCCATGCTCAAGCGTTAAGTCAAGCTTCAGAATTTATTAAAAAAAATAAATTTTCTGCCAATGTTAGAGCTGATACAGCAGGTTCTGCAAAATATATTTCAGAAGAAAAAGATAAAACAAAAGCTGCAATTGCATCAAAATTAAGTGCTAAAATTTATGATTTAGAAATTTTAAAAGAAAATATTCAGGATGTTAATGATAACTACACAAGATTTTTGATAATGGGTAAAGATATAATTCAGCCAGAAATTGATAAAAATAATTTCATTACATCATTATTATTTAAACTTAGAGAGAGGCCGGCAGCTTTGTATTCTGCTTTATCCGGTTTTGCTATTAATGGAGTGAATATGACGAAACTTCAAAGTTTTCCAGAAAAAAATTCATTTTCGTCATTCTTTTTCTTGTGTGATATTGATGGACATTTGGATGATAAAAAAATAAAAAATTCACTAGAAGAGCTCGCTTTCCACTGTGAAGATATGCACGTCCTGGGTGTTTACAAAGCACATGAATTTAGAGAAAAAAAATAATTAACTTTATTGTAGATTAGAAAAAATTATTGTTATAATACATTTGGAGGCCTTCCAGGTGGGATTACCATGAACTCCCCCAGACTTGAAAAAGAGCAAGGGTAATGAGTTTTTTCCAGGTTGGTAGGTCTCCTATTATGACAAATAATTCTAAAGTTCTTGCCTTAAAATATAGACCTCAAACATTTAAAGATTTGATAGGGCATGAGGAAATTGCAACTGCAATTTATAATTCCATTAAAAATAATAGTTCAGCTAATGCTTTTTTGTTTACCGGCATTAGGGGAATTGGAAAGACCACATTTGCAAGAATTGTAGCCAAAGCATTGAACTGTGAGCAAGCACTTGAAGGAAAGTGTGAAAAAAAATGCAGCCATTGCGAACCTATAGCAAATTCAAATCATATTGATATTCTTGAAATGGATGCAGCAAGTAAAACAGGAGTGGATGATGTAAGGGAACTAATAGAATTTTCTAGATATCCACCAACAGTGGCAAAATTTAAAATTTTTATCATCGATGAAGTGCACATGTTAAGCAAACAAGCATTTAATGCATTACTTAAAACCTTAGAAGAACCTCCAAAATATTTAAAATTTATTTTTGCAACAACTGAAGTAAAAAAAATTCCTATTACTGTGATATCTAGGTGTCAAAGATATGATTTATCTAGAGTTAAGTCTGAAGAATTATTTAATTATTTAAAAAATATAACATTAAAAGAAAAAAAAGATGTCGAAGATAATGCAATTAAATTAATAGTGAAA
>CABYKN010000031.1 GCA_902519695.1 uncultured Pelagibacteraceae bacterium | reverse complement strand
ATCAGCACTAATTCTTTCTGTAGCTCTGTTAATTGGAAGCTTTGGTCAAGCCAATGCAGCTAAAAGACTTCACGCAGCTATAGCAGATTGGACTGGTGGAATAATTACGTGCGAAGTTGCCGTAGCAATTCTTGAAAGAGAAATGGGATACAAAATTAAACAAACTGTATTTCCTTCAGGAACTGGTTTATGGGAAGCAATCGCTGCAGGTGAATTAGACTTCGCTTGCGAAAGTTGGCCAAGTTACGCTGAAGCTGACACTGTTATGTTAAAAGAGGACTTAATATACGAAGGTAAAGTCGTTGGTACATACAGTGGTGATGGTAGTGTAGACTTGCTTGGAACAGCAGGAATAATCGGTATGTCAGACTACTGGATACCAAGATATGCTGCTGAGGAACTAGGTATTAAAACTTGGAAAGACTTAAATAAACACAAAGCAAAATTTGCAACAATTGAAAGCGGTAAGAAAGGTAGACTTATTGGCTGTCCGGTTGCAGGTTGGAACTGTCATGACCAAAAAAGACTTGATCTTTTAGGAATAGACTTCCAGGCTGATGAACTTGGAACAGAAGCTGCTGCTATCGCAGAAGCAAAAGCTGCTTACATGCGAAAAGAGCCATTCCTACTTTATCTATGGTCACCACATTGGTTCTTTGGTGAGTATGATATGGTTGGTGTACAACTTCCAGAACACAAAACTTGTGACAGCTTCACTGAAGCAAATAACTGGAAAGATTGTGGAACTGCTGCATGGCCAGCAACTGGTTGGGCTAAAGATTACACGATGAACTACGGAAACCCAGCTACTTTTGCTAGTGCAGAACATGCTGATGCTAAGAAGTTCTTTGAAAAAATGTCTTTACAAAATATTGACCAAGCTAAAATGTTAGTTGAAGTTGATATTAAGAAAAGAGATGTAAAAGAAGTTGTTAATGAGTGGTTAGACAATAATCCAGATAAATGGAAAAGTTGGCTTCCATAATAACTTTAAAATAAATTAGATAAAAAGGGCTTTGATTTTCAAAGCCCTTTTTTTTTATTTCTTAAGATAATTTAATCTACCCACAATTTCATCTCTATCCATGTAATAACCTTGTAGGTGTCTGTGTCCAGAATTTGGATCAAATTCAGTTCTTCCATGAAGCACTCTTCTATTATTGAATGTATATATATCTCCTGGTCTTAGCCTAAATTTTATTTGAAATTTGTCATCGTGTAAAAGTTTTCCAAATTTATAATGAGATTTATAAACTTTATCCATTTGATCTGGGTGACAATCTAATGCATCCATGGTTGCAGTACTAAATCTAACATCATTATAATCACCATCTTTTGTTAGACTTATTGCAGTGCCATAAAAGCTTCTATGAGCCTCTTGTGTGTAATCTTTGTCTCTAAACTTTAAAGGAATCTTTGTAAGTGTATCAAACGTATCTCTGTCGTTATTCTTTAAATATTCTGCAACAGCGAATGCGTCTACTGCTGATGAGTCACCACCTTTTGCTGAATTAACTAAACAATGTAAAAATTGATACCCAGGAGGATTTTCAAACCATGGTAAATCCATATGATTTTGAAGTGCATGAGCTGTATAAGCTGAGTTATTAGGTTTTGGTATATTTATAACTTCAAAAGGTGTTTTAAAAAATGTCTCTCTTGTGTGACTAATTCTGTTTAAAACAGGGAACGCTGAATTTTTTTCTACTGGAGCATTATAAACTATTGCTATTCCTTTATAATGAAGAAGCTCTAACCATTTAACTAATCCCTCTTCAGAAGATATAATTTCATTGTGATCTATATATATACTATGAATATTTTTTTCTAAACTGCCATCCCATAATTGATAAGGTGATTTGTATTCTTCGTTATTTTTAATTGTGTAACAATTTTCTCTAAGCCAACTAATATCATAATGGCTTATATGATTTCCCTCACTCCACTCTATTTCTAATTTACCATCGCTATTAAGATTATATTTTTTTGGGTTTATATTTTCTGAGACATCTAAAATATTAAACATTCGATGCCTAGAATCTTTATCGTGTGCTGTAGGGCAATTATCTCTCAGCCACATATAATTAAATTTGCTCTCTTTCCCGTCATCCCAAATTACTTGAAGATAAGTCCCGTTTTTTGAGATTTTTGAAATTGAGTGCATAATCAATATCAATATAAAATAATTTAATGCTCAATTCAATTATTAGTTGACATATTAATAGTTGGAAGATTTGTTAGTTTGAATTATCTTTTAAAATTAAAAATGAGCATAACCTTAAAAAATAAAAAAATAATCATATCCGCAGGAGGTTCGGGTATTGGATGGAGTTCGGCAAAAATATTTTTAGATAAAGGTGCAATAGTATATCTTTGTGATATCAATCCAACTTTTCTAAATAAATGCAAGAAGCACAAGCTCAATAATAAAAAATTATTTGTATTTCAGTGCGATGCCTCAGATGAAAACCAAGTAAAAAATTTTTTTAGCAAAATATTAAAAAAAACAAAAAAAATTGATGCTTTAATAAATAACGTTGGAATTGCTGGACCAACTGGGACACTTGAAAAATTAAAAAGCAAGGATTGGGAAAATACATTAAAGGTAAACGTTATTAGCCATTTTTATTTTTCAAAATATTCAATTCCATTGCTAAAAAAAAATAAAGGTGGAGCTATAATAAATTTATCATCAACCGCAGGTATATTTGGATTTCCATTAAGATCTCCTTACTGTGCAAGTAAGTGGGCAGTTGTTGGTATAACCAAAACACTGGCAATGGAACTAGGAAAATTTAAAATTAGAGTAAACGCTATTTGTCCTGGAACAATTAAGGGAGATAGAATGGGCAGAGTGATAAGGGATAAATCGAAGTTTTTAAATGTTTCAAAAAAATTAATAGAAAAAGAATTCGTTTCAATGACTTCAATGAATACCTGGGTTTATGAAGAGGATATTGGAAGAATTTGTAGCTTTTTAATTTCGAATGATGCGCCAAGGATATCGGGACAAGTAATTGCTGTGGATGGCAATACTTTGAGAATGCATTAGTTATTAAACTTTAATATTTTTTTCGCTTATTTCCATAAATGGAAAATGAGACTCTTTATAATGTATATTCTCTGCTTTGTTTAAAAAACTAATATCATCTAGCAAACCTGCATATAAATAATATTTTTTATACTTTTCTACATAAGTTAAAATAGGAGCAGCACATTTCCCACAAAAATGTTTTTTAATTTTATTACCACTGCCACCTTCATGTTCATAAATTTTTAATTTAGACTTATCTATATTTATTGCTCCATCTCTAAGTAGTATAATTGTCATTATTCCTCCTATTTTTTTTCTACAATCAATACAATGACAATTAAAAACTAAAGGGACTTCATCAAGCTTAACGTTAAAAGTTATATTTCCGCAGATACATCCGCCAGTTTTATTTATAAAAATTTTTTCTTTCATCAATTTCTAATTTTATTCTCATATTTTTTTCTAATTTTTAATACATCAACTAAATATTGGTCCCTAATATTTGAAAGCATATTAACTGATTTACCTTTAGCTTGTTTTTTTGTGCCTGATATAAGTTTATCAGATAATTTATTTGTTAACTTTGGAGCTTTTAATTTTGTCCAAGGTAATTTTAAAGCTGGACCAAATTGCTTTAACATGTGTTTCATTCCTGCATTACCTCCAGCAAGATGAAAGGTTAAAAAGGTGCCCATTATTGAGTATCTAAGACCTGGTCCATCTTCTATTGCACGATCTAATTCCTGTGTTGTTGCATAATTTTCATTAATAATATGTAAACCCTCTCTCCACAATGCCTCTTGAAGTCTATCCGATAAATAACCTGGTAATTCTTTTCTAAGTATAATTGGCTTCATTGAAATTGATTTGTAATATTTGTTTGCATCTGAAAGAAACTTTTTTGTGGTTTTTTTTCCAGGAACTATTTCAACTGCTGGCAATAAATATGCTGGGTTAAATGGATGTCCAATTATGCCTCTTTGTGGATTTTTACTCTTAGAAAAAATTTTAGAGGGTAAAAGTCCTGACGAACTTGAAGAAATTATTACATTTGATTTTACATAATTAGAAATTTTTTGGATTAAATCAGTTTTAACTTTATAATTCTCTAATACACTTTCTTGAACAAAATCCACATTTGAAAGAGCCTTTTCCAAAGAATTAAAGAATTTTAAATTTTTAATTAAAATTTTTTTTCCAAAAAGTTTTTTTATACTTTTTGAAGTTCTTTTTATTTCTTTTAAAACATAATTTTTAAGATTTTTGTTTTGATCATATGCATGAACAATTTTGTTGTGAGCTAAATTCCTTATTATCCAGCCAGTTCCTATGACACCAGTTCCAACTATTCCTACAATTTTAATTTTTGACATTACTTGTGTTTTACAAGCTTTAATTTTTCTCTTGTTTCTGAAGGTGACATAATCTCTACACCAAGATCTGTGACGATCCTTATAGCTTTCTCAACTAATTGAGGATTTGTTGCCAATTTACCTTTGGATAAATATAAATTATCCTCTAAACCAACTCTTGGGTTACCTCCCATTACTACAGTTTGAGCAACATATGGCATTTCGTTTTTAGATATTGCAAAACCTGACCATATACCTTCTTTAGGCATTATATCTTTCATCGCTTGCATAGCTAATGGTGTTGCCGGTGCTCCCCATGGAATTCCTAAACACATTTGAAAAAGAGGTGGATCACTTAATAATCCCTCTTTATATAATTGAGCACCAAACCACATATTTCCTAAATCAAAAGCTTCTATTTCAGGTTTAACTTTTATTTCTTGAAGTTTTTTTGCAGCTTTTCTTAAATCGTTAGGTGTGTTGACTGTGATAACTGAACTATCTCCAAAATTTAAGGTTCCACAATCAAGTGTGCATATTTCTGGAAGAAATTGTTCTGCATTAGCAATTCTTTCCATTACATTTGCCATGTCTGTCATTGGACCAAAGTCTAAAGGGTTTTTGCCTTGGCCGATATCTAAATCACCACCCATGCCTGTCGTGAGATTAAGAATTACGTCAGTTTCAGATGATCTCACTCTGTCAACCACTTCTTTATAAAGCTCGAGTCTTCTACTTGGAGTTCCATCTTCCTCTCTGACATGGATATGGGCAATTGCAGCACCAGCTTTAGCAGACTCTATTGCTGCTTTTGCAATTTGCTCTGGAGTTTTAGGTAAATCAGGATGTTTACTTGCTGTATCACCAGATCCTGTAACTGCACATGAGATGAAGACCTTATTGTTCATTTTTATTTCTAGTAAAATATAATATCATATCATTAACAATTATAAGAAATAAAAATTAAATGGACTTAAATAAACTAAGGGTTAGACGTAGCTTTATATTTACACCAGGTCTTCAACCAGAGATGTTTCCAAAAGCCTTGGCTTCAGGGGCAGATATGGTTTGTATAGAATTAGAAGATGGAATTGCCATGAAAGATAAAGACGAGGCAAGGAAAAATACTATTGAAGCATTAAAGTCACTAGAAGTAAAAAATGATGTTGAATTAGTTGTTAGATTAAACTGTCAAAGAACTAAAAACGGTCTTTTAGACCTAGAAGCTATTGCTTCAAATAAACTAAAGGTTAAAGCTATCATGTTACCGAAGGTAAAAACACCTGATGAAATTAAATTTATCGATGACATGCTTACTGATTGTGGTTTAGATGTTGATCTTCATGTTATAATGGAAACTAATCAAGCTCTTGAAAGTATTTATGATATTGCACATTCTAGCGATAGAATAGTTGCTTTATATTTTGGTGGAGAGGATATGGCAGCAGAATTAAGAGTAGAAAACAAACTAGAAAATTTAGTTTATGCAAGATCAAGATTAGTTCATGCTGGTGCAAGTAAGGGGGTTGATGTTATTGATGTTCCATATTTAAATTTAGAAGATATGGAAGGAATGAAAAAAGAAGCACAGTTTGTTAAAAATTTAGGTTTCACTGGAAAAGGATCGATTCATCCAAAACAAATAAGTATTTTAAATGAAATTTTTACTCCGTCTGAAGAGGAAATAAGTAAAGCCAAAAAAATTATGGATCAATTTAAAAAAGCAAATACAGGTTTAGTTGTAATAGATGGTAAATTGATAGAAAGACCTGTTTTAAGAGAGATGCAAAGAAAATTGTTAGTAGCGAATAAAATAAACAAAAGCTAATAAAATGACATTTCATTTAGCTTCAAGAAAAATAATAAAGGATTGGACAGATTATAATGAGCATATGAACATGGCTTATTATGTTTTAATTTTTGATGAAGCATGGGAAACCATGCTAAATAAATTTGAGATGGGCGGAGCTAAAGCACAAATAAATAAAAGAAGTACAATGGTGGTTGAAACAAGAACAACTTATGACAATGAAGTTAAAGAAAATGAGGAAGTTGATGTTTATTGCACTTTCTTTGATCATGATAAGAAAAGGTTACATTTAAAATGTGAGATGATCGAAAAAAAAACAAGAAAACTTGCTGCAACTACAGAAAGCATATCTCTTTATATCGATCTTGAAAAAAGAAAAGTTACAGAATTTGAAGAAGATAAGATAAAAATTATGGATGATTTTATTAACGAAAATAAAGATAGTTTTAAATTAGATAAATTAGTACTTGCAGATAAACTTAAGAAGTAAATGAATTTTGACTACATAATTGTCGGAGCTGGTACAGCAGGATGTGTTCTTGCAAATAGATTAAGTGAAAATGGTAAATTTAATGTTGCTTTATTTGAAGCGGGTGGATCTAGTGATATTTGGAAGGTTAATATGCCTTTGGCAATTTTATATGCAATGCATGATCCCAAATATAATTATAAATATTATTCAGAACCAGAACCTAATTTAAATAATAGAAGATTATTTTGTCCTAGAGGTAAAATGGTAGGTGGATGTTCCGCACATAATGGGATGGTTTATGTAAGAGGAAATAAAAACGACTATGAGAGATGGGCATCATTTGGTTTAAAATCATGGTCTTACGAAAATGTTTTACCATTTTTTAAAAAAATTGAGACATGGTCTGAAGGAGAGAATAAATTTAGAGGTGGAAAAGGAATTTTACCAGTAAACCAATCCAAAAACAAAAATCCATTGTATAGTGCTTTTATTAACGCTTCTGTTGAAGCGGGGTATAGACGAAATAATGACATGAACGGAGAAGATCAAGAGGGATTTGGAATGTATGATATTACAATTCATAAAGGTCAAAGGGCTAGCGCTTCTAAATATTATCTAGAGCCCGCAAAAAAAAGAAGAAATTTAAAAGTTTTTACCAATTCTTTTGCTGAAAGGATTATTTTTGAAGGAAAAAAAGCAGTTGGAATAGAGGTAAATATTAAAAATAAAGTTACAAAAGTTTATGCTACCAAAGAAATTGTTTTGAGTGGCGGTTCAATCAATTCACCACAACTATTAATGTTATCAGGTGTAGGACCTGAAAAAGATTTAAAAGATAAAGGAATTAATGTTGTACACTCTTTAGAGGGAGTGGGTCAAAATTTACAAGATCATTTAGAAACCTATATTCAGCAAGAATGTAAGACTAAAGATACACTTTATTCTTATGTTAATAAAATAAATATGCTTAAAATTGGTATTCAATGGTTTCTTTCAAAAAGTGGTCCATGTTCTACTTCATTTTTAGAAGCAGGTGGTTTCTGCAAATCTTCAGAAGACAAAAGCTATCCAAATATTCAATTTCATTTTTTTCCTGCATTTGTAATCGATCATGGATTAGTTGATCCTGACAGACATGGTTATCAATTACATGCAAGTTTGAACCAACCTAAAAGTAGAGGACATATTAAATTAAATAGTTCAAATCCATACGAATACCCTAAAATTCAATTTAATTATTTAGAAGATGAATATGATTTAAAAGAAACAATTAAGTGTGTTCGTGTAGCTAGGAAAATTTTAAGTCAAGATTCAATGAAACCATACGCTGGAAAAGAAATAGGACCAGGTGAAAGTGCAGCTGATGATGAACAAATTACCGAGTATATTAGATCAAAAGCTGAAACAGCTTATCATCCATCCTGTACATTAAAAATGGGTGTGGACAGAATGGCAGTAGTTGACGAAAAATTGAAAGTTCATGGTTTGGAAAATTTAAGAGTTGCAGATGCTTCTGTTATGCCAGAGATTACAAGTGGTAATTTAAATGCACCAACTTTAATGATAGGTGAACGAGCAGCTGACTTTATCCTTAATTAGACTCGAGATATTCTTTGTATCTATCTAAACTTTCTTTAGGCCAAGCAATTTTAGGATCATACATTTCATCATAGCAAATATCTTTGTTTACAATATTTATCCATGAGTCTTTACTTTTGACAAATATGTGTGCTTGAGGTGGAAAAAGCTCTGGATTAGATAAAGTATTTGTTCTGATACTTATCCTTTTAACAGCGAATTCATAGTCAGAATAAATGTAAACACCACACTTTTTGCAAAAGTAAACCTTGCAGCTTTTTCCACTGCCTGCAATTAACTTCTTTTCTAAAAGCTCACCTTTGATATCTAATGAACTTTCAAAAATACTTGTATTAATAACGAAAGATGATCCGGTTATTTTCTTACAATCTTTACAATGACAAGCATGTGTAAATAAAGGCTTTGATTTAATAGTATATTCAATTTCTCCACAAATACAGCTACCATAAATTGGTTTAAAATCTTCCATAAATATTTTTTAGAGTATCTTATTAATTATGAAGGTTAAAGTTTTTTTGATATAGGTGCGATATGCAAACAAACGATAATACAAAGGGTATTTTTTTTATTATGACTGGAATGGCCTTTTTTTCCATTCAAGATTCATTAATAAAATTTATTTTTAAAGATATTGCGTTATTTGAGTTATATTTGGGAAGAACTTTAATACAGGCGACTATTCTCATATCTTTTTTTTTAATAACAAAAAAAAAATTTACTCTTAAAACTCATTATCCTTTTTTAACTTTAGTTAGGGTTGTTTGTTTCTTTTTTGGATTTGCTTTTTTTTATATTTCTTTAACCTTTATGTCTTTAGCGATGGTTAGTGCTCTGTTTTTCTCGTGTCCTTTCTTTATGTCTATGTTTGCTAAATTTTTCTTAAAAGAACAAATTGGGATTAGAAGATGGACTGCAATTGTTGTTGGTTTTATAGGAGTATTAATTGTACTTAATCCAACACTTGAAGAATTTAATTTTTTCAAATTAGCACCTGTAGGATGTGCACTTTGTTATGCATGCTCTATGACAATTACAAAATATACCTCTGATAAGGATAATATTTATACTCAAATGACCTTGCTTTATATTTTTGCTGTCGCTGTAAGTTTAATTATTTATATTGTTAGTGGAGACGGTAAATTTAATAATTTTTCTGATCCTACTTTACAATTTATTGTTAGAGAATGGTTTACTAACCCTTCAGCTTCATGGCCATATGTTTTAATTATGGGAATTGTAGCATCAATATCATTTTTTTGTGTTTTCTCTGCTTATAGTATTGCGTCACCATCCATAATTTCATTATTTGAATATTCTTATATAATTTTTGCTATGATCGCTGGATATATTCTTTTCGAAACTATTCCAACTACTCGAACTTTTGCCGGGGCGGCAATAATAATTGCTGCTGGTGTTTATATATATTTTAGAGAAAAAGTAAAAAATCAGATGATAGCAACAGATACTCCAAATAGATAATAATTTATGAGAGCTAAGATTATTTTTATATCTTTAATATTTTATTTAACAAATTTAAGTTATGCCTTTTCGGCAAATTTTAAAAACTATTTAGAATTGTCTCCATGTCTCGATGAATATAAAAGTTTTACGGGTTATAAGAATAAACTTAATGAATGTTTTAAAAATCAAGGAATAGAATTAGATAGAAACACAATTAAACTAATTGAAAAAAAATCAGGAATTATAGATAA
>CABYKN010000030.1 GCA_902519695.1 uncultured Pelagibacteraceae bacterium | reverse complement strand
TCTACATCTCCAAAATCAGCGTGATCATATTCTGAGGGCTTTATAGATGGAGCCTTCTTTTCTTCTTGAGGTTTATTAAAATTAGAAGATACGAATTTTTTTATATCCTCCTCTATAATTCTTCCTGATCTTTGTGATCCAGTAATATTATTAATATCAACACCAAGTTCTCTTGCAAATTTTCTAGTTTTTGGACTAGCAAGTGCTTTGCTTGATTTGAATACACTAACTCTATTATTTTTTATTATTTCTTTTGGTTTTGAACTTACTTTTTCGGCTGGTTTTTGTGTAATAGTTTCTTCTTTAATCTCTTTGACCTCTTCTTCAATTTGCTCATCTGGTTTTTCTTCTTCTGAACCAATTATAAGTATTGATGAACCCTCTGAAACCTTATCACCAACTTTTAAATTAACTTTTTTAACACTACCTGAGTATGGGCTTGGGATCTCAACACTTGATTTATCGCTTTCTATTGTAATTATCGGGTCATCTTTATTAATATTTGATCCTGCCTCTATTAATACCTCAATTACTTCAACATCTTTAAAATCACCAATGTTTGGAACTAATACTTCTTTCTCGCTCATTATAATTTTGTGGGCATAGGCTTATCTTTATCAATTTTATATTTTTTAATTGCATCTACCGCATGTTTAGAAGCAATTAATTGTTCATTAGATAAAATACTTAAGCCATATGCAACTATATGCTCTTTATCGACTTCAAAAAATTTTCTTAGATTTTTTCTTGTGTCACTTCTACCAAATCCATCTGTACCCAATGAATAAAAACTTTTATTTATGTAAGGTCTAATTTGGTCAGAGTTCATTCTCATGTAATCTGAAGCTGCTAAAATAGGACCTTCGGTTTTTCCAAGGCATTTTTCAACGTAAGAGATTTTTTTCTCTTCTCCTGGATTAAGCAAGTTATACCTCTCTGTTTCAAGTCCATCTCTTCTTAATTCATTAAAGCTGGTAACACTCCACACTTCACTATCTACTTGGTATTCATTTTGTAAAATTTCTGCTGCTTCCATCATCTCTCTTAAAATTGTTCCTGAACCCAACAATTGAATCTTATTCTTTTTATTCTTACTGAAATCTTTTATTTTATACATCCCTTTTAATATACCTTCTTCACAATCTTTGGGCATCTCTGGATGAGAATAATTTTCATTCATTGTTGTAATGTAATAAAAAATATTTTCATGTTTTTCATGCATTCTTCTTAAACCTTCTTTAAAAATTGTAGCTAATTCATAATGAAAGGTTGGATCATAAGAAACACAATTTGGAATTGTTGATGCTAATAAATGACTGTGACCATCTTGGTGTTGAAGACCTTCTCCAGCCAAAGTTGTTCTTCCAGCTGTAGCTCCAATTAGAAATCCTCTTGTTTGACTATCTCCAGCCGCCCACGCAAAATCTCCAGTTCTTTGAAAACCAAACATTGAGTAAAAAAGATAAATTGGTATCATTTCTATATCATGATTTGAATACGATGTTCCAGCAGCTATCCATGATGCCATGGATCCAGCCTCGTTTATTCCTTCCTCTAAAACTTGACCACTTTTCTCTTCCTTGTAAGAGCTTAATTGAGCTGAGTCCTCTGGCTCATATTTTTGACCTTCATGCGCATATATACCTATTTTTTGGAAAAAACCTTCCATACCAAATGTTCTTGCTTCATCAGGGATTATTGGGACAAGTCTTGGAGCAACATTTTTATCTCTTAGCAAATTCGTCAACATCCTAACGAGTGCCATAGTAGTTGACATTTCTTTTTCACCGGTTGATTTTTTCATAAAGTCAAAAATATCATTACTTGGTGTTTTGATTGGTTTCGAAAAAGACGATCTCTCAGGAATATATCCCCCCAAAGCTAATCTTCTTTTTTTTAAGTATTTTATTTCCTCTGAATTTTCATCAGGTCTAAAGTATTCTATATTTTTAACTTGTTCGTCTGTTAATGGAACATCAAATCTATCTC
Source organism: uncultured Pelagibacteraceae bacterium (assembly GCA_902519695.1). GTDB lineage: Bacteria > Pseudomonadota > Alphaproteobacteria > Pelagibacterales > Pelagibacteraceae > Pelagibacter. Next base: position 8,475 of record CABYKN010000030.1, on the reverse strand, counting down.
TATAATATAGCAAATCATCTACACCTAATTTTTTTTGCTGGTGGGTTGTATTTATACTTTCACCAGATTTTCCCATACCGTATCCTTTAATTGTTTTAGCTAATATGACTGTTGGTCTGTCTTTTGTATTAATAGCTTTATGATAAGCAGCATAAACTTTATGCGGGTCGTGACCGCCTCTATTTAATTTCCAAATGTCGCTATCCGTATAACTTGCAACTAGATTTTTAAGTTCTGGGTATTTCCCAAAGAAGTTATCTCTAACGTATAAACCGCCTTTTGCTTTAAAGGCTTGGTATTCTCCATCAACTGCTTCGTTCATTCTTTTTACAAGTAAACCTGATTTATCATTTGCAAGTAAAGGATCCCAATATGACCCCCAAATGACTTTTATTACATTCCATCCAGCTCCTCTAAAAATTCCTTCTAATTCTTGAATTATTTTACCATTACCTCTGACTGGTCCATCTAATCTTTGTAGGTTGCAGTTCACAACATAAATCAAGTTATCTAACTTTTCCCTTGCTGCTAAACCAATAGATCCTAGAGCTTCTGGCTCATCTATTTCACCATCCCCTAAGAAAGACCAAACTTTCCTATTCTCATCTTTTATTAATTTTCTATTAATAAGATATTTCATAAATCTTGCCTGATAGGTTGCCATCATTGGTCCAAGACCCATAGAAACAGTTGGAAACTGCCAAAACTTAGGCATCAGCCATGGATGGGGATAAGATGATAAACCTCCTGGGTAAACTTCCTGTCTGAATCTGTCTAATTGCTTTTCGTCAAGTCTTCCTTCCAAAAAAGCTCTAGCGTAAATACCTGGCGCTGAATGTCCTTGGAAATAAATTAAATCTCCACCAAATTTATTGCTTTTAGCTCTCCAAAAATGATTCATTCCTATATCATAAAGAGTTGCTGCTGAAGCAAATGTCCCAATGTGACCTCCTAATGAAGGATCTCTCATGTTTGCTCTGACAACCATCACTGCTGAATTCCATCGAATTAGTGCTCTAATTTTTCTTTCGATATTTTGATCGCCTGGAGATTTTATCTCTTCATCTGCTGGTATAGTGTTTATGTATGGTGTATTTTGTGTGTATGGTATATTTGATCCCTCTTTATATGCCTGATCAATTAATTGTTTAATTAAAAAATGAGCTCTCTCAGGTCCTTCAGAATGTACTACAGCAGACAAAGATTCTAACCATTCTTTTGTCTCTTGAGGATCAATATCATTATTATTTTCAACTATTTCTAATCTTTCATTATGTTCTTCTACTTGTGTATTTTCTACTTTGATCTCTTTATGTGCACTAGTATCTAATTCAGAATTATTATATCCGTTAGAATTTTCTGCTTCCGCAATTATTTTTTCCGTTGCGGGTGGTATCTTTTCAATAGTTTCTTGTTTTTGCTGAGTTCCATTCTCAGAGGATAATGTTAGTATCAAATCTCCTTTAGAAACTTTATCACCAATCTTTATGTTAATACTATCTACAATACCCTCAAAAGCAGATGGTACTTCAACACTTGATTTATCACTTTCTAAAGTTATTACAGGGTCATTTTTAGAGATTTTATCTCCTTCTTTTACAAGAATTTCAATGATTTCTACCTCTTCAAAATCTCCAATATCTGGAACTAGTAATTTTTCACTCATTTCGCTATTTGTATATATATATATTATTTACTTTTAATAGATGTATATTTTTGACCATTATTAAAATTTAGTAAAATTAATAATAAATGTTAAAAGAATAGATTATATTTAGCGCCTGTAGCTCAATTGGATAGAGCGCTTGGCTACGGACCAGGAGGTTCTGGGTTCGACTCCTAGCAGGCGCACCAAAAAGAAGGAAAAATGAAAATATCTTTGCAAAAATCTGTAATTTATTTTTTTGTAATAGTGTTAATAATATTATTTTTAATAACTTTAATAATTTAATGAAAAAATTTAAACAAATTAGCGTTAAAAAAGGTTTCATGAGACACAATGGTGGTTTGTTACTGAGAGATATCTCAAAAACTAAATATGAATTTAAAACTAAAATAAAAAAAAACCATCTTAACAGAGCTGGCATCACTCATGGTGGATATATAGCGTCGATTATAGATACCGGGTGTGGATCCGGAGCCCATAGAATTTCGGGCAATCAGCCTTGTGTAACTATAACACTTAATATTAATTTTATCGGGCCTTCGACTATTGGTGATGAAATTTTTGGATATGTAAAAATTAAAAAAAAAACAAAAAGCATGGTTTTTTTAGAGTGCTATTTAGAATGTAAAGGTAAAATTATTGCATCTGCTACAGGTATTTGGAAAATACTTCAACGTAAGTTACCCCATGCAGGTCTAAGCTAAATTCTTCTTCTTATATTCAAATAACCAAAGATTGATAAAAGAATAAAAGCAATAGGATAAATTATTTCTTTTTTTGGTCTATTCTGATTTTCAATTTTAAATTCATTAATAATGTCTCCCATGTCTAAACCAGATTTTTTTGCAATTCCATTCCATTTTAAAGTATCAATTATGGTTTTATTATCTTCTACAACTAAGCTCATTCCATAATCATCTAAACTGAAATTTTCATCAAAACTATTTTTTTCAATTACAAATAATTTATATCTTTCGCCGTACTCTGTAAGTCTAGTAATTTTAATTCTTATCTCTTTATTATAATCAAACTGTTTTTTGTTTATTTCTTCAATACTTAAATAGTTATATTTTGGGTAAAATTTATTTAGAATAAATTCTGGGGATAATAATGATATTGAAATTATTAAAAAAATAATAATCTCATACCATCTAAGTTTATTTATAAACCATCCCTGAGTAGCAGAAGTAAATACTAAAATCCCAATCAATGAGGTTGCTATTACCATTAAGCCATGCCACATACTTTCTATACCAATTAATAATAACTCCCTGTTAAATAAAAATACAATAGGAAGTATTCCTGTTCTCAGACTGTACCAGAATGCCTGGGCTCCTGTTTTTAATGGGTCTCCTCCAGAAATAGCAGCAGCTGCGTAAGATGCTAATCCAACTGGAGGTGTTACGTCTGCCATAAGGCCAAAATAGAATACGAATAAATGAACCGCAATTAAAGGAAAAATAAATCCTGATGCATTTCCAACATCAACAAGAACAGTTGCCATTAGAGATGCTACAACAACGTAGTTTGCCGTAGTTGGTAAACCCATACCCAATAGTAAACATAAAATAATAGTTAAAAATAAAAGAATAATAACATTATCTTTTGCAATCGACTCGATTACAATTATTAAATTAGTACTCAAACCTGTAGATCCAACTGCACCAACTATAATACCCGCTGTTGCAATTGCTATTCCGACACTAACCATATTCAAGGCACCCTTTTCGAAACCAACTATAGTTTGGTTGAACCAATATATTAAAGCATTATTAAAGTTCTTTTCTTTAAAAATTTTATTTAAAAGATTGACTATAATTAAAGTTATTGTAGCAAAAAAAATAGAGTATGAAGCTGTAAGCCTCATATAAACTAGTAGATATATAAGAACAAATATTGGAACTAAAAAATGTATTCCTTCAAAAAATGTTCTTTTCAATTTTGGAATATCGTTTTCATCCATACCTTTTAAATTTAATTTAAGTGCTTCAAGGTGTGATATATAAAATAATGCAATGTAAGAAATTATAGCTGGCAAAAAAGCATGTTTGACAACTTCAAAATATGTAACACCAATAAAACTTGCCATTACAAAGGCTGCTGCTCCCATAACAGGGGGCATTATTTGACCATTAACTGATGAGGATACTTCTATTGCACCAGCTTTTTCTTTGGAAAAACCAGTCTTTTTCATAATTGGAATTGTAAATGTTCCAGTTGTAACTGTATTAGCAATTGATGATCCAGAGATTAATCCTGTCATACCAGATCCTAGAATGGCTGCCTTAGCAGGACCACCTCGCATTTTTCCAACCATTGCAAAAGCTAAATCTAAAAAATATTTACCTCCTCCAGCAGTTTCTAGAAGTGCTCCAAAAAGTACAAAGAGAAATATGAAATCTACAGAAACACCGATCGGAATTCCAAAAATTGCTTCTTGATCAAACCATTGAAAGCCAACTAACCTCTTTAATGATAATCCACCATGAGAAATTATATCTGGTGCATATTGTCCAAAATAAGAAAATAACAAAAAACAAACTGCAATAACAACTAATGGAATACCTATAACTCTACGTGTGGCTTCAAGAAGAATTAATATTCCAATTATTCCAAGTATAAGTTCTACTGGAATAGTAAAATCATTGAAAAATTTTATTTTAAGTAATATTCCACCCCTATCTACTAATTGATCATAAAAAACATAAATATATAAACAACAAACTGCACCTATTATTGCAATTAATATATCTATAAAATTTACCTTTTTACCCCTTGCATATGGAAATATTAAAAAAGCTAGTAAAAGTGCAAAACCAAGATGAATTGCTCTAGCAGGTAAACCTTTAAACATTCCAAAATTTAACCAAAATGGAAATGGAGAAGCATACCAAAGCTGAAACAAGGACCAGGTTATTGCAATACCTGCAACTAACTTTAAATGAAAACCTGTTAGATTTCTTGTAGGAGAAAGATCTTCTTTAATCTTATTTTCAATTTTTTTATCTATGTCTGCTGACATTCAGCTTAATATATAAAAAAAAAGGCCCAATAGATATATCGGGCCTCAATTTTTTATATAGATTTAATTACATTAAACCAGCTTCTTTATAATATTTAACAGCTCCAGGATGAAGTGGTGCTGATAAACCATCAGCTATCATATTTTTTTTCTCTAAAGGAGCAAAAGCTGGATGTTGTTTTCTAAAATCATCAAAATTTTCAAAAACAGCTTTTGTAACCTGATAAACTAAATCTTCGGAAACATCCACACTTGTTACCACAGTAGCTTTAACACCAAATGTAGTTACATCTTTTTTCTGTTTAGTATATGTCCCTTTTGGAATTGTTGCTGATGCATAATAATCAGCTCCACTAATAATTCCATCAATTACATCTCCTGTTAAATTGATTGGCATTGCTTTAGCCGCACATGTTGCTGCTTGCTCCATTGCTCCATTTGGAAAACCTACTGAATATCCAAACGCATCAATTTTACCATCGCATAGAGCTTTTACTTGCTCTGAAGATGTTAGCTCAGTAACTGATTTAAAGAAGCTGTTGTCAACTCCCATGGCTTTCATTAATTCTTCCATAGTTCCTCTTTGACCAGAACCTGGATTTCCAATGTTTACTACTTTTCCTTTGAGACCCATAAAATCTTTGACTTTTGCTTTTTTTCTGGCCCAGATTTGAAATGGCTCATTATGTACTGAGAAAACAGCTCTTAAATTTTTGAATTGTTTCCCTTCCCATTTGCTTGATCCATTATAAGCATGATATTGCCAGTCAGATTGTGCTACACCAAATTGAAACTCGCCATCTTTTATTTGTCCGATGTTATAGTTTGAGCCTCCAGTTGAAGGAGCGGTACATCTGTAAGCTTTATCTTTCATTCCTTTTTTTCTACCATGTTCAGCACTAATTGCTGATTTGTGTAACATTTTACAAATAGCGTTTCCTGTCTGAAAATAAACTCCAGTTGGTCCTCCTGTGCCTATTGTAAAAAACTCTGCTGATTTTGCTATTGATCCAAATGAAAATATAGCAGCAAAAATAATCAGAGAGCTTGATATTGTTGATAATATTTTTTTCATATACCCTCTCTAAAGTTTTAAAATCGAATCTAACTATTTATTACCACGAGTGTCTAGTAAATTCAGTTAATATAAGTATTGTTAATTAAGGAATTTTTTAACTGATTATTATTTTTCAACCCAAGATTTTAATTTATTTACTCCTTCTACAACCTTAGGGGCGTACAATTTTATTAACTCATCATTAATATCAGTTTTTTCATTAATATTTTTCATAAATATATCGCCGTCAAAATCTGTAAAACTTAGACGAACAATCATCCTTTTTTCATCAAATCCAAAATCACTTCCTGGAAGTAAAGCAATATTTAAATTAGTTAAAATTTCATCACACATGATTGAAGAATTATTAAATTTCTTGTTCAAAAATTCAGGCATCAAATAAAAGCCACCCATGGGTTTGTTCATAATAATATTATTAGATTTTAAATTTCTATATACGTATTCTCCAACAGCTTTAAGAATTTTTTTTGATTTTAAGATATATTCATCATGGTTAGCATTAAAAGCAGATATTGCAGCAAACTGTATTGGTGAACTTACGGCGGAAAATGTTTCACTTGCTAAAACTTTCATAGATTTAAGTAATTCAATTTTTTTCTTTGGTATTATAAAGTACCCAAGTCTCCATCCTCCAGCACCACACCATTTGCTAAGTCCATTACTTATTATGACATTATCAGGGCAGTGTTCGAATATAGAAATATAATTTTCATCAAATGTTAATTCAGAATAAATTTCATCTGATAAAACTAAAATATTATATTTTTTTATTACTAAAGAAATTTCTTTTAAATTTTTGCATACTTGTCCTGATGGGTTATTTGGAGAATTAAGAAATAAAAGACATTTACTATCTGGTTTTTTTAAAATAATTTTTTCTATTTCTTGAGCTTTAGGAAACCAATTGTTTTCCGCAGATGTTTGTATCCAATGATAGTTATTTTTAGCTATAATTGATTGTGGCCTATAAGATACCCAACTTGGAGCTGGTAACAAAACTTCACCTTCAAATGCTAAATGCATTAAGAACATTAACTCTTTGGATCCAGGACCTACTATCACCTGTTCTGAGTTAAAATTGTAATTTTTCTTTTTTGACTCATATTTTGAGATTGAGTTTCTTAATTTGTCTAATCCTTGGATAGGTAAATAACTTTTCTGATGTGCATTTTTTTTTAATTCTTCAACAATAGTAATTGGAACTGGGAATGGTGATTGTCCAAATCCAAACTTAATAATATTTTTTCCTTCATTTTCAATAACTTTTGATTTTTCATTTATTTTTAGTGTTGCTGATAAACTTAGGTTTTTAATAGTATCTTTAATCATCACGATTTTAACTCAATAAGATTCTTATATTCATTTAAGGCAGATGGATTAGATAATGCTTCAATATTATTTATTTCGTTACCATCTATTATATTTTTAACTGCTACCTCTACAATTTTACCATTCTTAGTTCTTGGAATATCGTTTACCGCAATTATTTTGGCAGGCACATGTCTAGGAGAGGCCTCATATCTAATTGTTTTTTTTAGTTTAGAAATTAATTTTTCATCTAATTTACAGTTTTTTGAAATGACAGCAAAAAGAATTATTCTTATATCGTTATCCCAAGATTGACCTACTGCGATAGACTCTTTTACTTCTTTAAATTTATCTACAACAGAATAAATTTCAGCTGTGCCGAGTCGAACACCGCCTGGATTTAATGTTGCATCTGATCTTCCATAAATAATATAAGACCCATTATTCTTTCTCTCAGCATAATCTCCATGATGCCAAATATTTTTAAATTTTGAAAAATAGGCTTTTTTATATTTATCTTTTCTAGGATCATTCCAAAATTTTAAAGGCATCGATGGAAAGGCATTTCTGCATACTAGTTCTCCTTTTTTATTTAAAATTGATTTACCTTTTTCAGAAAATACTGCTGTATCCATTCCAAGACCATTGTTTTGTATTTCACCACTATTTACGTTTGAATAAATATTTCCATTTACAAAACAAGAAACAATATCTGTTCCTCCAGAAATAGATGCTAAATGAACATTTTTTTTTATATTTTTATAAACAAATTCAAAACCATCTTTAGAAAGTGGAGATCCTGTCGAACAAATCGTTTTTAAAGATTTGAGTTTAATTTTTTCTTTTACCTTAACTTTCTGTTTAATAAGTTGATCAATATATTTTGCACTTATACCAAATAGAGTAACTTTTTCTTTATTTGCAATTTTTAGCAGTAGCTCTGGAGATTTATGCATAGGAAAGCCATCAAATAACAATATTGATGCTTTAGATGCTAAGGCTGTAACAAGCCAATTCCACATCATCCACCCACAAGTCGTAAAATAAAATACGTTATCATTCGGTTTTATATTGCAATGTAATTGATGTTCTTTCAAATGTTGCAATAAAACTCCACCAGATCTATGGCAAATACATTTTGGTTTTCCTGTTGTGCCACTTGAGTATAAAATTGCCAATTCGTGGTCAAAATTAAATTTTTTTAATTTATTTCTGCTTATTTCAAGTTTTTTAATCTCATTAAAATAATAAATTTTTATATTTTTTATTTTTTTTAATTTTGTTAATTTTTTTCCAGGGTAATTTAAAACTAATACTGATTTTATACTTTTTATTTTTTTTAATATTTTAGGCAATCTTTCAATAATATTTATTTCCTTTCCGTTATAATAATATTTATCA
>CABYKN010000029.1 GCA_902519695.1 uncultured Pelagibacteraceae bacterium | reverse complement strand
CAGAGCAGAAATTAGACTGTGTTGTATATGCTTGTACATCAGGAACTATTGCAGCTGGATATGATAATATTAAAAATAAAATTCAAGCAGCAAAACCTGAGGCAAAGCTTTCAACACCAAGTACAGCAGCTTTGAAAGCATTGAAAAAATTAAATATTAAAAAACTTTCTATATTATTGATTACTTTAAATCATCTGGTTTTGAAATCACCTCAAATTCATATTTTGATATTCATTCTGACATGGAGATTGGTAAAGTAGATCAAAATTATCTGTTTGATGTTCTTATAAATTTAGATGCAAGTGAATCAGATGCTTTATTTGTATCTTGTACCGCTTTACCAGTTTTACCTCTAATACAAAAATTAGAAGATAAACTTGGAATACCAGTTCTTTCAAGCAACCAAGCTTTAATCTGGGAGTCTTTGGAAAACATCGGTGAAAATAAATCTGTAAAAGGATTTGGAAGACTGTTTGATTAATCTATGTCTTTTTCAAAAGAGGAATACAAACAAAGACTATTAAAAGTTCAATCTCTGATGAGAGAGAAAAAAATTGATTTAATTATTTCTCACGACACAAATAATATGAATTATCTTACAGGCTATGATGCTTGGTCTTTTTATTATGCACAATGTGTATTAGTGCACATTGACTCAAAAGAGCCAATTTGCTTTGTTAGAGATCAAGATTCAGGTGGGGCGTACTTAAAAACCTATTTAAATAAAGACAATATTATTGTTTATGATGAGAGTTATATTCATACTTGGCCAAAACATCCCTATGATTACTTGACTAAAGTAATTAAAGAAAAAAAATGGGATAAACTGTCCATTGGAGTTGAAATGGATGCTCATTATTTTACTGCCTTTTGTTATGAAAAGATTAAACATGGATTACCTAATGCAAACATTATCGATTCTAATCGACTAGTTAATTGGGCAAGATTAATTAAATCCAATGCAGAGATAAATTATATGAAGTCTGCTGCTTTAATTTCTGAAAAAGGAATGCAAACAGCAATGGAAGTAATTAAACCTGGTACAAGACAATGTGATGCTGTTGGAGAAATTCAAAAATCACTATTTTATGGAACAGAAGAATTTGGAGGTGAATATTCTAGTATCGCAACACTTCTTCCAACTGGAAAAGGTACATCTGCTTCACATTTAACAGCAACGCAAGATAAATTTGTTGAGGATGAAGCAACTATAATTGAACTATCAGGTGTTTATAAAAGATATCACGCACCTATGGCTCGAACAATTTTATTAGGTAAACCTGATCAATTAAAAATTGATACAATGAATAAAACTATAGAAGCTTTACAAGCTGGAATTAATGCTACAAAACCCGGAAACACAGCAAATGATGTTGCCCAAGCTTTTTGGAAAATTTTAGATAAATATGGTATCGAGAAGAAATCAAGAACGGGTTACTCAATAGGCATCGGATATCCACCAGATTGGGGAGAGCATACTTTAAATATTTATAAAGGCGATATGACAGTACTTGAACCAAATGTTTGCTTTCATATGATTGCAGTCATGCAGTTTGGTGATTGGGGAGTAGAAGCATCAGAAGCAATCCGAGTTACTGACAAAGGATGTGAATTATTCTGTAATTTTCCAAAAGAGCTACATATTAAGAACTATTAGCTATTGATAATTAACTTCTTAAATGTTTTAAACACTGAATGTCTAAAAATACAGAATTCGTTAAGTTCGATAAAGTTGATAAAAGTTATGATGGTAAAGTCTTAGTAGTAAAAGATTTAAATCTTAATATCTCCGAGGGCGAGTTCATCACTATGCTTGGCCCATCTGGTTCAGGAAAAACAACTTGTTTAATGATGTTAGCTGGATTTGAAACCCCAACTAATGGCGAAATTTATTTAGACTCTAATCCCATTTCAAATATTCCACCACACAAAAGAGGAATTGGGATGGTTTTTCAAAATTATGCATTGTTTCCTCATATGACAGTTTATGAAAATTTAGCATTTCCATTAAGAGTAAGAAAAGTTCAAAAAGATGAGATTGATAAAAAAGTAGATAAAGCTTTGTCGATGGTTTCTCTTTCAGGATTTGAAAGTAGGATGCCTGCACAATTGTCGGGAGGACAACAACAAAGGGTAGCGGTTGCAAGAGCTCTCGTTTTTGATCCAGCAGTAGTTCTAATGGATGAGCCACTTGGAGCTTTGGATAAAAACTTAAGAGAAAGTATGCAATATGAAATTAAACATATTCACGAAAATATTGGAGTAACAGTTGTTTATGTTACACACGATCAAGGAGAAGCATTAACAATGTCAAATAGGATCGCAGTTTTTAATGATGGTAAAGTTCAACAATTATCAAGTCCTGATAAATTGTACGAAGAGCCAGTTAATTCTTTTGTTGCAGAGTTTATAGGTGAAAATAATACATTTGGAGGAGAAGTAACAGATATTTCAAAAGATGTTTGTAAAGTTAAATTACAAAACGGAGAAATTTTAGCTAATCCAGTTTCAGTAAATTCCAAAGGTGATAAAACTACAGTTTCAATAAGACCGGAGAGAGCATTGATAAATCCTAAAGATAAAATGGATAATAATCAAACTGGAAAAATCGAAGAGGTTATATACCATGGTGATCACACTAGAGTAAGATTAGATCTTTTAGGTAATAAAGAATTTATTTTAAAAGTTCCAAATAGCTCAAACGAGTTAGATATAAAATTAGGCAATGAGATTAAAGTAGGATGGAACAGTCAAGACGCTAGAGCTTTAGATCCTAAATAATTTATCAAATATCCTAGTATTCCTATAACAAAATGGCCTGTTGACTCTGAATATCGTTTTTGTTGTACTTCGCTTATATAAATTAATTTATATTAAACGTTTAAACGGAGGATAAATGAAAAAATTAAGTAAATTATTACTTGCTCTTTCTTTTGCTCTTTCAATAACTTCATCTGCATTTGCGGTAACAGTAGCATCTTGGGGTGGGGCTTATACAGAGTCTCAAAAGCTAGGGTATGGTGATCCAACTGCAAAAGCTCTTGGTGTTGATATCAACTGGGTAGACTATTCAGGTGGATTATCTGAGATTAAAGCTCAAAAAGAAGCAGGTGCAATTACTTGGGATATTATCGATGTATTCGCATTTGATACTATCAACGGATGTGACGAAGGAATTTTCGTCGAATTTGATTTTGACAAAGACTTTCCTGCAGCTCCAGATGGAACTCCTGCAAGTGAAGATTTCTTTGCTCCAATGCCAAGTAAATGTGCAGTAGGAAACATTTTATATTCTTGGAACTATGCTTACAACGTTAACAATGTTGATGGCACACCAAAGACTATAAAAGATTTCTTTAACACTAAAAAATTTCCAGGAAAAAGAGCTATTTATAAATCAGCTCTAACAAACCTAGAAATTGCTTTAGCTGGTGACGGAGTTTACATGGGTAAAGGTGGATCAGAGATCTACAAATTACTAGAAACTGAAGCTGGTGTTAATAGAGCTATGAACAAAATTAAAGAACTTTGTACAGATCCAAATGGTGGATGTGTATTCTGGTCTGCAGGTGCTCAACCACCAGAATTATTAGTATCTGGTGAAGTTGTTATGGCAACTGGTTGGAATGGAAGATTCTTTAATGCTGAAGTTGGCGAAGGTGCTCCAATTAAACAAGTATGGGATGGACAAGGTCTTGACTATGAATATTTCGCACTTGTTAAAGGTGGACCAGATGAAGCAAATGCTAAAAAAGCTTTAGCAATGATGACTAACACTGAAATGTTAGCTGGAAGTGCTAAATATATAGCATATGCTCCATACAGATTATCATCTTTAGAAATTATCAAAGCAAATGAGCCTTGGTACAAAGATGGTAAAACTGAAATGATGCCACAAATGCCAACTGCTCCTTCAAACACAAAAAAATACTTTTTAGTTGATCCATTTTTCTGGGCTGATAACGGCACAGAACTTGGTGAGAAGTGGGAAGCTATGAAAGCTGGTCTATAAAAATAGTATAAAAGACTAGTATAATATAATATATATAGGGCGACTTTTTTAAGTCGCCCTTTTTATTTATGAGCAGCGAAACAAAACAAATACTTACAACTGACGGAATTCCTTTAGAGATAAGCTTAAAAAAAGCTGAAAGAAAAAACAAAATCAAAGCATTTCTACTTGTTGCTCCATTATTACTTTTTTTGATTATCACTTATATATTTCCAATTGGGGAAATGTTTACAAGAAGCATTGATGATAAAATGATTACAAACATGCTTCCAAAAACATTTAAATCTATGGAAACATGGGACGGTAAAGAGCTTCCATCCGAAGAGGTATTCGCTTCATTTTTATCTGATTTTAAAATTCTTGTTGATAAAAAAGAACATGGAAAATTAGCTCAAAGACTTAACAAAGAAAAAAATGGGTTCAACACCATTACAAAAAAATTATTCAGACAGGTAAAAAGAAATAAAATCGACGAGACACAAAGTATTAAAGAACAAATAATGAAAGTTCACAAAAGATGGAGAAATGTAGAATATTGGCAAGCAATTAAAAGAACTGCACCTCCTTATACTTCAGCTAAATATTTAAAAGCTATGGATATGTATTTAAATGAGGATAACAAAATTACTCAAGTTAGTGAGGATAGAAGAATACATAGAATTTTATGGTTGAGAACTGTAGAGGTTGCTTTCTTTGTTACTGTATTCTGTTTTTTAATGGGTTACCCGATAGCTCATCTACTTGCAACACTCCCAATGAAGTATAGTAATTTATTAATGATTTGTGTCCTTCTTCCATTTTGGACATCATTATTAGTTAGAACAGCTAGCTGGATGATTTTACTTCAACAGCAAGGAGTAGTTAATGATTTTTTTGTAATGATTGGACTTGTGGCAGACGATAATAGGCCAGAAATGATGTACAATAAAGTTGGAACTTATGTTGCAATGACTCAAATTTTATTACCTTTTATGGTTTTACCACTTTACAGTGTGATGAAAACTATCTCGCCAAGTTTAATGAGAGCAGGTAAATCTCTTGGAGGAACACCTTTTGTAGCTTTTTGGAAAGTATATTTTCCATTAACAATACCAGGTATTGGGGCTGGGTGTCTTTTAGTTTTTATTTTAGCAATTGGATATTACATTACACCCGCATTAGTTGGGGGAGCATCAGGAACCTTAATAAGCAACCAAATTGCATATCATATGAAAACCACATTAGATTGGAGTTTTGCTTCAGCGATGGGACTAATGTTGCTTGGAGGAGTTTTGGTTATCTATTGGCTTTATAATAAATTAGTTGGAGTTGATAATATTAAGTTAGGTTAGTATGGCATTACCAAAGTACACAGAAACTAGATATAGAATTTGGCACTACTTTTACATTGCTATATGTACTTTTGTTTTTATTTTTTTAATAGCACCTTTGTTTGTAATATTTCCATTGTCATTTAATGCAGAAGAGTTTCTTGTTTTTTCAGAAGGAATGAAGAATTTAGACCCAGATGCTTTTTCCTTAAGATGGTACAAAGATATGGTTTATGGTACAAAAAATCCATGGGGTCTTGCTGCAAAGAATAGTTTTATTATTGCTATATTTGCAACTTTAGGGTCAGTAATTTTAGGAACGGTTGCAGCATTAGGATTGAGCAGCAGACATATGCCTTTTAAAGGAATAATAATGGCAACTTTGATTTCACCAATGATAGTTCCACTAATTATATCAGGTGTTGCAATATTCTTTTTTATGGCAAAAGCAGGTTTAGCGGCAACTCATACAGGAATAGTTTTAGCTCATATAATTTTGGGAACACCTTTTGTTGTAATTACTGTTACTGCAACATTATCAGGTTTCGATCATAGTGTAACAAGAGCAGCAGCTAGTTTAGGTAGTAACCCAGTAAATACATTTATGAAAGTAACACTTCCGTTAATTTTACCTGGAGTAATATCAGGAGGTTTATTTGCTTTTGTAACTTCATTTGATGAAGTTGTAGTCGTTTTATTTTTAGCTGGTCTTGAAAACACAACTATTCCAATTCAAATGTGGACAGGTTTAAGAGAACAATTAAGCCCGACAATTCTAGCAGTTGCCACATGTTTAATCGTTTTATCAACCTTAATATTGATTAGTGCTGAATTATTAAGAAGAAGATCGGAACGTCTAAGAGGAATTAATAGATAATTAATTTACCGACTCAATTATAGTCGCAATACCCATACCTAAACCAATACATTGAGTAGATAAAGCGTATTTCTTATTTTCACGTCTAAGCAAATCTGCAGCTTTGCCTGTAATTCTGGCTCCTGTTGCACCTAGAGGATGACCAAGCGCTAAAGCTCCACCATCTAAATTAGCTTTCTTTTGATCGATACCAAGATCTTTTAAACATGCTATTGATTGAGATGCGAAAGCTTCATTAATTTCGACAATATCAATATCATTAATTGATAAATTAGCTCTCTCCAATGCTTTTTTGGTTGCTCCTATAGGTCCAAGTCCCATTACATCTGGTTCACATCCTTTAACTCCAGTCGCAACAATTCTACCCAAGATCTCTAATCCATTTTCTTTTGCATAGCTTTCATCACATATCAATGTTGCTGCTGCTCCATCTGTAAGAGGTGACGATGTTGCTGCAGTTACAGTTCCTTCTTGATCAAATGCAAGTTTTAAACCATCTAAAGTTTCTTGATTACTTTTTGGACGTATGTTTCCATCTTTTGTGCAGCCAGCAATTTCAACTATTTCATTTTTAAATTTACCACTAACTTCAGCTTCATTAGCTTTTTGATGACTTTGAATTGCAAACTCTTGTTGTTCAGTTCTTGAAATTTTATATCTCTTGGCAACATTTTCAGCAGTTATACCCATCGAAAAATAAACATTTGGATTTTCTTTATCTGTGTAAGGAAAAGGTATTGGTTCAAAGCCAGTTGTAACTCTAGTCATACTTTCAACACCTCCACAAACAAAAACTTTACCTGCGCCCATTGCTATTTTACCAGCTGCAACATGAATAGCTTCCATAGATGAACCACACCATCTATCAACGGTCATTCCTGATGTATGTATTTCCATTCCAGATAAAAATGTTGTGAGCTTCCCAATATTAAAACTTTGCTCTCCAACCTGGAAAGCACACCCAACAACAATATCTTCTATATCCGCAGGATTTACTTTTGTTTTAGATACAAGATTTTTAACAACCTCGGCAAACATATTTACAGGTTTAACGTCAATTAATTCACCTTTTCTTGCCATTGTAAAAGGTGATCTTGAATATCCTGCTATAACTGCTCTTTTCATATAAGACTTATACCTACTAATTATTATTTTGAAAATGGTAAAGAGGACACAATTCCTTTTCTTAATTTATTATCTGGAGTTTGTACTAAAACTTCTGACCCTATTTTACAAAATTCATTTAAAATCATGGATAAACCAATATTTTTTTTGAATTTTGGAGAGTAAATCCCTGAGGTAATTTTACCAATTAATTTCTTATCTTTTGAATACAGTGGAAAAGGAATTGAACATGGAGGACAATCTACACCATCAAATATTACCCCTTTTAATTTTTGTTTTACACCTTGTTTCTTAATCTTCTCTAAAGCATTTTTTCCAATGAAATCATGATCACTTTTGTCACTACAATATTTTTCTAAGTTACATTCAATTGGATTATTTTCTTTTGTAAAATCATTTCCATAAGACATTAATCCTGCTTCTATTCTGTCAATCAAATTTGGGCATCCTGGAGCAATGTTAAATTCTTTCCCTGCTTTCCATATTATATCCCAAATTTTTTCTCCTATTTCATTTTTATCGAAATAGTCTTCAAAGCATTTAAAGTAAATCTCAAATCCATCTTGTTTGCTATACCCTGATCTCGCAATAATTTGTTTAGTTCCCAAGAAATCAAATATTCTAAAATTAAAAAATTTTAATTTTCTAATATCTTCTCCAAATATTGATGCCATCAAATCTTCAGACTTTGGACCTTGTACTGCAAGAGGATATACATCTGGCTCTGTTATGTTTACATTTAAATTTAAACCAACTGCAATACCTTTTGCCCAAAGCAATACATCAGAGTCTGCTATTGAAATCCAAAACATATCATCATCTAACTTTAACAACACTGGATCATTTATCATTCCAGCATTTTCATCTATCATAGGAATATAAAAACATTTTCCAGTCTCCATATTTTGTAATGATCTTGGTGTCATTTTTTGCACTAATAAACTAGCGTCTGGACCTGATATCTGAACTTGTCTTTGACAAGAAACATCCCATAATTGAACATGTTCATTTAAATGCCAATAATCATCCTCAACAGATTTCTGAAATCTTTTTGGTAAGAGCATATGATTTACAACAGTAAAATCAGTTACACCACATTCTTCAACTCTCTTGGTGTAAGGAGTTCTTCTTATCCTCCTAGACATATTTAGTTTTGTGCTAATTTTGCTTTGTATCAACGAGGCCATATATTATTTTGACCACCAAACTGTATAGCTGTTAGGAGAAATTATTATTGGCAAGTGATAATTTTTTTTATTATCACTCATTTTAAATTTTATGACTATTTCACCCACAATCTTTTTCTTTTTAAAGTATCTTTTAATATCACAAATCATTTCATAGTCGCATTTACAATCTTTTTTGCTAAGATTGAAATGCTTGGTAATCCTACCATTTCCATCAGTCTTTGTATTCAAAAAAAGCTTTTTTAATTTTGAGGATTGTATTTGATAAATCTTTACTTTGACATTACTTGCATGAGTTCCATCAGAACCATTCAATAAATGTGAGCTAAATTTTGCCATTTTACTCTATTGACGATTTCTCTCTCTTGCTGGCCACAGCAGCAACAATTGGACTTAATACAGGTTTAGCTTTTACATTTACGCAAGCAGTTTTACCGCTTGCAATAGCTCTTTTTAGTGCTGGACCCAATTCTTCTCTTTTCGTTACTAATTCTCCATGACCCCCAAAGCCTTCAAATATACTGTGGAAAGGTATATCCCTAAAGTCTGTTGCAACTCTTTTTCCGCTTTCAAATAATCTTTCTTGTTGTTGCCCAATTGATGCTAAGCCACCATTATTGTCAATAACAACAACTATTGGTTTTTTTTCAAAAAATGCAGTTTCTATAGACATACCTCCAGATAAAAAGGCACCATCTCCACTAATTAAAATTACATTCGATTTAGGGTTATTATTTTTTGCAGATAATGCAAACGACACACCAACACCCAGCATACTAAATGTGCCTGGATGTAAAATTCCACCCAATTTTTTTCCTTGAGCTCCAGCTAAATTTATTGCGATCTCCGACCAGAAATGAGTATTTCCTCCATCAATTATAAGCCAATCTTTCTCATCCATTACGTCTTGAACGTCTAACGCTAATTGCAGTGGATGAATTTTTCCACCATTTTTTTTTGCTTTATCTGCTTCAATTTTTAATTCATTTAAAGATTTATCTACCCAATCTTTCTTTTTATTTTTATTATCTTGAAACCAACTATTTCCTAAATTCCATTTATTATTTTTCTTTAAATTACATAGAGTATCCAAAAATACTCCTGGATCACATAAAAGGTTATGATCAGCTGCTCTATTAAACTCAATTTCTTCATGAGAACCGTTAATACAAACTAAAGTTGTTGTTTTTGGTATGAAAGGAGGGTTACCAAAATTCATTTGGTTATCTAATCTTGCACCAATCATCAAAACTAAGTCTGAATTATGTAATGCAAATTCCGAGGGTGGATATTGGTGAATATCTGCTAAACCCATATATGCATTTGCCTCTTCTCCTAAAAGTTTTTGATGATAAGGCACGTTAAAAACTGGAATATTTAAACTTTCACCTGCAGTCTTTAAATTTTTTTCTGAGTTTGACCACCAAACACCGTGTCCTCCAATTATGACAGGTTTTTGTGCATTACATGCTAGCTCAAGTATTTTTGATAGAGCATTTGGATCTGGCCATGCCTTTGCAACTGGCTTTGCTTTATGTGAAAATGGTCTTTCTTCCAGCCCAACATTTTCTTCAAATGAAGAAAACATTATATCTACTGGTAAACTTAGATGAACAGCTCCAGGATATCCATTCGTTGCAATTCTGTAAGCTTTGTCAACAAATTCTCTGATTCTTGTTCCATCTGTAATGCTTGCACTATATTTCGTAAGAGGAGCAGCTATTGAAACATCATCAATTTCTTTAAAGCCACCTGACCCTTGTCTTTTTAAACTACTTGATCCGGTTATATAAATTATCGGTGTTCTTTCTCCCCATGCTTCCATCATTGATGGCACTGCATTAGTAAAACCTTCTGGCCCAACTAAACATACAGATGGCTTTCTTGTAATCCTTGTGTGTCCATCTGCTAAGTGTCCAGCTATTTGTTCATGAGGACAATTAACTACATCAATTTGACATTCCATGAAACCTTCAATTGCAGGATTACAAAATCCACCAGATAGAGTAAAAACTTTATTAATACCTTTATCTTTTAATGCTCTTGCAATTAATGCTCCACCCCTTATTTTTTTTTCCATATTAGTAAGTTGTATTCATAAATAGTTTCTGTTCGATTATATCAGAAGAAACTTCATTAATATCATTTAATCCAACCAAACCTAGCGTTGTGCTAGTTTCTTCTTTAATTATATC
>CABYKN010000028.1 GCA_902519695.1 uncultured Pelagibacteraceae bacterium | reverse complement strand
TATTTATTGAAGTATTTGTCATAGGACCTAATATTCTTGCCTACAGAGGTATCGCCACAAAGATATTTAATTTTAACTCTTTTATGTTTAGTTAATAATTTAACCAATTGAATACCTATGTATCCAGTAGCTCCAGCAACTAATGCATTAATCTTAGACATATTGTAATATAACAGTTGTTTAATAAAATGATATTATCTTTTAGAGAATTGATAACTTCTTCTAGCTTTTGCTCGACCAGGTTTTTTTCTCTCAACTGATCTAGAGTCTCTCGTGGTAAGTTTTTCTTTTCTAAGTGTTGGTTTTAGATTTTCGTCAAATTGTAATAGTGCTCTTGATATACCATGTACTAATGCTCCTGCTTGGCCTGTGTGACCACCACCAACAACTTGAGATCTAACATCGTATTCTGTAGATTGATTGATAATTTCAAAAGGTCTTAGTATTTGCATTTTATGAGTTGCTCTTGTGAAATAATCATCTAAATTTTTACCGTTAACGTAAATTTTTCCAGTCCCTTTTTTTAACCAAACTTTTGCAATTGAAGTCTTTCGTCTACCTGTTGCATATTTTGCGTCTTTAAAATCTAATTTTAGCTTTGAAGATGTAGATTGATTTGTTTCCATTTTAATTTCTTACTATATTTTTTGAATTAAGTTTGCCAATCTCTATTACTTCAGGGTTTTGTGCTGAATGAGGATGATCCGATCCTGAATAAACCTTTAGTTTAGTTAGTTGTTTTTTAGCTAAAGGACCACCAGGCAACATTCTTTTTACAGCCATCTTTAAAACTTCACCTGGTTTTGAAGATTGTAATATTTCAGGCGTTGTCTCTTTAATTCCACCAGGGTGACCTGTATGTCTATAATATTTTTTATTTGAAAATTTATTTCCTGTAAATTTTAATTGATCTACGTTTTTAACAACAACAAAATCTCCACTATCCATATGAGGAGTAAATGTTGCTTTATTTTTTCCTCTAAGGATTTTTGATACAACGGTTGCTAATCTTCCTACCACAGCTCCAGTTGCGTCAATTTCAAACCATTTACTATTTAGGTCGTCTTTTTTAAGAAATTTAGTCATAATTGCGGGATTAATACTTATAAATTGATATATTGTCAAACTATATACAGTTAGAACTTAAGTCATTTTTGATAGTTTTAACTAATAAATAAGCTATTAATTAAAGTTAATATTAGTTTATAATAAAAACTTAAAATTTAAACAGGAGCAACTAAATGTCAGATAAAAAAGGAATGGATCCTAAAACATATAAATTCGATACCCTTAGTTTACATGCGGGATATCAACCTCATAAAAATGGTGGTTCAAGACAGGTGCCAATATACCAAACAACTTCATATCTATTTGATGACGTAGATCATGCAGCAGCGTTATTTAATTTAGAAAGAGGTGGACATATTTATAGTAGGATATCAAATCCAACGGTTGCAGTTTTAGAAGAAAGAGTTGCTTCATTAGAAGGTGGAACGGCAGCCCTTGCTACTTCGTCTGGCATGAGTGCAATATTTCTTGCAGTAATGACTCTTTGCGAAGCAGGAGATCATTTGGTTGTATCATCACAGCTTTATGGTGGTACTGTAAATCTTTTCAGATTAACACTTCCAAAATTTGGTATTAAAACAACATTTGTAAAACCAAGAGATACAGAAGGATTTAAAAAAGCAATTCAAAAAAATACAAAAGGTATTTTTGGAGAACTTGTAGGTAATCCAGGTAATGAAATAATGAATATGCCTGAGATTGCTAAAATAGCTCACGACGCTGGTATTCCTTTAATGGTAGATGCAACTTATCAAACACCTTATTTATGTAAACCTATAGAGCATGGTGCTGATATTGTGGTTCATTCACTTACTAAATGGATGGCAGGTCATGGATCATCAATGGCTGGTATAATTGTTGAAGGTGGTAAGTTTGACTGGATGCAAAATGATAAATTCCCAACAATGACTCAACCGTATGAAGGTTATCATGGATTGTCTTTTGCTGAAGAATTTGGACCAACAGCTTTTACAATGAAAGCAAGAGCAGAAGGTATGAGAGATTTTGGTCCATGTCTAAGCCCTCAAAATGCATGGAATGTGTTACAAGGTATAGAAACACTCTCTGTCAGAATGAAAAAACATTGCGAGAATGCTGAAAAAATGGTCGAGTATTTATTAGGTCACGAAAGTGTTGCTTGGGTTTCACATCCGAGTGTACCAGATCATCCTGATCATGATTTAGCAAGCAAATTATTACCAAACGGAAAAGGATCAATGATAGCATTTGGTATTAAGGGAGGAAAAGCTGCAGGTGAAGCATTTATTAATAACGTTAAACTTGCTTCTCATTTAGCAAATGTTGGAGATACACGAACATTGGTAATTCATCCAGCATCAGCAACACATTCTCAAATGGATGAAGCTACATTAAAATTTGCGGGTTTATCTCATGATATGATAAGATTATCAGTCGGTATTGAAGATATTGATGATATTAAAAATGACTTTGAAAATGGATTTAGAGCTGCTAGGAAACCTAGGCTCGTATCCAATCAATGAAGTTTCAGGTAAATAATAACGAGGTTTATGCTTCTACAGGAGGCAGACCTTTCGACAAGAATAAGCCATTAATAATATTTGTGCATGGTAGCGGACTAACTCATATGACATGGGTTTTGCAAACAAGATATTTTGCTTTTCATGGATACAGTGTTTTAGCTTTAGATATGCCGGGTCATGGATTGTCAGGGGGAGAAAGTTTAAAATCAATTGAGGATATGGCTGATTGGGTAAGCGATGTTATTGATGCAGTTGGATATAAAGAAGCTTCATTAGTTGGTCACTCACAAGGATGTTTGGTTACAGTTGAGTGTACAGCAAGGAATCCTGATAAAATTAAAACATTAAGTTTAATGGGTGGTGCTGGTGCAATTCCAATGAATCCTGAATTATTATCTTTGGCAGAAAATAATGATCCTAAAGCGGTTGAATTAATGATGGACTGGGCTCATGGACCAGCTGGTCACTTTGGTGGTCACCCTGTACCTGGTTTATATCATATTAATACCGGTTCGATGTTAGCTAAGACAAGAACAATAAAAAATACCCTCGGTGTAGATTTTAGAGCATGTGATAATTACAAAAATGGTTTTGAGGCTGCTAAACAAATTAAGATACCTACCCTTTCTATACTTGCCACTGACGATAAAATGTGTCCTGTAAAAGAAGGTAAAAAACTAGCTAATTTGATTGAAGGAAGTCAGATAGATATAATAGATAATTGCGGACATATGATGTTATTAGAGGAAGCAGATCGAGTGTTAAATGTTTTGAAAAAATTCATAACAACAAATTATCCAGCAAATTAGTAATTGCAAATTTGCATTTATGAAAAAAAATTTTAGATTTTTTGATAATAGACAAAAATATTTACTTTTTGTTACAACAACTAACGAAAAGAACAAAATTGCTGATGCGTTAAAACCAATCGTTCAAAAATTAAAACCAAAATTTCCAGCATTAAAAATATTTGATGCAGGTATGGGTGATGGTTCATTATTGATGAGTGTAATGAGGCAATGTCATCAGAAAATGCCTCAAATTCCTCTACTAGTAAGCACAAAGGAAATAAGTATGGAAGATGTTAGATTAGGACTCGAAAAACTTCCAGATCGATTTGTCGAACATAAAAACACAGTATTTGTTATCTCAAATCTAAATTATGTCGAATCAACCTCACTCAAATCAAATGACAAAAAAAAACAAAAAAAAATGAATTGGAAGATAGTTAAGTTAAAAGGTAATTCCTCACTAGATTTTTCAAATCAATTGAGAAAACTTAATCAAGAATTTTTAAGTAAAAAATGGCAAATAGAGAGAAACCCTAAAAATGGAAATCCCACATACAAAGAACCATCAGTAATTGTAATTTATAGAAAAGATCAGGAATTTTCTTTAAAAAATGTTATTCCAAAAAAAAATAATGGAAAAAATAATTACGACTTAATAATTGCATCACAACCATATAGATCAAGAATATCTGCAGAGAAAAAAGTAAAGTATGTTATCGATCCAATGATAAAATCATTAGATAAGAAAGGTAAATTAGTAGTGGTTCATGCATGTGGAAATGACCCGGGAAACAAAATTATTAAGAAAATCTGGCCAAAAGAAAAACCATTTCCTTCTCTATACGGATCAATAATAAAATATATAAAAAGAAATACAGACAAAGAAATTTTGAAAAGTTTAAAATTTAATAAGAAACAAACTATTAAATATGTCCTACGAGCATTACCAAATGAAATTAGTGGTGGTATTGCTACTTCATTAATATTTTCAGCTTGGAATGCTGCTGTATATGTTAACCAAATATCAGATGAGCAAATAATGAATGCTGAAAGAAAAAAATATTACCAAAAAGTTGTTAAAGATATAGTAAATAAGAATAAAGGACTATATTTTAACAACGAACTGTTTGTAATTGAAAAAAAATAATCAACTAAATCTATTATTATATAAAAAATACAATGAAGATATAACTAATAATATTGAACTAAACTGATGTAAGGAAGCTGTTAAAATACTTGCACCAGTCATAACAGTAAAAATTCCCAATACAATTTGTAATAAAATAATTAAACCTAAAATAATTACAGGTTTAAATAAATAAAAGAATTTATTCCGATAAGTTATATAAGAAATAACTATGTATATGATAAATATTAGATAAGCTAAATTTCGATGTAAATATTGAACTAATGATGGATCGCTAAAAGCAGATAATTTAAATAAATTTATAAATTTATTATCATCTGGAAAATAAGAGTTACCCATTAATGGCCAAGTGTTATATATTTTTCCAGCATCCATACCTGAAACGAAAGCTCCAATAATAATTTGCAAAAAAATTAATAATAAAAAAAATTCAGGTATATAATTATTAATTTTTTTTTCCTTTTTGTTTGAATTAACTAAAATTAAATAATTCCAAAAAATTAACGATAAAATTATAAATGCAAATAAAAGATGTATTGATAACCTAAAGTGACTTACATCAATATTATTCACAAGACCACTTTGTACCATGTACCATCCAAAAAAACCCTGAAAACAAATTAAAAAAAAAATCAAATAAAAATTATAAAGTGTTTTTACATCAAATTTTATAGAAAAATAAATTAAAGGAATAAGGAATGCCAAACCAATAACTCGACCAAAAAATCTATGTGCCCACTCCCACCAAAAAATTACTTTGAATTCGCTTAAAGTCATTGAATAATTTTGAATTTTGAATTCTGGTATTTTCTTATAAGATTCGAAATATGCTATCCAAGCATCATTATTGATTGGTGGAAAAAAACCTCTAAAAAATTCCCATTCTGTTATTGATAATCCTGAGTCTGTTAGTCTAGTTAAACCTCCAACTACAATCATTGAGGCAACCAAGAAGAGCATAATTAATAACCAATTGGATATGTATAATCTGTATTTTGTATTAATTTCGGTATACATAATTGCTTAAATATAATATTTATTTATAAATCCAACTGATCAAATGTCGCCTGATAAAAGAAAAAAATTAAATATTCTAAGAAAAAAATTAGATCTTCTTGATAATAAACTTATTAAATTGATTAAAATAAGAACGAATATAGTTAAAGATGTTCTTAAACTTAAATCTTACAAACATGAAATTGTCGACAAAAAGAGAATCTCTTTAATACTTAGAAATATTAAAAAAAAATCAATTAAAAATAAAATTGATCCTAAAATAACAAATCGTATATGGAAAAATATGATTATGTCTTACATAGATTTTGAAAGAAGAAATTTTAAAAAAAAGTAATTTATTTACTGTGAGGTGGCAATTTTTTTTCTACAAAAACTTCATGTTTTCTAGTTGATGGATTATATTTTTTTGCTTTCAATTTTATTTTAGCTTTTTCACCACCTGCAGGTTTTTTTACATAGTAAAAAAATGGACTATCTGGTTTTGATTCAGGAACAAGTCTTACTTTAACATGAGTTTTTTTAGCCATTCTTATTTAGATCTTTCAATAATTTAGATATTTTATGTAACTTTGTTTTTATAATTTTTTTGTTTATAGTTTTATTATTTACTTCGTCAAGGTCTGATTCATTAGTATTCAAATATTTTTTTACTCCTTTTATTGTCATTCCTTTCTTTTTTAAAAGGAAATAGATATTTTTTAAAATTTCTATATTATTTTCATCGTAATACCTTCTATTTCCTGAAAAGATAAACGGTTTAATTTGTTTAAATTCTTTTTCCCAAAATCTAATAGTGTGTGTCGATAATTTACCTGTTTGTTTGTTTATTAAATTTAAAGTTTTTGCCACTTCACCTATCGATTTATATTTCTTATTAATCTGCGTCATTTTTATTAATGTAATTTTTTAGTTGTTTAGAAGGTCTAAATAATATGACATTTCTATCTACTATTATTTTTTTTTCTAAAGTTTTAGGGTTTCTTCCAATTCTGCTTTTTTTATTTCTCAGTATAAAGGTCCCAAAATTAGATATTTTAACTTCTTTTTTTTTAATTATTTCTTCAATAATTATAGATAAAAAATCTTCTAATAGGTTTTCTGAAATTTTTTTTGAAAAACCCAGTTGCATATATATTGAATTAATTATTTCTTTTTTTGTTAAATTAATTCTCATTTAAATAATATTTTTTTTTATTTTATCTATAAGATTACCATTTATTATTTTTTCACCTACTTTTAAAGAACTTGCAAAACCTACTGCATCAGTTGAGCCATGACTTTTTATTACTGGTTTATCTAATCCCAATAATATTGCACCATTATACAATCTGGGATCTAATTTGTTTTTAAATTTTTTAAGATTACTTATATTTAAAAATGCAGATAATTTTCCAAAAAAATTTGAAGTTAAAGCTTTTTTTAACTCTGATGTTATAAAATTAGCTGTACCTTCTGCAGTTTTTAAAGCTATATTACCAGTAAATCCATCTGTTACAATTACATTTACGTTTCCATCCATAATATGATTGCCTTCAATATACCCATGAAATTCGTATAATGAATTTTTTTTTTCATTAAGTAATTGATATGTGTTTTTTATAATATTATTACCTTTTAATTCTTCTGAACCAATATTAAGTAATGCAACTTTAGCATCTTCGCTCTCAAACAAAGACTTATGCAATGCAGATCCCATTAAACTAAAATCAATTAAATTTTTTTCGTTACATTCTATATTAGCTCCTAGGTCTAGAACGACATTCATACCATTTTTATTTGGCCATAATGCTGATAGTGCTGGTTTATCAATATTTATAATCATACTTAAATTTAGCTTTGCTATAACAAAAAGTGCCCCAGTATTTCCTGCAGATACTATTGCATGTGACTCATTTTTTTTTAGACTCTCAATTGCCATCCACATACTTGTATCCTTACCCTTTTTTGCTGCTGACAAGGGACTATCTGAATCTTTAATTGAATTTTCAGTATGAATGATTTTATATCTATCTTTTGATATTTTTGATTTTAAAATTATTGGATCAATAATTTTTTGATTACCAAATATATTATAAAATATACGATCTGAATTTAAACTATGTAATACAATTCCCTCTATTACTTTTTTTGGAGAGTTTTCACCACCCATTGCATCAACAGCAATATTGATTGGGTTGTTCATAATAAACCTTTTTATTCTTTAGGATCTATTACTTGTCTTCCTTTATAGAAACCAGTTTTAAGATCCAAATGATGTGAAAGTCTATATTCACCTGATTTTTTATCTTCAATTATATTTTTTGAACTCAACTTAATATGAGATCTTCTTTTACCAGCTCTAGATTTTGTTGTTTTTCGTTTTGGTACAGCCATAATATTTTAAAGGGTTATTATATCTTTTGTGAGATTTTTAAAAGAGTTTTTTGTCAATAAATTAGCATATTTATCAAAATAATCTAAGTAAATATCGTAATTTTCGGCATCAACAATAAACAATTTTATTATTTCCTTTTTTTCATCACTATTTTTATTATCCCAGTTGTGTAATTTATCAATTATAGAGAATAATAAATTAACGTATTCTTTCATTTTTTTGTTAATTGTTGCATCTCCATATCCAATTTCTCTTACAGATAATTCTATCTGCCTAATGCAGTAATCAAAGAAATTTTGCATATTAGACTTGGACTCTATTTTTTTATAATTTTTAAGCAAAAAACTTAAATGAAAAAAAAGAATTATCATTCTATCATAGAAAGTATCTTGCTTATTAAGATTATATAACTTTTTATTTCTGGTCAGTTTAATTAAATTATTGTAAATATTTAAGTAGATGTCGTTCATTAATTTTATTTTAATTATACTATTTATTTTTACAGTCAATTGTTCTGGAAATAAAGTATCCAATTTTCATGGGTCAAAATCTCTAGATGATAAATTTAATAAAATTAAACCAAATTACACAAATAAAAATGATATAATTAAAATTATTGGACCTCCATCAAGTATAAGCGATTTTGATAAAAATAAGTGGTTTTATATAGAAAGATTGAAAACAAACCAGTCCTTATTAAAATTAGGATCACAAAAAATACAAAAAAATAATATCTTGATTGTTACATTTAATAAATCAGGAATGTTACAAAGTAAAAAATTACTAGATTTAAATAATATGAATGACATTAAATTCTTAGAAAAAACTACACAGAAAGATTTTCAAAAAAATAATATTGTTTATGAAATTTTTTCATCTATGCGTGAAAAAATTAACGCACCTAGTAAAAATAGAAGTAAATAAAGATTATCCAGCTATCACAGCTAATAATAAAAGTGCAACTATATTAGTAATTTTAATCATCGGATTTACAGCAGGGCCAGCGGTATCTTTATATGGATCTCCAACAGTATCACCAGTAACTGCAGCCTTATGAGCCTCTGATCCTTTTCCACCAAATTTTCCATCTTCTATATATTTTTTTGCATTATCCCATGCTCCACCACCAGCAGTCATAGAAACAGCTACGAATAGCCCAGTTATAATTACTCCTAGTAACATTGCACCAACTGAAGATAATGCAGCTACTTGTCCTCCTATTGGTAAAATAATTAAATATAAAACTATTGGTGATAAAACTGGTAACAATGATGGTATAACCATTTCTTTTATTGCAGCTTTTGTAAGTAAATCTACAAGCTTTCCGTAATCTGGTTTTGCTTTTCTTTTCATAATACCTGGGATTTTTTTAAATTGTCTTCTAACCTCAATTACAACTGCTCCACCTGCTCTACCAACAGCTTGCATACCCATTGATCCAAATAAATATGGAAGCATTCCACCTATTAACAGTCCAACTACAACAAAGGGATTTGACAAATCAAATGTAACAACAATTCCCTCTAATTTTGATCCTGCTTCTTTTGAGAAATGTTTAATATCTTCAGTATATGCAGCAAAAAGAACCAATGCTCCTAACCCAGCTGAGCCTATAGCATAACCTTTTGTTACTGCTTTAGTTGTATTTCCAACGGCATCTAAAGCATCTGTAGTTTTTCTGACATTTTTTGGGAGATTTGACATCTCTGCAATTCCACCAGCATTATCGGTAACTGGTCCATATGCATCAAGCGCTACAACCATACCAGCAAGTGCAAGCATAGTTGTTACAGCAATAGCAATACCAAACAAACCAGCAATTGAATTAGTTAATAAAATTCCTGCAACAATTATTATTGCTGGTATTGCTGTAGCTTCCATTGATATAGCTAAACCCTGGATTACATTGGTACCATGACCAGTAGTTGATGACTCCGCAACGCTTTTAACTGGTCTGTAATCTGTACCAGTATAATATTCAGTTATCCATATTAATAATCCAGTTATAATTAAACCAATAACACCACAATAATATAAGCTCATACCATTAAATGAAACTCCATTTACAGAATAGTTTGTGTCTAACCCAATAACATAATCTGTTATGGGATATAAAATAATTAAGGATAAAATGGCTGTCGCAATAAAACCTTTATATAATGCATTCATTATATTTTTTGATTGACCAAGTTTTACAAAAAAAGTACCAACAATTGATGTTAAGATACAAGCAGCACCAATACTTAATGGGTAAACCATCATATTTAAATCAGATACAAAGAATATTGATGAAAGAACCATAGTTGCAACAATCGTTACTGCATATGTTTCAAACAAATCTGCTGCCATACCCGCACAATCACCAACATTGTCACCTACATTATCTGCTATTACAGCAGGATTTCTAGGATCATCTTCAGGGATTCCAGCTTCTACTTTTCCAACCAAATCTGCACCAACATCAGCACCTTTTGTAAAAATTCCACCACCTAATCTTGCAAAGATAGAAATTAATGATGCACCGAAACCTAGGGCTACTAATGCATTAACAATTTCTCTTTCATCTACTCCTGCTGATAATAAAATATAGTAATAAACTGCAATTGCTAATAGAGATAAACCAGCAACCAACATGCCTGTAATAGCTCCAGATTTAAAAGCTATTGAAAGACCTTGAGACAAACCTTTTCTAGATGCTTCAGCAGTACGAACATTTGCCTGAACAGAAACCAACATTCCAACATAACCAGCTATACCAGATAATGCTGCACCAATTAAATATCCAATTCCAACTAATAATGAAAACGCAAAACTAATTATAACCAAAACAACGACGCCAACTATAGCAATTGTTTTATATTGTCTGTTTAAATATGCTTTTGCCCCTATTTGAATTGCAGAAGCAATTTCTTGCATTTTTGCATTTCCCGCGCTTGCATTCAAAATTGAAGATCCTGTTACAAATCCATATACAATGGATAATATTCCAGCAAAAATTGTGTATAATAAAATGGTATCAACAGACATATAATTCCTTAAATAAGTGTTTTAGTTATTTTTTAAAATGCGGACATTACAAAAAAGATTATAAAAGGCAATATTTAACTTCTTAGAATATGTGAGAATAACCTTGGTATTTAAGGTATTTTATTGAAATTCTCCTATTATCTAATAAGTAATTTTTTGATTT
>CABYKN010000027.1 GCA_902519695.1 uncultured Pelagibacteraceae bacterium | reverse complement strand
TCTTAACAGCGAATCTCTCAAAGAAATTGGGTTTAATAATAGTCTAAATAAGGTTGTTTTAAAGCAATCAATCTTAGCAAAAAAAGCTAACTTAGATGCAATAGTATGTAGTCCAAAGGAAGTTGGGATTGTAAAAAAAGTTTTTAAAAAAGAAATTATTACACCTGGCATAAGATTTAATTCAAAACTGAATGATCAAAAAAGAGTTTTAACCCCTAAACAAGCTTATAAAAATGGCAGTGATTGGCTTGTTGTGGGTAGACCAATAACCAAAGGTAATATCAAAAAGAATATTCAAAATTTAATTGATCATTTGTATCAATGATTAAAGGTTTGAAAATTTGTGGGATCTCTAATTCTGAGACTTTAGAATATATTTTAAATCATGCCCACCCACCACAATTTATTGGTTTCATAACGAATTATAAAAAAAGTAAAAGATTTGTAGAATATGATAAACTAAAAAAATTAATTGAAGTTAATAAAGGAAATATAAATTTTACATCAGTTTTAGTAGATCCTTCTGATGAAATTTTAGAAAAAATTAAAAATTTAAATTTTGACTATTATCAACTTTACGATGTAGATCCTGAAAGAACTGAAAAAATTAAATCAAAATATAAAATAAAAATAATATCTGCTCTTACAATTTCTGAAGAAGCTGACGTAATTAAATATAAAAATTATCTTGAAATATCAGATATAATTTTATTTGACTCGAAAGGTTATCATAAATCTGAAAGTTTTGATCATAGCCTACTAAATGAGGTACCTAAAAAAATTAACAAAATGATTGCAGGAAATATACAAATAGATGATATTCCTTATCTTAAAAATAGAGAATACATGATTGATCTTAGTGGAGCGTTAGAAGATGCTAATGGAAAAAAAGATATTAATAAAATTGATAAATTGTTAAATTTGTTTGCAAAAATATGAAAATTAAAAAAAAAATTCCACTTATTGATCAGGCAAATAAACTTGGTTTTTGGGGTGGAAAGTTTGGTGGTAACTACGTTCCTGAAACGTTGAAAAAACCAATAGAAGATCTGGAAATTTTATTTAACAAATTGAAAAATGATAAAAAATTCATAGCTGAAAGAGATAAATATTTTAAAAATTGGGTTGGTACTCCTACTCGATTTATAAAATTAAAAAATCTAACAAACCACATTGGTGGAGCTCAAATTTGGTCTAAAGTTGTATCAGATGCAAATGGCGGAGCACACAAAATATACAATGCTACCGTACACTGTCTACTTGCCAAACGATCTGGTAAAAAATTTATAATTGGAGATACTGGCGCTGGATATGCAGGCAAAATGTTAAGCATGGCTGCTAAAAAATTTGGTTTAAAATGCAAGATTTTCATGGGCGCAAAAGATATCGCAAGACAACAACCGAACGTAAAAGCTATGAAAAAAAATGGAGCTGAAGTAATACCTGTTTACTCAGGAAGTCAAACACTAGTAGATGCGGTTTCGGAGTGTATGCGTTTCTGGGTTGCTAATTGTGATACAGCAGCCATGTGTGTTGGAAGTACAGTAGGACCAGCCATTTTTGTTCGTATTTGTGGATGGAGTACTAGTCAAATTTCGAGGGAACTAAAAGTTCAATTAATTGATGAATTTGGTTCAGTGCCAAAAAAATTAAAACTTTATAATTGTGTAGGTGGTGGAAGTTCAAGTTTCGGTTTTTGGAACGAGTTTATGGATTATGATAAAAAACAATGTGAATTTATCGGAGTAGAAGCTGGCGGACCGGCAAAAAGTAAAAGACATGCAGCACCATTAACTTATGGCTCAAAAATTGGAATTCTTCATGGACATACCTATTTTTTTCCCAATTAAAGCTAAGTTTTCCATTATATTTTTATCTCCACATCAACACCTGATGCAAGATCCAGTTTCATTAATGCCTCGACAGTTGCGGGTGTTGGTTCAATAATATCAATTAGTCTTTTATGAGTTCTAGTTTCGAATTGTTCTCTACTTTTTTTATCAATGTGAGGTGATCTTAAAACTGTATACCTCTCAATTTTTGTAGGTAAGGGAATTGGACCTTTAATATTGGCGCCAGTTCTTTTTACAGTATTTACTATCTCCTCTGTAGACTGATCCAAGACTTTATTATCGTATGCTCTTAATTTTATCCTAATGTTTTGTTTTTCCATAATTAACCTGTTTTCTTCGTCACCTCATCTTGCACATTTTGTGGAACCTTGTCGTAATGATTAAAAAACATTGAGTATTGAGCTCTACCTTGTGACATTGATCTCAAACTATTTATATAACCAAACATATTTGCTAAAGGCACCATAGCAGTTATTACCGTAGCATTTCCTCTTTGTTCTTGAGTGCTTATTTGACCTCTTCTACTGTTTAGATCACCAATAACATCTCCCATATAATCTTCGGGAGTAACAACTTCTACTCTCATTATTGGTTCTAAAAGTTTTAAAGTTCCACGTGCACAAGCTTCTTTAAAGCATTGTCTTGATGCAAGCTCGAAAGCTAATACACTTGAATCAACATCATGATGTAAACCATCTAAGATTGTAACTTTATAGTCAATTAAAGGAAAACCAGCTAGAATTCCACCGTCGGCAATAGTCTCTACACCTTTTTCAACACCTGGTATAAATTCTTTAGGTATCGCCCCACCTTTAATTTTGCTTTCAACTTCTCTACCTTTGCCTGGCTCTAATGGTTCGACAGATAATTTTACTCTAGCAAACTGACCAGCTCCACCACTCTGTTTTTTATGTGTATAATCAAACTCAGCAGCATTTAATATTGTTTCTCTGTAAGCAACTTGAGGTGCTCCTACATTTGCCTCAACTTTAAACTCTCTTTTCATTCTATCAACAATAATATCTAAATGTAATTCACCCATTCCTTTGATAATTGTTTGACCCGACTCTTCGTCTGATGATACTCTAAAAGATGGATCTTCTTTAGCTAATCTTCCTAATGCTTCACCCATTTTTTCTTGATCAGCTTTTGATTTAGGTTCTACTGCGATTTCTATAACCGGATCAGGAAATTCCATTGGCTCAAGTAATACTGGTGCATCTTTATTTGCCAATGTATGACCTGTTATTGTATTTTTTAATCCAGCGAGAGCAACTATATCACCTGCGCTTGCTTCTTTGATATCTTCTCTTGAATTGGCATGCATTAGAAGCATTCTTCCAACTCTTTCTTCTTTATCTGAGGAAGTATTGTAAACTCCAGTTCCAGATTTAACTGTACCTGAATAAATTCTAATAAATGTAAGACTTCCTACAAATGGATCTGTTGCTACTTTAAAAGCTAAAGCTGAAAAAGGCGCGCTATCCTCGAACTTCATTTCAATTTCCTCATCAGATCCTGGCTTTGTTCCCATTATAGATCCAAGATCCTCTGGACTTGGTAAGTAATCTACAACGGCATCTAATAATGGTTGAACACCTTTATTTTTAAAAGCAGAACCTGTTAAAACTGGCACGAATTCGAAATTTAAACATCCCTTTCTCACACATTTAATCAAATCTTCTTGTTTAATTTCTTCACCACCCAAATAGGCTTCCATAAGTTTTTCATCTTGCTCAACTGCTGTCTCAACTAACTCTTGTCTATATTTATCACATGTCTCTTTAAGATCATCTGGAATATCTTTTTCTTCCCATTCAGCACCAAGGTCTTCGTTTTTCCATACGATTGCTTTCATTTTAACCAAATCAACAACACCTTGTAATGAAGCTTCTATACCAATTGGAATCTGCATAACTAAAGGTTTGGCTCCTAGTCTGTCTTTTATCATATCTACACATCTAAAGAAATCTGCTCCAGTTCTATCAAGTTTATTTACAAAACAGATTCTTGGAACTTTATATTTATCAGCTTGTCTCCAAACTGTTTCGGACTGTGGCTCAACACCTGCAACGCCATCAAATACTGCAACAGCACCATCTAAAACCTTTAAAGATCTTTCAACCTCAATTGTAAAATCAACATGGCCAGGGGTATCAATAATATTAATTCTATGCTCTCTCCAAAAACATGTAGTAGCAGCTGAAGTTATTGTAATACCTCTTTCTTGTTCCTGCTCCATCCAATCCATCGTAGCAGCACCATCATGAACTTCACCAATTTTATGACTTTTACCTGTATAATATAAAATTCTTTCAGTAGTTGTTGTTTTACCGGCATCAATGTGAGCCATGATCCCAATGTTTCTATATTTATTTAATGGATGAGTTTTTGCCATATTATTTACCATCTAAAATGTGCAAAAGCTTTATTTGACTCTGCCATTTTATGTGTATCTTCTTTCTTTTTTATTGCTGAACCCCTTTTTTGATAAGCATCAAAAATTTCATTAAATAATTTATCGGACATTTTTTTATCTTTTCTTTTTCTTGATGCATCAATAATCCATCTTAATGCTAATGCTTGCGATCTTTTGGCTTTGACTTCTACTGGAACTTGGTAGGTGGCTCCACCAACACGTCTTGATCGAACTTCTACAGTTGGTCTTACATTATTTATTGCATCATTAAAAACTGTTAATGGTTCGTCTTTTGATTTTGATTTAATTTTATCAATTGCATCGTAAACAATTTTTTCTGCAATAGTTTTTTTACCATCTAACATTATAGAGTTAATTAACTTTGGGATTATTACCGATTTATATTTAGGGTCTACAATTGGAATTTTTTTGGGAGCTTTTCTTTTTCGAGACATATTTATTTACCTTTTTTCGTTCCATATAGAGAACGTCTCTGTTTTCTGTTTGCAACCCCTTGGGTATCTAAATTACCACGGAGTATATGATATCTTACTCCAGGTAAGTCTTTAACACGTCCACCTCTTATCAATACTACTGAGTGTTCTTGTAAATTATGTCCTTCTCCAGGTATATATGCTGTAACTTCAAAACCATTTGAGAGTCTAACTCTAGCAACTTTTCTTAAAGCTGAGTTTGGTTTCTTTGGTGTAGTTGTATAAACTTTAACACAGACTCCTCTTTTCAAAGGTTGTTTTTGTAATGCTGGAACTTTGTTCCTAGCAATTTGTTTGTCTCTTCCTTTTCTTAACAACTGGTTAATTGTTGGCATAAAATTTTATATAATTTTGATTTTAGAGGAAATAACTGTCATGTTATTTGTGGCAGCGTTTAGTGCACTGAGCACTACATTCCAACCAAAAACACGCACAAATTACTATAGAAATTCCATTTGTCAAATTAAAAGACATGGAAAAATTGCAATTTTTTATTGATTTACGGGGTTTTCTGCTTGCTCAATCTTCTCGTTCTCTGCAATGAATTTTTCATCATCTAAACGAGCTTTCTTGTTCCATAAATTTTTAACTGATCCGGTTCCAGCAGGTACCAATCTACCTACAATAACATTTTCTTTTAATCCTGATAGCTTATCTATCTTACCTTTAATAGCAGCGTCTGTTAAAACTCTTGTTGTTTCTTGGAAAGAGGCAGCTGAAATAAACGACTCTGTTTGAAGTGAAGCTTTAGTTATTCCCATTAAAACTCTTTCTCCAACTGCAGGGTTTTTACCATCTTTAACAAGTTGTTCATTGGTGTTTTCAAATTTTATTCTATCGACAATTTCACCAGGTAAATATGAACTATCTCCTTGAACTTTTACTTCAATTTTTTTCAACATTTGTCTTAAAATAACTTCAATGTGCTTATCGTTTATTATTACACCTTGTAGCCTATAAACATCTTGTACCTGGTTTACAAAATATTCAGTCAATTCTTCAATACCTAATATTCTAAGAATATCATGCGGTAATGGTTGACCATCTAACAAATACTCACCTTTTTTGATTTTTTCACCCTGATTAAAGTTGATGTGTTTTCCTTTTGGAATTAAATAGCTAGAGCTATCACCATTGTCAGATTCTATGGTTACTCTTTGTTTACCTCTTACTTCTTTTCCAAATATTACTTTTCCATCATTCTCAGCAATAATCGCACTATCTTTCGCTTTTCTTGCTTCAAATAATTCAGCAACTCTTGGTAGACCTCCTGTAATATCTTTAGTCTTAGTAGTCTCTTTAGGCAATCTAGCTATAACATCACCAGCTGAAATTTTTTGTCCATCTTTAACAGATAAAATTGAGTCTGGAACTAAATAATATCTTGCTTCATTATCATCAGCTTTTTTAACAACATTTCCTTTCGCATCTCTTAAAGTAATCCTTGGTTTTAAATCTGTGTTCTTTGATTGAGTTTTCCAATCTACAACTGCTTTAGTAGAAATACCAGTTGCATCATCTGTTGTTTCTGCAATTGATACACCATCTATTAAATCTACATAATTTGCTATCCCATCTTTCTCAGCAATGACTGGTGTTGTATACGGATCCCATTCACATATTTTTGACCCTTTTTTAACTTTATCTCCATTTTCGAAGAAAAGTTTTGATCCATATGGTACCTTATATGCTGCTACTTGTAATCCATTGTCATCTTCAATTGATAATTCAGTATTTCTTCCCATTACTATTAAATTCTTTTTAGAATCTACTAATAGATTTGTGTTAACAATTTTTAATATACCGTTGTTATTTGATACTATTTGAGAGTCTTGTTTAACCGAAGCTGTTCCACCAACGTGGAAAGTTCTCATTGTAAGCTGTGTTCCTGGTTCACCGATAGATTGAGCAGATATCATTCCAATCGCTTCACCAACATGAACCATTTTTCCTCTAGAAAGATCTCTTCCATATGAAGTGGCACAAACACCTTCCTTCATTCCACATGTCATTACTGAATAAACATTAAGGCTCTTCACACCAGCAGAATCTATTTTTTCACATCCTGCTTCATCAATCATTTGATCTTTTTTGATTAAAACATCTCCAGTTAATGGATTTTTTACATCTTTTGCTACTACTCTTCCAAGAGCTCTTTCAGATAAACTAACCATAATATTTCCACCTTCTAGTACTTCCGTTAGTTTTATTGAACCACATTTGGCAGTACACTTAGAAGAAGTTATGGTTAAATCTTGCGCAACATCGCAAAGTCTTCTAGTCAAATATCCAGAACTTGCAGTCTTCAATGCAGTATCAGCTAGTCCTTTTCTAGCACCGTGTGTTGAATTAAAATACTCTAAAGCTGTTAATCCCTCTTTAAAGTTTGATGTAATTGGAGACTCAATGATTTCTCCAGATGGTTTTGCAATTAAACCTCTCATACCAGCTAATTGCTTCATTTGAGCCGCAGAACCTCTTGCACCACTATCTGCCATCATAAATACTGAATTAATTTTTAGACCATCTTCTGTCATCTCTGTAGCAGAAATTCTTTTCATCATTTCAGATGCAACTTTATCCGTACATTTTGACCATGCATCAATAACTTTATTGTATTTTTCACCTCTAGTTATTAATCCTTCGGCGTATTGGTTTTCATAGTCTGATATTAGTTTCTTTGTTTCGTCAATTAATTGTTGTTTGTTGTCTGGAATAACTAGATCGTCTTTACCAAATGATATTCCTGCTTTAAAGGCATGTTTAAAACCTAGGTCTTTTAATTTGTCACAAAATATTACTGTACTTTTCTGACCAGAAAATCTGAATACATGGTCAATTACTTCCGAAACTACTTTTTTAGGTAGTAATCTATCAACAAGAGCAAATTTATTATTTATATTTTTGGGAATTAAATTTGCTAAAAGAAATCTTCCAGCTGTACTTATATGTTTTTCATATTTAGTATTACCCTTTTCGTCAACAGTTGCAAATCTAGAAACAATTCTTGAATGAACTTTGATCTGACCAATTTCTAAAGCATGCTCAATCTCTGAAGTGTTTACAAAATATCCTTCAACTCTATCATTTTGATATGGTGGTTGAGAAAGATAATATATACCTAAAATCATATCCTGACTTGGAACAATTATAGGTTTTCCATTTGATGGGCTTAAAATATTATTTGTAGACATCATTAAAACTCTTGCTTCTAATTGTGCCTCTAAACTTAATGGAACGTGCACTGCCATTTGATCACCATCAAAATCTGCATTGAATGCAGCACAAGTTAGTGGATGTAATTCAATTGCATTACCTTCAATTAATTTTGGTTCAAATGCCTGAACACCTAGTCTATGTAGCGTTGGTGCTCTATTTAATATAACTGGATGTTCTCTAACAATTAATTCTAAAGCATCCCATACTTCATTTCTTTCTCTCTCAACCAGTTTTTTAGCTTGTTTTATAGTTGAGGCTAATCCAAGCTTATTTAATCTTGCGTATAAAAAAGGTTTAAATAATTCTAAAGCCATTTTTTTTGGCAGTCCACATTCGTGTAATTTTAAATCTGGTCCAACAACGATTACTGATCTTCCAGAATAATCTACTCTTTTACCTAATAAATTTTGTCTAAATCTACCTTGTTTACCTTTAAGCATTTCTGCTAAAGATTTCAAAGGTCTTTTTCCAGTTCCAGTTATTACTCTTCCTCTTCTACCATTGTCAAATAATGCATCAACAGACTCTTGTAGCATTCTTTTTTCATTTCTAACAATTATGTCTGGAGCTTTTAAATCCATTAATCTCTTTAAACGGTTATTTCTATTTATTACTCTTCTATATAAATCATTTAAATCAGATGTGGCAAACCTTCCTCCATCTAATGGAACTAATGGTCTTAATTCTGGCGGGATAACTGGAATAGTTGTTAATATCATCCACTCAGGTTTGTTTCCAGTTTCAATAAATGACTCTATTAATTTTAATCTTTTTATAGATCTTTCCTCTGAAACTTTTGATTTTGTCTCTTTAATTGATTTAATTAAAATCTCTTTCTCTTGTTCTAAGTCTATAGATTTAAGTATTTCAAGTATTGCTTCCGCACCTATTCCAGCAGTGAATGATTCTTCCCCGTATTCATCTTGATATTTAATAAGCTCTTCTTCACCTAAAAGTTGGTTTTTTTTAAGTCCAGTCAAACCTGGTTCAATGACTATGAAATTTTCAAAATAAAGAACTCTTTCTACTTCTTTTAGTTTCATATCTATAGCTAAAGAAATCCTGCTTGGAAGAGATTTTAGGAACCAAATGTGGGCAACAGGTGTTGCTAGATTTATGTGACCCATTCTCTCTCTTCTTACATTTGATTTCGTTACTTCTACTCCGCATTTCTCACAGATAATTCCCCTGAATTTCATCCTTTTGTACTTACCGCAAAGACACTCATAGTCTTTTATAGGTCCAAAAATTCTTGCACAAAATAGTCCGTCTTTTTCAGGTCTAAATGTCCTATAATTTATTGTTTCAGGTTTTTTAATTTCACCATAAGTCCATGATTTTATTTTCTCAGGACTTGCTAGTGTTATTTTAATACTATTAAAATTTTGAGCCTCTGATATTTCAGAAGACTTAAATAAATCTGTTAATTCTTTGCTCATTTTAATTAAGCTCCACGTTTAATGCTAAAGATTTAATTTCTTTTACTAAAACATTGAATGACTCAGGTATACCCGACTCAAAGTTTTCCTCACCTTTAACAATTGTTTCATATACTTTCACTCTTCCAGCTACATCATCGGACTTTACTGTCAATATTTCTTGCAAAGTATATGAAGCACCATACGCTTCAAGAGCCCAGACTTCCATTTCACCAAATCTTTGCCCTCCTAACTGTGCTTTTCCACCAAG
Source organism: uncultured Pelagibacteraceae bacterium (assembly GCA_902519695.1). Lineage (GTDB taxonomy): Bacteria > Pseudomonadota > Alphaproteobacteria > Pelagibacterales > Pelagibacteraceae > Pelagibacter. The sequence continues at coordinate 2,731 of CABYKN010000027.1, read as the reverse complement.
AGGTTGTTGAGTAACTAGGCTGTATGGACCGGTAGATCTAGCATGTATTTTATCTTCCACCAAATGATGTAGTTTTAACATATAAATAGTTCCAACCGTAACTTGTCTATCAAACTTTTCACCTGTTCTACCATCCCACAAATTTGTTTGGCCCGAGTCTGGTAAATTTGCTAATTCTAGCATTTTTGTAACGTCTTTCTCTTTTGCACCATCAAATACTGGTGTAGCAATAGGAACACCATATCTAATATTTGAGCACAAATCTTCAAACTCTGATGAATTAAGATTTTCTATATCTTCTTCGTATTTTTCATTTCCATAGACACTCTTTAAGAAAGATTTAATTTTTTCTGTTTTTTCAATTCTTTTTTGATTTTCGTTAACTAGTTGATTTAATTTTTCACCAAGTTCAGTGCATGACCAACCAAGATGAGTTTCTAAGATTTGACCCACATTCATTCTACTAGGAACCCCCAATGGATTAAGAACTATATCGACTGGTTTACCATTTTCTCTGTAAGGCATGTCTTCAACTGGTACAATTTTACTAACAACTCCTTTATTACCGTGTCTCCCTGACATTTTATCACCAGGTCTTAATCGTCTTTTGATAGCTACAAAAACTTTTACCATTTTCATTACGCTAGGGAGTAAATCGTCACCTTGTCTAATTTTTAAGACTTTATCCTCAAATCTGTCTTGAATATCCTGCTTAGCACTATTGTATTGATCTTTAATTTGAGACAAAGAGGAATGTTTTTTTGTGTCTTCTACTGGAATTTTAAATAAATCTGATACAGGAAGACTATTGATTATCTCGTCAGATAATACAGTATTTGCTTCAAATTCTTTTATTTTCTTATTAATTTTATAACCAGCTAGAATTGATGAAAGACGTTGTTTTATACTTCTTTCAAGTATTTCTTCCTCGACTTTTTTATCTTCTTGTACACTTTCTATTTCTGCTCTTTCAATAGTTATCGACCTTTCATCTTTTTCAATACCATGCCTATTAAATACTCTCACATCTACAACAATTCCACCGCTACCACTTGGCATTTTTAAAGATGTATCAGTTACATCAATAGCTTTTTCCCCAAAAATCGATCTTAACAATTTTTCCTCTGGCCCTGAAGCTGTATCTCCTTTTGGTGTAACTTTTCCAACAAGGATATCGCCTGGTTTTACTTCTGAACCAATATAAACAATCCCAGATTCATCTAGATTCTTTAAAGATTCTTCGTTAACATTTGGAATGTCTCTTGTAATATCTTCTTCACCTAGTTTGGTATCTCTAGCCATTACCTCATACTCCTCTATATGTATAGAAGTAAACACATCATCTGTTACGCATCTTTCAGAAATTAATATAGAGTCTTCAAAATTGTAACCTTGCCAAGGCATGAAGGCTACCGTTACATTTTTACCTAAAGCCAATTCTCCTACCTTAGTTGATGGACCATCTGCAATAATATCACCTGCTTTAACTTTATCTCCAACTCTTACTAATGGTTTTTGATTTATACACGTATTTTGATTTGATCTTTTAAACTTTTGTAAATTATATATATCTACTCCAGATTTTGAATAATCTTTTTCACCAGAGGCTTTAATTACTATTCTTTTACCATCAATTTTATCAACAATTCCCTCTCTTCTTGCAACAATTGTTACTCCCGAATCCAGTGCTACATCACTTTCAATTCCGGTTCCAACTAAAGGAGCTTCTGGTTTTAAAAGAGGAACAGCTTGTCTCATCATATTGGACCCCATAAGCGCTCTGTTTGCATCATCATTTTCTAAAAAAGGAATAAGTGATGCTGCAACTGATACAAGTTGTTTTGGTGATACGTCGATATAGTCAATACTATCAGGTTTCGCTAAAATGAAGTTTAGATTTTGTCTACATGAAACTAGATCTTCGGTGAATTTTCCGTTTTTATCAATTAATGAATTTGCCTGTGCAATTGTAAATTTAGTTTCTTCCATAGCGGATAAATATTCAATATTATTTTGAACAATTCCATCTTTTACCTTTTTATAAGGACTCTCAATGAATCCATATTTATTAATCTTAGAATACGTTGACAAACTATTAATAAGTCCAATGTTTGGCCCTTCGGGTGTTTCTATAGGACAAATCCTTCCATAGTGAGTTGGATGAACATCCCTAACTTCAAATCCAGCTCTTTCTCTAGTTAAACCTCCAGGTCCAAGTGCAGATACTCTTCTTTTATGAGTAATTTCAGAAAGTGGATTGGTTTGATCCATGAATTGTGATAATTGTGATGTTGCAAAGAAATCTTTTAGGGAAATTGTTAAGGGTTTTGCGTTTATTAAATCTTGCGGCATAGCTGACTCAACATCTAAAGTGGTCATTTTTTCTTTTATAGCTCTCTCCATTCGATAAACACCTATTCGAGCTTGATTTTCAACTAACTCTCCTACGGATCTAACTCTCCTATTTCCCAAATGATCAATATCATCCACTTCATCTTTACCATCTCGCAAATCAAGCATTTTTTGAATAATTGCTAAAATATCATCGTTTCTTAAAATTGTTATTTTATCTGAGCATGATAGTTCAAGCCTTGAATTCATTTTTACTCTTCCAACATCTGATAGGTCATATCTGTCTGAACTAAAAAATAAATTATTAAAAATTTGGGTGGCAATTTCTATTGTTGGGGGTTCTCCAGGTCGTAATACTTTATAAATTTCAGTAATTGCA
>CABYKN010000026.1 GCA_902519695.1 uncultured Pelagibacteraceae bacterium | reverse complement strand
ATTATCATAATTATTTAGAAATAGGTTGTGATGAAAATCAAACATTTAATAAAATATTAATAAAAAATAAAGTTGGAGTTGACCCAATTCGTGGAGGAAACATAAGAAAAACTAGCGATCTTTTTTTTGAAGAAAATACAAGTTATTTTGATTGTATATTTATTGATGGTTTACATACATACGAACAAGTCAAAAAAGATTTGGAAAATTCACTTAAAATACTAAAAAAGGATGGAACAATTTTTATACACGATTGTCTGCCTAAAGGATATTTTTATCAAGCTCTTCCACGATCTCGTAGCAGTTGGAATGGCGATGTATGGAAAATAATTGTTGAATATAGAACAAAGAATAATTTTGATACATGTACGTGTTTTATTGATCAAGGTTTAGGAATTATTAAAAAAAGACAAAATTCTAATATCTTAAAAATAAATTATAAAAACTACAAAAAACTAAAGTTTAAAAATTTTTATTATAATCATAAAGAACTTATGAACATAATAAAGTATGAACAAATAAATAAATTCTTGGAAATTTAATTGAAAAAAGAGGATTTTACTTTTGTAATCACAACTTTCCATAGTGAAAAAATTTTGGACGAATGTATTAAAAATCTTCCAAAAGAATGTAAAAAAATTGTAATAGAAAATTCAGGTAATGCAAAACTAAAGGAGTATATCGAAAAAAAATATAAAAATTTAAAATGTTATGTAATGGATAAAAACCTAGGTTATGGAAAAGCAAATAATTTCGGAATCAATAAATCTAATACCAAATATATATTTATTATAAATCCAGATGTAATACTAAGACCCGACAAATTTGATGAAATTATTGAAAATATACAAAACGAAAAATTTTCGATAGCAGCACCAATAGAAAAAAATAACAAAATATCATTTAAAGAAAAAATACAAAAAGTTGATAAAGTTAAAGGATTTGCATTAATAATTAGAAGAGACGTTGCTTTAGCAACTCCATTTGATGAAAATATATTTCTTTATTTGGAAGAAATTGATTTATGTAAACGAGTAAGAGATAATAAGGGTGAAATCTTATTAATTAATTCTCAAGTTGAACATTTAGGTGGTCTTTCTCATGGAAATAAAGACGATTTTGAGATGGAAAAATCCAGAAATTGGCATTGGATGTGGTCCTCTTTTTATTTCTATAAAAAACACTACGGTTTTGCATATGGTTTAATCAGAACATTTCCAAAGTTGTTTTCATCCATCTTAAAGTATTTTTATTATAAAATTGTGAATAAGGAAAAAGAGAGAGAAAAATATAAAATGAGGTACCTTGGGTTAATTAATTCATATTTTTTGAGAAAATCACACTATAGGCCTTACGAAAGAAAATAGAGTAACTTTTAACTGGCACTAATATTTTAACCAACGTTCATTTTTCAATGTCCAATTTACAACCTGATTTATTCTTTTTTCTATACTAATTTTAGGATACCATCCTAATTCTTTCATCAAACTTCCATCTAATGCATATCTTAAATCATGACCTGGTCTTGAACTATGAAAGTCTACCATTTCATAATTCAACTTTTTATTTTGAGTCTCTGCAATCATTTTTGCAAGTTCCAGATTATTTAACTCAACTGGCCCAACTAAATTAAATTTTGGACATTTTGCTCCTCCAAAGTCTTTGCTTAATTTTAAAATTTTGTCTTGATTTTTAAGTAAATGCAAACAACCATCAGCCACATCATTTGCATGGATATAGTGTCTACTTCCTGGAACTGTCTTTGTTTCATCTGAGTGAATAGTTACTGTATCATTATTTTTAACCTTTCTTATAGTCATTGGTATAAATTTTTCTGGATGTTGTCTCTCGCCAAATACATTCATTGTATGAGTAATGTAAACTGGTAATCCATATGTATTTTCGTATGCCACTGCCAACTCTTCTCCACCAGCTTTTGTTGCACTATAAGGGTTTGTTGAGTTATATCTATCTCTCTCTTTATAGTTGACGCCCACTGGAGCAGGACCAAATACCTCATCTGTAGAAAAATATATAAAACGTTCTAAATTTTTTATTTTTCTTGAAAAATTTAAAATATTACAAGTAGCTACAACATTATCTAAAACAAAACACATAGGATCATCTATTGATCTATCAACGTGAGAAGATGCGGCCATATGAATTACGTATTCAAAACTTCCTAGATCTGCCTGAAGCATTTCATTAATCTCTGCTCTTAAATCATGATATACAATTCTCAATCTTTTTTGATCATTTTTATCGAATTCACTCATCATATCTGAAATTCTATTTAAATTACCTGAATAATCTAGTCTATCTAATGATACGATTTCCCAATCTGTTTTCTCTAAAAAATGTTTAATCGTGTGGTGAGCAATAAAGCCCGCACCACCTGTTAAAAGAACTCTTTTCATTATACTTTATGTTTTAATAATTTATTTAGATTAAATCAAATAATATTTATATACTAAACAAATTTTGGAGAGGTGGCCGAGTGGTTGAAGGCGCACGCTTGGAAAGCGTGTAAAGGGGCGACTCTTTCATGGGTTCGAATCCCATTCTCTCCGCCAAAGTTTAACTTATTCAGAAACAAAATTACTATAAAAAAAGTTTGAATTTATTTTAAATTTATAAACTAGTTTATATCCTAGAGAATTTAAATAACTATTTACCATTATAAAATTCTTTTCAAATATTTCAATTTGAACAAAACATTTATTTTGAATTAAAGTTTTTTTTAAACCTTTTAGAACTTTAAGCTCATGACCCTCAACATCAATTTTCATTGCAATTCTTTCATTGGTCGATTTTATTTCTTCATCTCCAATTTTAAAATTTCCAAGTGAGATAGAATTAGAATCAACAAAATTGTCCTCTATTACAGATGTTCCACCGGTTTGAGCATATCCAAATTTAATCTTTGATTGCATTTTAAATTTTCCTGCAGAGTTTGATAATCCGAAGTTTTTTAGATCTATTTTTTCAGCAAGATCATTATTGATCTTCAATGTTTTTGAGAACTTGAGGTATGCCTCTTCGTTTGGTTCAAAAGAAATTACTTTTATATTATTTATTTTACTAGCAACAAATATTGAATAGTATCCACAATTTGCTCCGATATCATAAAATTTAGTTATTTTATAAATATTTATTTTTTTTATTAAATAATTAAATTCTAAATATTCAAATTTCTGATGTAATATTATTTCTCTATCTACAGGGTCTAAAAAATCTAGATACATTTTAATATTTGTAATTTTAAAAAATCCCCTATTTTTTTTAACAAGACTTAAAATCCTAATAGATATACTTGGTATAAGTCTTTTTAATAATGGAAGTTGAACTAATTTTGAAAGCACAATTCAATTTAATTTAAAAGTTTAAATAATTAATTATAATTACTACAAATAGCGTTAAATATATAAGTTTTTGTGACCTTTTTTTTAATTATTTTTTTGACTATCTCAATATTATCAACACTAATTGTCAAAAAATGTTATAAATAGCTTTTCCTATAAAAAATAAAATTATGAATAAAAATACATATCAAGCAGACTCCATTAAAGTTTTAAAAGGTCTTGAAGCAGTTAGAAAAAGACCAGGTATGTATATTGGTGATACAGATGATGGAACTGGATTACACCATATGGTTTATGAGGTTGTAGACAATTCTATAGATGAAGCTCTAGCAGGTTATTGTAAAAAAATTGAAATAAATTTAAATTTCGATAATTCTGTAACAGTCATAGATGATGGACGTGGTATACCCGTTGATATTCATAAAGGTGAAAAAAAATCTGCTGCAGAAGTAATCATGACACAACTTCATGCAGGTGGTAAATTTGATCATAATTCTTATAAAGTTTCTGGTGGATTGCACGGAGTAGGTGTGTCAGTCGTCAACGCTTTATCTGAAAAACTTAAACTTACAATTAATAGGGACAATAAGAAGTATTATATTGAGTTCAAAAATGGTGATGCCAAAACAATTTTAAAACAAATAGGAAAATCAAAAACTAGTGGGACAGAAATAAACTTTGTTCCATCAAAAGAGATATTTTCATCTATAAAATTCAGTTTTTCAATATTGGAAAAAAGAATGAGAGAACTGGCCTTTTTAAACAAAGGAATAAAAATTACCTTGAGTGATTTAAGGCAAAAAAAACCAAAAATATTAGAATTTAAATTTGATGGTGGTATAACTGAATTTGTTCAATTTATTGATGAAAAAAAAGAAAGCCTTAAAAATAAAAACGAAAACAATCTTTTCAAAAAACCAATTTATATAGAGGGAATTAAAAATAACATTGATGTTCAGTGTTCCTTAAAATGGAACGCTGGATATAGTGAAGATGTTTTACCTTATACCAATAATATTTACCAAAAGGATGGAGGGACACACCTTCTTGGATTTCGTAGTGCTTTGACAAGAGTAGTTAACAAATATGCTAATGAACAAAATTTACTAAAAAAAAGTAAAGTATCTCTCTCTGGAGATGATGTTAAGGAAGGATTAACATCTGTTTTATCAATAAAAATTCCGGATCCTAAATTTTCATCTCAAACAAAAGATAAACTTGTTTCATCTGAAGTAAGAAATATTGTTGAAACTATAATTAATGAGAAGCTTTCAATTTGGTTTGATCAGAATCCATCCATTTCAAAGATTATCTTAACTAAAATTATTCAGGCAGCTGTCGCAAGAGATGTGGCTAGAAAGGCAAGAGAAAATGTAAGAAGAAAAGGAGCTTTAGAATTAACGGGTTTGCCTGGAAAATTAGCAGATTGTCAAAATTCGAAGCAAGATGGTACCGAATTATTTATTGTAGAGGGTGACTCAGCTGGTGGTTCGGCCAAACAAGGCAGAAACCGTGAAAATCAAGCAGTCTTACCACTCAGAGGAAAAATATTAAATACTTTTACAGATTTAAATGGATCGAAAAAGAATGGAAATGTCAATGATTTAAGAACTAAAAGTTTATCAAAGATGATTTCATCAAATGAAATAGTTACATTGATAAATGCACTTGGTCTTGATCCAAAAAATGAGGATATAGATCTCAAAGATTTAAGATATGGAAAAATAATAATAATGACAGATGCCGATGTTGATGGCTCACATATAAGAGCATTATTATTAACATTTTTTAATAATAAACCATTCGATAAATTAATTGAGTTTGGACATGTTTACCTTGCTCAGCCACCTTTATTTAAAATTAATAAAGGAACTAGAAGCATATATATCAAAGATGAAAATGAGCTTGAAAGTTATTTAATAAAAAATTCAAAGGATATTAAAAAATATAAAAAGAACTCTAAAGAATTTAATCATATTCTCCAAATTGAAAAGTCTAAACTTAATATTCAAAGGTTCAAAGGACTTGGAGAAATGAATCCTGAGGAATTATGGAATACAACTTTAAATCCTGAAACAAGAAACTTGTTACAAGTTCAATATTCAAAAAATAGTAAAAAAGACCAAGATTTGATACAAACCTTAATGGGTAACGATGTTTCTTCAAGAAAAGATTTTATTGTTGAAAATGCAATAAATGTTTCAAACTTAGATATTTAGATGGATTTAAAACAATCTGTCAAAGCAGCATCATTGAATAAGTCTACTTATGTAAATTTGAGATGGATTGGAATTTTAGGTCAGTTTATAACTATAAACACAGTAAAATTTATTTTTGGTTTTGAATTCGATTTTATTTTATCTAATCTAATAATTTTTATAGGAGCTTTAAGTAACCTCTACTTAATGTTTTTTTATAAAAAACCATTACTTTCAAATTTAACCTCTTTTAATTTTTTATCTTTAGATATCCTTCAATTGAGTGCTTTGCTTTACTTATCTGGAGGTATTTTAAACCCTTTTTCAATATTTCTTTTGATACCAAGCGTATTTGCTGCATCAAATTTAAATATTAGAACAAATATTGCTTTAATTTTAATTACTCTAGCATCGATTATATTTTTAACTTTCTATCACTATGAACTTCCTAAACCATTAGATGAATATAGTATTAGCTTATATTACTACTATGCAATACCTTTAGCATTGATAATTGCATTATTTTTTTTGAACTATTTCGCATTTATTTTTGGACAAGAAACAAACCTTAGGAAAGATGCTTTGGATAAAATCCAAGAAGTGATTTCTAAAGAACACGAACTCGTTTCACTTGGGGGACAAGCCGCAGCAGCAGCTCATTCATTTGGCACTCCTTTGTCTACTATTAAAATTATTTCTCACGATCTCTTTGATCAATTTAAAGACAATGATGATGTAAAAAAAGATCTCGAACTATTAATTAGTCAAGTTAACAGGTGTAATGATATTTTAAAAAAACTAACATTAAATCCTAATATTGAAGATGATTTCATTGACAAAAATAAAACGCTTTATGATTATATTAGCGAGATAGTTAACTCATTTAAGGAAATTTCAAATAAGAATTTCAATATTGATAAAGAGCAAGATTCCAACTCATTTGAAATATTAAAATCTGTTGAAATTGTTTATGGTTTAAGGAATTTCATTGGAAATGCTAACAAATTTTCAAATGAAAATATCTATATTGCTATCAAAAGCGACAGTCAAAAGACTGAAATAACAATTGAGGATGATGGGCCTGGTATACCAAAAGATATAATTAACAAGATTGGAGAACCTTATATTAAGACACTTAAACCTAAAGATAATAAAAAAACTGGATTAGGTTTAGGGATTTTTATAGGCAAAACTTTGTTAGAAAAAAATTTTGCCAAAATAACAATTAGAAATTCAGAAACTAGAGGTGGAGCTGAAGTAAAAATAGAGTGGGAAAATAAAAATTTAAAAAAATTAGTGTAATTTTTTATTATGTTCAAACAAACCACTAAGCTGGCCGATCATTACATCACCTAACTCTTGGACATCAGCAATTTTTATCGCTTTTTTGTAATACCTCGAAACATCGTGACCAATACCTATGGCAAGAATTTCGATATCGGTTTTGTTTTCTATTGATTTTACAGTTTGCTTTAAATGTTTTTCTAAAAAATCACCAGAGTTAACTGATAATGTTGAGTCATCAACTGGAGCTCCATCCGAGATAACCATAAGAATTTTCCTTTCTTCTTTTCTTTTCTTAAGTCTATTGAAAGCCCAAGTAATAGCTTCTCCATCAATATTTTCTTTAAGCAAACCCTCTTTTAGCATTAAGCCTAAATTTTTTTTTGATTGTCTCCAGTGAGTATCAGCAGATTTATAAATTATATGTCTCAAGTCATTCAAACGTCCTGGATTTTTTAATTTTCCAAGTTTATTCCACTTTTCTCTACTCTTACCACCCTTCCAATTTTTTGTTGTGAAACCTAGAATTTCAACTTTAACCGAGCATCTTTCTAATGTTCTAGACAATATATCAGCACAAAGAGCTGCAATAGTAATTGGTCTTCCTCTCATTGATCCAGAATTATCTATGAGTAAAGTTACAACTGTATCTTTAAATTCCAAATCTTTCTCTTTTTTAAAAGAAAGAGAATTATATGGATCAATTATTATTCTCGGTAATTTTGAACTATCTAGTAAACCCTCCTCAAGATCAAATTCCCAAGATCTGTTTTGTTTTGCAAGTAACTGTCTTTGTAATTTATTTGCAAGTTTTGTAATAATGTCTTGGAAACTAGTAAGCTGCTGATCTAAATTTTTTCTTAATTTAGAAATTTCCTCAGAGTTTTCCAGCGTTTCTGCTTTTGCTGTCTCATCAAATTCTGAAGTATATATTTTATATTCTTTATTACCTATTCCTAAATTTTTTTTCTGAACAATATTTTCTATTTCATTATTTTCAGCATCATCATTTCCTAGCTGTTCATCAAGTCTAAATTCATTCATTTCGTCAGAAATATCAACACCTTCATTGATACTGTCTTCCTCTTCTCTTTCATGGGACTTTTCACTGTCTGTTTTTTGATCATCTTTTGAATTATTATTATCTTGCTCATCTTCTTTCTGCTCTTCCCTTTTGTTCTCTTCTTCGGACTCAAAGATTTCCATATTCTGCAGAATTTCTGATATTTTAGAATTGTATATGTCTTGATTTTCTGCATTTTCTTTTAAAAATTCTATATGTTTATCTAAAGATTTTTCGAAATCATCTTTCCAATATGATAAAATTTTTTCAGCACTTTTAGATAAACTTAAATTCATTAGTTTATTTAGCATGTAATATTCAAAAGCTTCAGAAACATTAGTTTCTTCTTTCTTTTTTATATTTTCAGATTTTGCCATACCGATCTTATTGTTATACTGAGTCATTAAATTTTTAGAAATTCCCTTCATCATTTGTGACCCTAAAAGTTCATATCTTATTTTTTCTGAAATTTTATAAAGTGTATGGCAAGTAGGTGTTTTTGGAATATTTTGTTCCAAAGTGGAATTATCAGAAAATTTTCTTTTTAATGCCTCCGAATCCGCTTCGGCTCTTAATTTAATAAAGTTTTCTTTATCCTTTAAATTATCAAATTTAGAAATATTAAATTCTTTTAGATTTTTTTTGTCTTTTAATGGATATGTTTCACCTGAAATGGCTTTAATCGTTGAGTTTAAAGCTTGTTTAAATTGCTCTTTTATAAGATCATCTTTGTTCATTAAACCTGAATATTTATCATCGACTCTGGTAGTTCTTCGCCAAAACATCTTTGATAGTATTCTGCGATTGTATTCTTTTCTACATCATCACATTTATTTAAAAAAGTTACTCTGAACGCATAGCCCACATCTTTAAATATTTCAGAATTTTCTGCCCAATGTAGTACAGTCCTAGGACTCATAACAGTTGAAATATCTCCTGCCATAAAGCCTTTTCTTGTAAGTGTCGCAACTTTTATCATGTTTGCAACTCTCTCTTTGCCTTTATTATTATCTAGAGACTTATTTTTTCCTAAAATAATTTCCATTTCTTTTTCCAAAGCTAAATAATTTAATGTTGTTACGATGTTCCATCTATCCATTTGCCCCTGGTTTATTTGTTGCGTACCATGATAGAGTCCAGTTGTATCTCCTAAACCAACAGTATTTGAAGTTGCAAATAATCTAAAATATTTATTTTGTTTAATGACCTTATTCTTATCTAATAAAGTAAAATTTCCCTCAGCTTCCAAAACTCTTTGAATTACAAACATAACGTCTGGTCTACCTGCATCATATTCATCAAATACTAAAGCAACTGGGTTTTGTATCGACCAAGGAAGAATTCCCTCTTTAAATTCTGTAACTTGTTTTCCATCTTTGATTACAATTGAGTCTTTACCAATTAAATCTATTCTACTAACATGACTATCTAAGTTAATTCTGATACATGGCCAGTTCAATCTTGCTGCAATTTGTTCTATATGTGTGGATTTACCTGTTCCATGATAACCTTGTACTAGAACTCTTTTATTAAATGAAAATCCAGAGAGGATTGCTAAAGTTGTGTCTTTATCAAATTTATAAGTTTTATCTATATCTGGTACATAGTCAGTTTTTTTTGAAAATGCGTCAACTTCCATATCAGAGTTTATACCGAATGTTTGTTTTATAGATAATTTAATATCTGGTGTCTGTTCAATATTTATTGTCAACTTTGTCCTTATAAGTATTTTTTAATTGGGTATAAGCTAAAGTTATTATTTTAAGCTTATCTTCAAATTTTTTATTGCCAGCATTCATATCAGGGTGAAATTTTTTCACAAGTCTTTTGAATTTTTCTTGTATTTTGGCCCATTTTAAACCAACTCCAACACCCAAAATTTCAAAGGCTTTAAGGTCATTACTATTAAACTTAAACTTATTCATATGATTCAAGTTACTAAAATCTTTAAATTTCCCATTTTCATCTTTTAAAGTATTATTCCACAATATTTTAAAAAAATTGTCTGAAGAGCTGAAACTCTGTGTTGGCTTATGCCATGTCATATCAGACTTTAAAAAGTTAATTACTTGTTCGTCGCTCATACCTGAAAAATAATTCCAGCTTTTATTAAATTCTCTTACATGCTCAAGACAAAGAAGCCTGTATTCTTTGCTGTTATCCTTTTCTTTTGGAGCTTTGTAAAGTCCCTCTTCATTACAATTATTCCATTCACAAATATTTTTCATATTATATAATAACAAGTTTAATGGATATTAATCAACTTTCAAAAAAAATTGAAAATAAACTTTTGAAAGATAGCTCCATAAAAGAAGTAAAGATAATTGATAACACTTATAAGCATTTAAAACACAATTCTCATCAGAAAGGCAAATTTCATATTAAATTAGAAATAAATTCTGACATATTAAAAAAAACGAATAGAATTATGTCTAATAAAATAATTTACAAAATTTTAAGCGAAGAATTAAAAACTGATATTCATTCTTTACAAATAAGCTTTATTTAATTCTTTCAATAAAAACCTATTCAATTCAACAGATTTGGCCTGATAATCTAGGTTTAATTTACCAAAATTCCTAATTAATATTAGGTTTATATTATTTGATTTATTTTTTTTATCACTTTTCATAAAATTTAGAATTGAAGCAATTTTTCTTTTATTAAAAAGGTTTTGATACTTATTTTTAATTTCGATCTTTTTAATATGATTATTTATTAATTCTGAGTTTAAATTTGAAATAATTTTTTTTTCTTTACTAAAATTTACAGCATTCATTAAACCAAATATAACAGCTTCTCCATGATTTAGTTTTTTTGAGTAACCAAGTGTAGCCTCGTATGCATGTGCGAAAGTATGGCCAAGATTTAAAGATTTTCTTAAATTTTTTTCTTTTTCATCCTTTTCAATAATTTTTTTTTTTAATAAACAGCTATTTAAGATTGCATTAATTATAAAACTTCCTTTCAAATTTAAAATCTTATTAAAATTTTTATCTAAAAAAATAAAATTTTTTTTGTTATCAATTAAACTACTTTTTAATATTTCAGCATATCCACATATAATTTCTCTTTTGGGTAGGGTATGCAGTAAATTAATATCTGAAATTACTAAATCTGGCTGATAAAAACTTCCTATAAGATTTTTTCCAAATTTGTTATTAATACCTGTCTTTCCACCTATTGAAGAATCAACTTGAGCTAATAAAGTGGAGGGTATGTTAATAAATTTTATTCCTCTTTTAAATGTGCTGGCTGCATATCCAACTACATCTCCTGTAATTCCCCCACCAAATGAAATTATACAGTCTTCTCTATAAAAATTATTTTTAAATAATACATTGTGAATTTTATCTATACTTACGTAACTTTTATTTTTTTCATTTGCATTAAAATTCAAGTTATAAAATTTTTTATTTTCAAAGTTTTTATAGAGTAATTTTCTAAATTTTTTTGGAATCTTATTATCAACTACAATCAAACATTTTGAAAATAATAATTTATTCTTTTTTAAAATATTTTTTAATTTAGGGATCAGATTGGTGCCAATATGAACTTCGTAATTTTTACTTTTAGTTTTAACCTTTATTATTTTTGATTTCATATTTTTTTATAATTTTGTTTGCAATTTCATTTTTATTAAGTTGATCACAATTGATAGTAAAATCAGCTAAACCATATATTTTGGCTCTGTCACTTATTAGTCTCTCTAGATCTGTTTCACTTAATGCCATAGCCAATGGTCTTTTTTTGCTACCATTAATTCTCTTAATTATTACATCTTTTTTCCAGTTTAACCAAAAACTAAAAGAATTTTTCTTACATTCTTTTCTAATGTTTGCGTTAATATATGCTCCACCTCCGAGAGATAAAATTTGTTTCTCACCCTTTAAACATGACAACGTGATTTCTTCTTCGCGGTCACGGAAGTATTTTTCTCCTTTTTTTTTAAAAATTTCTGCGATTTTCATTTTTTCTTTTTCTTCAATTTTAATATCTATATCAATAAATTTAAGTTCCATTTGTTTAGAAATTAACTTTCCTATTAAAGTCTTTCCCGAGCCCATCATGCCTACTAAAACCAGATTTTTACTTAATTCCATAAATTTCTAAGTTGAAAAAACACAAATATGTCTTATTTTGATTTTACAAAATTATATACTTTTAAAACATTATACTACAAAGGAATATAACAAAATATGAAATTTGCAATTAAAGCAGCTATAATTTTTGTTGTATTAATTTTGTCTATAATTGCTTTGAGTCGAATTGATTTTCCATCTCCCAACAAAAAAATTGAAGTAATTCTGCCTAATGAAAATTTTAAAACAATTAAGTAAGATAATACTAAAAACAACTTTATTTTTATTTTTATATAATTACTCTTTTGCAAACGAACCAATTGATATTTGGAAAATTGAAAAAAAAGACGATAATAATAAAGATAGTTCTATTGCAGATTTAAAAGAAAGCAATAATCTGAATATTAATACAGCATTATCAGTTCAATCTAATTCTGAGATAGTAATAAATAAAGAGATTGAATCTTCCACAATAAAATTAGCTGGCTTGTATGATCCTGCAAAAAATGGTCTAAAAATTGATATGTGGTCAAATAGCGATGGTGAATTGATAAAAACTATTTTAAATAAAAATTTAAATAGAAACTTATCTAATTTTTCAAAAAAGATATTAGATATAGCTTTATTAACAAACTCTTATATTCCAACAAATAATATTACTGAAGAGGAATTTTTAGAGTTTAAATTTAATCATTTAATAAATAAAAAAGATT
This sequence comes from uncultured Pelagibacteraceae bacterium, assembly GCA_902519695.1. Lineage (GTDB taxonomy): Bacteria > Pseudomonadota > Alphaproteobacteria > Pelagibacterales > Pelagibacteraceae > Pelagibacter. Next base: position 3,134 of record CABYKN010000026.1, on the reverse strand, counting down.
TCGAATTAATTAAAAAATTTTTAATCAATAATTCCGAAGTTTCGAATAAAAATAAATTAATTAAATTTTACTCGGAATATTTTCTTTCAAACTCTGAAGTAAAAAAAGCATGTGAAATATTTAATATTAGTGGCGCTATTAACGATAAGTATTTAAATAATTTTAAAATTTATTGTTTAATTCTAGAAGATAAAAAAGAGCAAGCTCAACTTCTATTCGATTTGTCAAAGGAGTTGGATGAAATTGACACTTTTTTTGAAAATAAATTTAATATATTAATGGGTTACGCAAGCAAAGATGAAATAATTTCTGACGAAAATATTTTATATTTTCACTTATCTCATAAAACAAATAATGATTTTAATTATGAGCCAAAAATGGACTCACCTAGATATATCTGGAGTTATTTGTCGTCATCCAATATTCTTAAAAATTCAAATTCTTTTGATATTGAAAATCCAGAAGATTTAAGATTATTAGAAAGAGCAACTCATGAAAATGTATTTGATGAGAGAGAACTATTAGATACATATAAAAAATTTCAATTTAACATAACACAACTACTAAATGCCAAAGATGCTTATAAGCTACTTCCAGATTATGAGGGCAGAGCTTTATTATATCAAAGATTACTTTTATCTGTTGATGTTGAGCAAAGATTAAGTATGGCATCCGAACTGCATAAATCTTTCCAAAAAAAAAAATTAGATAATGCGTTTGATAATGAAATTAAAGTAATTTTAAAAAAAATAAAAAAAGATGATGTTCCCTCAAATTTTACTACCTTTTATGAAAATCATACCGATAATAAGTTAAAAAAAGAGAGAAAGATAAAATTTAATAACAAAAAAATACATCAGTCAAAATTATTAAATTACTTTTTAAATAAAACTAGTTTGCCTAAAGCTGAAAAGGAAACAAACGATATTTTAAAAAAAATCAAAAGAAACAAAAAATATGTTTTTTCTACAAAAGATATTATTCTTATTGAATCGCTTAAATCAGATGGTGTAAAAATAGATAAAAAATACTCAAACCTTTATGAATACAACTATCAATTTTCCTCTGATATAAAACAATTGCTATCGAATGGAGAGTTAGGTTTATTATTAATTAAAATAGTAGATATTGTTGGTGAAAGTAACCTTGAAGATCTAGATATAAACACTGTGAATTTATTAGTTTCAACTATGAATGAGCTAAAAAATGTGGATTTAAGGAACGAAATTCTAATAGAAGTCTTGCCTTTAAAAGTCTAAACAATAAATAAACTATGTCAGTAAAAGAACTAATTACAGTCCCTGATGATATTCTTAGAAAAAAATCTGAGCCATTAAATAAAGTTGATGTTAATGAAAAAAAACTCATAAAAGATTTATTTGAAACTATGTACCATAACAATGGTATAGGTTTAGCAGCTGTTCAAGTTGGAATTCTTAAAAGAGTAGTTGTTTTAGATGTCTCAAAAAATGAAAATGAAAAAAAGCCTTTATGCTTTATTAATCCACAAATAAAAACTTTAAGTGAAAAAATGTCTACATATGAGGAAGGTTGTTTATCAATACCTAATACCTTTATTGAGATAGAGAGACCAGAAATTTGTACCGTATCATATGTAGATGAAAATGGTGATAAGAAAGAAATGGAATGCAATGGACTACTTTCAACATGTTTACAACATGAAATAAATCACCTAGATGGAAAACTAATCATTGATTATTTATCTAAAATTAAAAAAGATTTAATAATAAAAAAATTGTCTAAACAAAAAACTTCTAATAGAGTTGTTGTTTAAATGTCAAATATTGTATTCATGGGTACACCACAGTTTGCTGTGCCTATTCTAAAAAAAATTAATGAAAAATATAAAATTAACTGTGTTTTTACTCAGCCTCCAAGTAAATCAAATAGAGGTCAACAGTTTACGAAATCACCAATCCATACATGTGCAGAGGAACTTAATTTAGAAATTAAAACTCCAAAAAAAATTAATGAAGAATATAAATATCTTAAAGAATTAAATTTAGATCTTGTAATTGTTGTTGCATACGGACAATTAATTTCAAAAAAAATTCTTGATTTGAGTAAAAAAGGCTTTTTGAATATTCATGCTTCATTATTACCAAAATGGAGAGGGGCAGCACCAATCCAAAGATCGATTTTAAACATTGAAAAAAAAACTGGTATATCATTTATGAAAATTAATGAAAAATTAGATTCCGGACCGGTATGTAATAAATATTCAATAAATATTCTTGACCAAGATAATGCAGAAACTTTGTCTGAAAAATTATCTTATTTGAGTACAGAAAAAATTTTAGAAAATGTACAAAATGTTTTAGAAGGAGAGGCAATATTTAAAGAACAAGATCATACAAAAGCTACATACGCAAAGAAAATTCAAAAAATAGAGGGAAAGATAGATTGGAATAATAGTGCTAGTAAAATAATTGCTCAAATAAATGGATTATATCCAAAACCTGGTGCATGGTTTAAGCTTAACAACAAAAGATATAAAATATTAAAAGCCAAGATAAACAAGCACTCAGCAACAATTGGTGAAGTAATCAACGAACAAATGACAATAGCATGTGGTAAAAACTCAATAAATATTATCGAGATACAAAAAGAGGGAAAGAATCCTCAATTAATTAAAGAATTTTTATTAGGGAATAAGGTTAAAAAAGGAACAATAATTACAAGTGAATAGATATCAGATTCTAATAGAATACGAAGGCACTTTATACAATGGTTGGCAAATTCAAAAAAAAGGTAAGTCAATCCAAGAAAATATTGAGATTGTCTTATCTAAACTATTAAAAGAAAAAATAAAAATTTACGGGTCTGGACGAACAGACACAGGAGTTCATGCTAAGGAGCAATCAGCACACTTCGATACTACGAATAATATTATTCAAAAAGATAATTTCATAAATTCACTAAACTTTTTTTTAAATAAAAAAAAAATTTCAATATTGAAAATAAAAAGAAAAAACAAATTTTTTCATTCAAGATATTCTGCAAAAGAAAGACGGTATACCTACTTAATAAGAAATCATGTCTCTCCTTCTGTTATTAATTTTAATAGAGAGTGGCATGTTAAAAAAAAAATTAATGTCGATTTGATGAAAAAA
>CABYKN010000025.1 GCA_902519695.1 uncultured Pelagibacteraceae bacterium | reverse complement strand
TGGTGGTATAATTGGAGCTGCAACTGCATACTTTATGTCCAAAGAAGGCAGAAAAGTAAAAGTCATTGAAAGGGATCCAACTTATAAAACTGCATCATTCCCATTATCACTTGGCGGATTTAGACGACAGTTTTTTCAAAAAGAAAATATTCTTTTAGGTAAATTTGCAAGGGAATTTATATTTCAAATACCAGAATTATTGAAAACCGAAAAAAATCCAAATCCAACAGCTAGCATGGTACCCAATGGATACCTTCTAATGTTTGGACCAGATCATGCAGAAGAGCAATACAGAGCTTTAGAAAATCATAAAGAATGTGAAGCGGGTACAAAAAATATTAAAGGTTATGAATTGAAAAAATATTTTCCTTACATTAATGAGGAAGGAATTGAAACTGCAACATTTACTAATAACAAGAGCGAGGGATGGATTGATCCATTTTTATTTCATAGCGCTTTAAAGCATAAGGCAATTGATCTTGGGGCAGAATTTATTAAGGGAGAGGTTAAGAGCCTTTCCGAAATTAATGCAAAGACAATTATTTCCGCAGCTGGGTGTTGGACTAAGGAACTACTTGAAGATATTCCTGTAGTACCTCAAAAACATACAGTCTTTAGAGTTAAATGTCCTAAACATATTCCAGAGATGCCATTATCCGGAGATCTAACAACAGGAGTATATTGGCGACCAGAGGGAAAAGAATATTTAGCAGGTTCTCCAATTTCAGTTTTTGATGCAGAAGATCTTGAACCTGCATGGAATGATTTTGAAGAATTAGTTTGGCCTGCTCTTGCAAAAAGAATACCAGCATTTGAAGAACTAAAGTTAACAGGTGGATGGGCTGGATATTATGATTGTAACAAATTAGATAATAATGCTGTAGTTGGAAAACATCCAAAATATGAAAATGTTTACATGGCCTCAGGATTTACCGGCAGAGGTTTAATGCAAGCACCAGGAATTGGTAGAGCTCTAACTGAATTAATAACTACAGGCAGTTATCAAACTATAGATATTAGTGTTTTCGCAGTCGAAAGAGTATTAAATAGCTCTGCAAGACCCGAGCCCTACGTCTTATAATTTTTTTACGTAAACTCCCATCATCCCATTAAAAAAAGATACAGCAATTATAAGAATTTGACCCTTTAGTGAGTAAAAATCAAATGATGGATAAAAACTGATAGCTATACTCAAAAAAATATAGGTTAATAAAAAGGGTCTATAAAACTTCTTTAAAAATTTCATAAAAATTCTAATTAAATTTTTACAAGCATTTTTCCTATATTTTTACCTTCTAATAAATCAATGAATGATTTTGGCGTATTTTCTATACCCTCGTAAACAGTTTCTTTAAATTTAATTTTATCTTCTAATAGCCATTTAGCCATATCGGTTTCAAACTTTTCTCGATCATTTTCATGATCAAAAATTATAAAACCTTTAATTGTTAGTCTTTTTACAAGAACATGAGCCATATTTTTTAAACCAGAGCCGGGATTAGTTGCATTCATTTGGGATATCCTTCCACAAATTACAATTCTTCCAAAGTTCTTCATTTGAAAAATAGCTGACTCTAAAAAATCGCCACCTACATTATCAAAATATAAATCAAATCCTTCAGGACAAACTTCTTTAAGATGCAATACAAGATTTTCTATTTTTTTATAGTTAAACGCATGATCAATTTTTAAATCATCTTTTAACCATTTAACTTTTTCATCTGAACCTGTGCTTGCAATTACTTTACAACCCATATTTTTTGCAATTTGACAAACAGTAGATCCAACACTTCCTCCAGCCGAAGAAACAAGAATTGTTTGACCTGGTTTTAATTCACCATGTTTAAAAAGTCCTATATAAGCTGTATGACCTGTCATTCCAAGTGGACCTAAATATGTTTGTAGAGGAACATTTATCGGTTCAATTTTTTTTAAATCATTAGATTTGCAAACAAAGCAATCTCTCATTCCGAAATTACTAAAAACAATATCTCCTTCTTTAAAATTTTTGTCTTTAGATTCTTTAACTATACCTAACGCATAACCTTCCATCTCTTCACCAATATTAAAAGGTGGTTTATAGTTCTTTCTTTCAGTCATTCTTGCTCTCATGTAAGGATCAACTGAAATCCATGAATTTGAGACCAAAATATTATTATTAGTATCTAAAGATATTTCTTTTGTTTTTATTTCAAAGTCAGTTTCTTTTGGTAAACCTGTAGGGATATAGTTTTTTAAAGCTACAAATTTACTTATTACAGGCATTAATTACGATCCCCAAATAATATCAAGTATTCTCTCTCTTTTGCATGCTTTCTTATATTTTAAATAATTTTCTAAATATACTTGATAGTAATCTTGATGCTTATCTTCTGCTATGTAAAAAATCTCAAATTCTTTGACATATGTAACGACTTTTTTTTTAAATTTCTTTTCTAATCTTTTTATATCTTTCTCGATTAAATCTTTTTGATAATCATTTTCGTAAAATGCCACAGATCTGTAGCTGTATCCTTTATCACAAAACTGGCCGTAAGCATCAAATGGATCAATATTAAGCCAGAAGTTTTTCAAGAGTTCTTTATAGGATATTTTCTCTTTGTCATAAATTATTTCAACAACCTCAAAATGACCCGTATCTCCGTAAGTGACTTCCCTATATGTTGGATTAGCAGTGATTCCTCCTGAGTAACCTGATATAACTTCTTCTACACCTTCTAACATTTCAAAGGATTCCTCCATGCACCAGAAACAACCTCCTGCAAAATATGCTTTATCTTTTGAATGAGAGAATGATGTCGAGATAAGAAATAATAATAAAAAATAGTAAAATAACCTCATATTCAAAATATATAATAATGAGTGGTTAAATCTATGGTATTAAAGGTAGCTACTTTTTTAAGTAGCATACCTTTAATAAATCTATTTTATTTTTTTTGATATTTAGCAGCTTCTTCCGATCCACTGGTCGCAGACCCTTTGCTGTAAGAATGTGCACCCATGCCTGCTAATTGGCCATCTTTTACTATCAAATATTGATTTCTAATTTCGTTTCCTTCAAAGAAACATTCTAATATTTCTCTAACACCATCTGCATATCTTGTTTGAGCAGATAAAGATGTACCAGAAGTATGTGGTGTCATTCCATGATTTGGCATTGTTCTCCATACGTGATCATTAGGAGCAGGCTGTGGAAACCATACATCACCTGCGTAACCACTTAGTTGTCCACTTTTTAGGGCTTTAGCTATTGCATCTTTATTACAAATTTTACCTCTTGCAGTGTTAACTATGTATGCTCCTTTTTTCATTTTGCTTATCATTTCATCATCAAACAAATTTTCAGTTTCAGGATGAAGTGGGCAATTAATTGTAACAACATCGCAAACTTTTACCATAGACTCTACTGACTCATGAAAAGTTAAGTTTAGTTCCTTTTCAACACTGTCAGGTAATTTATGTCTGTCAAAATAGTGCAAATGAACATCAAATGGTTTCATTTTTCTAAGTGCATCTAATCCTATTCTTCCAGCAGCAACAGTTCCTATATGCATTCCTTCAACGTCATAACTTCTTTGAACAGCATCTGCAATATTCCATCCACCTTCATTAACTATTCTATGTTGATTGTGATAATCTCTAACCATTGAAACAATCATCATGACTATGTGTTCAGCAACTGATCTTGAATTACAGAAAGTTACTTCAACAACATCAATTTTATTATCCATCGCTGCTTGTAAATCAACGTGATCAGAACCTATTCCTGCTGTAATTGCCATCTTAAGGTTTTTAGCTTTAGCGATTCTTTCTTTGGTTAAATAATAAGGGAAAAATGGTTGTGAGATAACAATGTCAGCATCAACAATATGTTTATCTGCTTCACATCCATCTCCATCTTTACTGTTAGTAACAACCAACTCGTGTCCATTACTCTCTAAAAACTTTCTCAAACCAAGTTCACCTGAAACACAACCAAGTAATTGACCTGGTGTAAAATCTCTTCCTTTAGGCGATGGCAATGTCATTCCATCTGGATATTTCTCTAATTTTGGTAAATCTGATAGAGGATAAGATTTAGGCATTCCTCCTTTTGGATCGTCATACAATACACAAAGTACTTTCATTTCTACTCCTATTACTAGCTTCTTAAAGCTGAATTATTAATTATTATTTGAAAAGACTAGCACAAGTTAAATAGGACTAGCAAACAAATAGTGTTTATTTTGGGTAATTCCTTTTAGCAACAAATTTGTTCAGGATTATGCCGAAAACTATAACAATAATTGATCCACTTATAACTGGGGATATTAAATATTCAAATGAAACTGATCCCATGATCACAATTATCGGATTTCCTCCTGCAGGAGGGTGGGTTACATTAAGAATAATCATTAATCCGACACCTATTCCAACAGCAACAGGTATAATAATATATATTGGAAGTGGAACAAAATTCACAAATATCACTCCAACAAGCGCGGTTAAAAAATGACCAAAAAATATGTTTTTAGGTTTTGCAAAAGGACTTTCTGGATACCCATAAAGTAAAACCATTGTAGAACCAAAGGAAGCAATCAAAAATAATCCATAAGGTGTTTTATAAGTAAGCAATGACAAAACCCCAATTGTCAAAGTAGAAAATATTGCAGCGATAAGAGGTTTTTTAATATCTAAATTATTCATTAATATGGAGTTTTTTAAGTGCAATTAATGGCATTAATACACAGTTTTTTCTAGATATATTTTTTTTATTAAACAATTTATTAAATTTATTTAGATTTTTTGGCAAAGGTTTAATTTCATTTTCAAAATAACCGATAAGATTTTTTAATAAATAATTAACTTTATTTTTACTTTTTTTGATAAGTTTATGAGATATTAAGCTTGCAGAAGCTTGACAGTAAACACAGGACTTTGTCTGATACCCAATATCCTGTATTATGTTTTTCTGAATATTAACTCTCATTTCAATTATATCACCACAAGTTTTATTTTTATATTTCGATCTATGAGTGTAATCTTTCAATATTTTATTATTAGTCGTGTCGGATGCAATTTTTATTATATCTAAATCCATATTTATTTAATAATATCACTAAAAATTTATAAAAAATAAATTATTTTATGCCTGATTTAAAAAATCCTAAAATAGCTATTCCAATTGTTTTATTTGCTGGCATACTTTGGTCATTTGGACCATATGTTGTAAGACATATAGATCAACCCGAAACTGTTCCCTGGCAATACTTGTTTGCTAGAGGTATTGTTATTTTTTTATTGCTAAATGTCTACTTATTCTTGGAAGAGGGATTTTCTTTTTATAAAAATTATTTAAAAATTGGAATATCTGGAATTATAGGTGGTGTTGGTTTAGGAACAGCAATGATAACATTCATCTGGTCGATTACTAATACTACAGCTGCAGTAACTCTATTATGTTTGGCTGCAATGCCTTTTATAACTGCATTACTTGGATTTCTTTTTTTGAAAGAAAAAATTTCAATTACAGTTTGGATATCAATTTTAGTTGCAGCATTTGGTATTATAGTAATGGCTTACGATAATACTGGAGAAAATTCTTTAATGGGTTTAATTTTTGGACTAGTATCAGCATTAGGTTTTTCAATATTCTCAGTCAGTCTGAGATGGAGAAAACAAACCCCTACGTTTACAACTGTTGCTATTGCTGGCTTATTTTGTTTTTTATTTTCAACAGTCATGCTTTTAAATAATGATGCAAATTTCTTATCTTCAAATAAAAATGAAGCATTATTTGCAACTCATGGGACTCTTGTTTGCATGGGTTTAATTCTTTATTCAATTGGATCTAAGCACATTCCGGCAGCCGATTTGACTTTGCTATCTTTGACTGAAGTTATAGGAGGTATATTTTGGGTCTGGCTTCCATGGCTTGGAATAAATGAAATTCCCTCAACGAACACAATTATTGGAGGTTTCTTTATTTTTTTAGCAATATTTTATTATAGTATGATAATGCAATCCAATAGAAGGTTTATTGGATTAAACTAATATTGTATGAGTCAAAATTATAAGATTGTTAATAGTTGGAATGAATGGGATCCATTAAAACATGTAATTGTTGGAAGAGCAGATGGCACATGTATTCCAGCACCTGAACCTGCTTTAGATGCTAAAGTTCCAGAAGACTCTGATATGCGAGGAACTTATGGTCCAAGAACTAAGGACACTGTCGATAAAGCTAATGAACTATTAAATAACTTTTCAAATTTGCTTGAAAAAAGGGGCATAAAAGTTGATAGACCAACACCTTTAGATTTTAATCAACCAACATCAACTCCTGACTGGAAAGCCGAAACTATGTTTGGATGCATGCCACCTAGAGATGTTTTATTAACTGTGGGAAATGAAATATTAGAAGCTACAATGAGCTACAGGTGCAGATGGTTTGAGTACCTTTGTTACAGACCTCTTTTAAAAGACTATTATAATAAAGATCCAAATATGAGACATGAGTCAGCACCAAAGCCTAGATTAACAGATGCAGACTATAGAAAAGACTATTTATCAGATAAAATTGGTGTAACAAAAAGACTTGAATGGACAGAAAATAAATACTTTGTAACAACAGAGGAAGAGCCATTATTTGATGCAGCAGATATTCTAAGATTTGGAAAGGATTTAGTTATACAACACGGATTTACAACTAACTTAAAAGGAATTGATTGGATAAAAAGACATTTTAAGGATCATAGAGTTCATGCTGTAAATTTCCCAGGAGATCCTTATCCAATTCATATTGATGCAACCTTTACCCCAATCAAAGAAGGGTTAGTTATTAATAATCCACAAAGAAGACTTCCAAAAGAACAAAGAAAATTATTTGAAGATAATGGATGGGAAATTATAGATGCAGCACAACCTGCTCATAATACCCCACCACCACTTTGTTACTCTTCAGTATGGCTATCAATGAATGTTTTGGTTCTTGACCCTAAAACTGTATGCGTTGAAAAAAGTGAAAAATATCAAGCCGAACAGTTAGATAAATTAGGTATGGAAGTTATCCCTGTAGAGTTGAGAGATGCATATGCTTTTGGTGGGGGCCTTCATTGTTGTACAGCTGATGTTTATAGAGAAGGTACTTTAAAAGATTATTTTCCAAAACAATAAAATGAACGCAAAAATTAATACAAAACGAAAAAGAGTAAAATTTGCTTCAGATAATGTGACTGGAGCTTGTCCAGAAGTTTTGGATGCAATTATCAAAGCAAATGATGGTATAGTTCCTCCTTACGGTAACGATGAAATTTCAGGCATGTTACAGGAAAAATTTTCTGAAATTTTTGAAAAGGATGTAATTGTTTACCCCACAGCATCAGGAACCGCATCAAATGCTTTAGCTCTTTCTGCTATATCTCCATCATTTGGAAATATTTATTGCCATAAATTTTCTCATATCAATGTTGATGAGTGTGGAGCCCCTGAATTTTATACAGGTGGAGCAAAACTTGTTCCATTGAACGGTAAAGACGGCAAAATAACAGTTGATGAGCTAAATGATAATATTGGAGGGTTTGGAATTGTACATCACACCCAGCCATCTATTGTTAGCATAACTCAAGCAACAGAAACTGGTGAAGTTTATACTTTAGATCAAATTAGAAATATTTCTGAAATTGCACATAAAAAAAAATTAAAAGTACATATGGATGGCGCTAGATTTGCTAACGCTTTAGTTTCACTTGATGTTACTCCTGCAGAAATGACGTGGAAATCAGGAATTGACATATTATCTTTTGGAGCAACAAAGAACGGATGTATAGCAGCTGAAGCAATTATAATTTTTAATAAGGAATTAGTTGGCAATTTACCGTTTTTATTAAAAAGATCCGGTCATCTATTATCTAAAATGCGTTTTGTTTCTGCACAATTAGATGGATATATCTCAAATGATGTTTGGTTAAAAAATGCAAGACATGCAAATCTAATGGCAAAAAAATTAAGCGATGGTTTAGTTTCTAGTAATCAAGTTAAACTTGAATATCCAACTGAGGCAAATGAAGTTTTTGTTAAACTGCCAAAAAAGATGGTTGAGCATTTAAATACAGAAGAATATATGATGAGCAATGAGGAATTAGGCGGCAAGACAGTTAGACTTGTTACAGCTTGGAATACTAAAAGTAGTGAAGTAGATGAATTTCTAAAAACTATATCTAATTAAATAGGATTTTCTTTTAAAAAATTAATATAGTTGATTACTTCATCAAATTTCTCATCAGGAATATCTTTATAAGTAGAATTAAATTTATTTTTTACACATATTGCTACATGAGCATATGGATTTCTTCCTTTTGGATGATTTGGATGATCAGGAAGTTGACCATTTAAATAATCGCCAGCTTCCTGAATAATTTTCCAGAGTTTCTGAGAGTTTTCTGGCGTCATAACCATTAAAACTTTGTTTTATCTCGAAAGTCTCTAGTCTGGACACTAGTTGTCCTATAAAATCCAACAACCAGAACCATAATCCCTAAAAGTTTTTTCATTTTATGTTAGGTATAACTAAAAGACGACTAATTGGCATTGAAAATCGTCCTTTTCTTTCAGCATAAGTACTTTTTTTGGATATTGTTAGGATATTAGATAGATCTGCAATCATTGATTCTCTTTTTTTTGGTTTTAAGACAAAAGCAGCATAAAAAAATCCTGCTGCAATTTTAGCCACTTGTGTAACAGGCCCACTCATAGATACAACATTTGTTTCTATAGTCACATTAGCTCCAGGAAATGTTTTATTTGCAAGATCACTTAGGCTTTTAGATCCTCTTATCCTTGGGTCACCCAAATCAATCTCTCCATAACTAGGTATTTCTTCTTGTACGTAGCTATAAATTAAATCGTGTACTTCTTTATACTTCGGAGCTATATTCATTGGTCCATCAATCAAAGCTGCAAACTGACCTTTGTTATTTAAAACTCGTTTTACTTCATCCAATACAGGAGTTATGGGGTCCATTAATGTTAAAGCCCAATGACATAGAACTATGTCAATAGAGTTATCATTAATTGCTGACAAATTTTGTGCTTTTGATTCAATAAGATTAACTTTACTGTTTATAAGAAGTTTCTTAGCTAAATTTAATTCTTCAGGACACATATCTATACCTTTTAAATTCAAATTTTTATTTCGATCAAATAAAATTTTTAATAATGGTCCTGACCCACAAGCAAGATCTAATATATTTAAACTTTCATTATGAGGCACAATTTCAGCTAGCCATTCGTAACTATTACGTCCAGATTCATCGCGACACGAACTTGCGCATGCTTCAGTAAAGCCTGCATGTTCTTGATGCACAGTTCTTAAATGATCAATTAAAGCATTACTATCAGGATGGAGATTGCGAGTAAGACTGTCAGTCCAGATCGAATTTAGCCCATTTTGATTATTTATGTTTTTCATGATTTATCTTTAATTGGCCAACAAATTGGATTTAGCGGGCTAGCAGCTAAGTCCCCTGGTTTAACATTAGGCATAAATTTCTGCCAGTCACCCGAAACCATTGTAGGTGAATTAACTACCCTCGCTCCATCGCGGTAATAAGTATTGGCTAGAGCAACTCTGCTACGATTGGTTCGATTACGTGAAGCTGTATGAAAATTCAAATTATGGTGAAAGCTAACTTCGCCCAGTTCAAATGGAGTTTCATTTATCATTACATTATTTTTTGAAAAAATGTTTGAGACCCCACGGTCGTATCCAGTACCAATCTTTTCAAACTCAACAGATTTAACTAATTCGTGCACACTCAGTGGATACGCAAAAGAGAGTGGTCCCATCTCAAGAGGGGTTGGTTGAGCTGGTACCCAAGCTGTAACTACATCGTTAGTATCTAGAGGAAAATGATGATCGTCGAAGTGCCATGGCGTACGACCACAACCAGCTTGTTTAGCTAGTACATTGTCATGGTAAAGTCTAACTGCTGGTACCCCAAGAAGATCTGCTGAAATTTGCCCCAGACGTGGTGACAACACGTAAGCACTAAGGAGTGCGTTGTCAGGCCAAATCATTTCAAGACTAAGGAAACGGTCATGTGCTCCTTTATCTGGATCAACCTTAAACTCTTTCTTTAATAGATTAATTAATTCAGCTCTAAGTTTTAACACAGCCCCAGGTGAAAAAACATTCTTTAGTTTTATAAAACCATTTTTTTTAAAAAAATCAATTTGATCGTTTGTTAACTCGTAGGGCTTTGCTAATTGTGAGATAACTTCATCATCACTTGGTATTTCAATTTCTGGTAAGGGATCGGCATTAATAATTTCATCTTTTTTAATGTCATTATCTGCAAGACTAACATACCAGTCCCACCAAGCCTGATTATCTTTATCCCATGGTTTGCTTACATCAGAAGCATCAGGTATCTTAGGATTTAATTTTTTGTTAGCGGTCGTCATATAAACTATTTTTTATTTTATTTTCTGAATTTTAGGTGATTTCTGGACCTATACCACTTTAAACTTTTTTATTTCAAAAATTTATCGTTATGGTTTTAGTTACATTATTTTTTCAAGTTTCCAAGCTTCATCTTTAGCATTAAACTTTGCGTTCCAGTCTTTAGATCTTTGATCTTCAAATAAGGCATAAAATTTTTCTTCATCAGTGACATTTGCAATAAAAATCATTTTACCTTCACGAATGTGTGCCCATTCAAATGATGACGTACATTTTGCAAGATCATCTTTAAACATATTATATAATTCATCTGCATCTTTTTTAGTACCTTCATAAGTTGTTGTTCCAACAAAATTCATAGTTTTCCCTTTCTATAATTAATTAGATTAATAAAGATTCAACAAATTCCCAATCTATAAGATTATCAACAAATTTATCTAAATATTCAGGTCGTCTGTTTCTATAATCAATATAATATGAATGTTCCCAAACATCACAACCTAATAATGGTTTCATATTTTCTATTAATGGATTTGCTGCATTAGCTGTTTTTGTTACAACTAATTTGTCATTATTCAAAGATAACCAACACCAACCTGATCCAAACTGGGTTATACCAGCTTGTTTAAATTGATCTTTAAATTTTTCAACACTCTCAAAATCCTCAATAATTTTTTTCTCAAGTTTTGATGGAATATTTCCACCACCCTTTGGCTTCATACATTTCCAAAAAAGATTATGATTCCAATGCTGACTTGCATTATTAAATATTCCAGCTTTTGAGTTATCATTTGAGCTTTTCAAAATTATATCTTCCAATGACATCTCAGCCATGTCTGTATCTTTTATGAAATTATTAAGATTTGTTATGTAAGTTTGATGATGTTTTCCATGATGTAATTCTAGTGTTTCTTGTGACATTATTGGAGATAAAGCCTCATTAGAATAATCTAGTTTTGGTAATTCGAATGTCATACTTATTTCTTATAATATTTTTTTATAATTAAACTTAATTAAGTTGACGCAATTGAGTTTAAAATTAGTTTTCTAATGCGTTTTCCTCTCTCATAAGGATTGGTCTACCATCTTGAGCTGTATTTAATGGTATAATTTTACCATTATATCTTGCGCATAATGTAGGAGCGCTTCTCACCTGTTCTCCTAAATTTACCTCTAAATCTGCTATAACTAATTCAACCCCTTTTAATATACTCAATATTTTCATTATTCCTCCGTTTTATGATGATGGCTTAAATATTAAACACAAGCCGTTATTACAATATCTCTTTCCTGTCGATCCGGGACCATCTTCAAAGACATGTCCGTGATGAGCACCACATTTTGCACAATGGTATTCAATTCTTTTCATGCCAAAGCTGTAATCAACCTTAGTTTTAAAAGCTCCAGGTAGCGCCTCTGTAAATGATGGCCAACCAGTTCCACTATCAAATTTTGAGCTAGACTTAAAAAGTTTAGCTCCACAATTTGCACAGTGATAAAAGCCTTCTCTTTTCTCGTAATTAAGAGGACTTGAGAATGGTCGTTCAGTCGCTTCATTAAACATTATTTTTTTTTGGGCTTCTGTTAAATTTTGATTAATTATTTTTTTTGTTTCAGCTAATAAAATTTTGTATGGAAAGACACTGTATAATAATGATCCAAACATAGATAATTTTATAAATTTTCTTTTATTCATAGATTTCTTAATAGTTCAATATTACTTTATTTGAATGAGATATTTTGACAGCTTCAATTTGAAATTGGTAGCTTCATAATTAATGAAGCTACCACTAAGTTTATTGTCCAGGCACTTTATAGCCACTTGATACTTTTGTTGCATGATTTGCAATTTCATTCATTGGTGTTTCCTCACAAATGGCGATATTTTTAAGTGCACCACTTCCCTCAGTAGCCATTTTTATAGCAGCCATTTGCTCAAATGTGCCATGGGTTTCAACTATAAAGTCATAGGGTCCTCTTAAATATGTGTAAGATTTCATTTCAGCGCCAACACTTTCAGAACACTTTCTAGCAACCTCAGATCTATCTGATCCAGGATCTTTTAAAAAGCCTGCGAATGCTTTCTCTGTAAAATTTCCCATTAAAAAAAATTTAGCCATAGATACCTCCTTTAAATGTATTATAGCACTTAAAATAATTTTTTTTAATATTTTATTTATTTATAAAAAAATTTATTTTCTTCCAATTTGCAATAATTGTGGTGGTTCAAATGTTCCACTTTGTATTTCACTGTTTGATATATTTATCATGGATTTTGCAACAATTTCTGCATTTATCGATTTATATTTTTTTAAATCTCCAACTAAAATTGGAGATATACATTTCATGGCGAAAATACCTATTTTTTCTCCAAATCTTTCCTCTTTTCTTTTTCCAATTAAAAACGAAGGTCTAATTACAATAAATTTTTTAAAGTTTAGTTTTCTTAATTCTTCTTCAGCCATACCTTTATTTTTTAAGTATAAATTTGATGTTTTTGGATTAGCACCCAATGAAGAAATATAAGTAAAATTTTGTACATTATTATCGCTACAAATTTTTCCGATTGTTACAGGTAAATTATACTCAGTGTTTATATAATCTTGTTTGTTAGGTGTTTTTTTTCTTGTAGTTCCAATACAAAAAAAACAATCGTCACCTTTTATTTCTGACTTAATATTTTCTAATTTTGTAAAATCTGTTTGAGTAACTTCTATTTTAGGATCAATTTTTGAAGTAGAAGATCTTACAAAAACCTTGATTTTTTTGTATTTTTCATCTTTTATTAATAATCTTAACAAATTTCCGCCGACTAATCCGGTTGAGCCGAATACTAAAGCTGTTTTCATAACTATAAACTTACACTAAATTTTCTTAAATTCGTTCAAATTATTTGGTTCATCTATTGGTTCAGTTGAAGGATTAAGTTCTATACCGGCTGGAGTTATGGTTTGAGGCATAGGTGCAAATTGTGAGTCTGGGTTATCTCCAGACTCTCTAATTTGCATTCTATATATTCCAAATAAACCAATAAATGAATGAAATATAATTAAAAAAATAAAAAATCCATTTTCTCCTAAAAATTCCATAAATAATGAGCACATAAAAGGACCACAAATCGCACCAAGTCCAAAAACAAATTGTAATCCTGCTCCTGCTGCTACAAATTTTTCTTTTGGTATAAAATCATTTGTATGTGCAAAAATTAATGCAAACATTGGCAGACTACAAAAAGAAAAACACATTATACAGATATAAAAAAATATTTTTGATGTAGCTAAACCTTCAGGCATGTACATTTGACTTGAGGAAATAATTGCCAAAAAGCAAAATAAAGCCGCTCCAAATGTAGTATAAATAATCACAATTCTTCTATCTAAAGCATCAGATAATTTTCCAATTGGCCATTGACTTATTGCTCCAGATATAGCAAATAAAAAAGTTACTATAGAAACTTCTAAAATACTAAAATTCATTGAAGTGGCATAAACTGCAATCATTGAGAAAACGGCTGAATGAGATATTCCACACAAAAATGAACTTACAACACCAAATGGTGATGATTTATAAACTTCTTTTAGTTTCATACCTGATATTTTTTTAAAGTTAGGAGCCTTTCTTTTTGTCAATAATATTGGAACAAGAGATAAAGACATAAATAAAGATATCAGTATAAAAGGTTGAAAGTTTTCTGGTTTACTAAAGTTTATGAAAAACATTCCAATTGCCATAGAAGCGTACATAACAATCATATAGATTGATAAAACACTACCTCTGTTCTTATTTGTAGATCTATCATTTAACCAGCTTTCAGCAATCGTATAAAGACAAACCATACTAAATCCAGAAATCATTCTTAGTATAAACCAGGAAAAAGGATTTACAAAAATTGAGTGTAATAAGACGACAATTGAAGTTACAGAAGCAAAAGCTGCAAAAACTCTAATATGACCAACTCTATGAATTAAAGATTGTATAATCTTTGCTCCAATAAAATATCCAACAAAATATCCAGAAAATAACAAACCTGTCGATGATAGACCAAAACTTTCTTTAACTGCTCTAACACCTAATAAAGTACCTTGAAAACCATGAGCGAGCATTATAAACGCCATTCCTGTAAAAAGAGCCCAAGAGTTTTTTATAATTTTGTTCATAAAATTAGCGGTGTTTATGGGCGATCTAATTTTAAATCAAGACAAATTTGTGACAAAAAGAAGAATAATTTTACTTTGATGACGATTTTATTTTTAGATACGAGTGAACAGCTATAGTGAATATAATTACAAGTCCACCAACTATTGTCTCTATGCTAGGCTGCTCTTTGATAACTAACCAAACCCAAATGGGTCCTAAAATGGTCTCGAGAAGAAAAAACAGATTCACTTCCTCGGCAGGTATAAATCTTGGAGCAATCGTCACTAAAACAAATGGAATTGCCACGCACAAAATACACATTAAAGGTATATAAATTTGGTCTTTTTCAACTAATTCATAACTTTCAACAAAAAAGAGAGCAAATAGAGCTACTGTGAGCTTACCAACAACAGCTGAGGGGAGCAAATCTCTATCTTTTGCTGACCTGATTATTACTGCGTTAGTGGCGAGTCCAAAAGATGTTGTTATACCCATGAGATCACCAAATAAGTTACCCATCTCTAAAGAGTCGTAAAATATATATATTACAGCGACTAAAGTAATGGCTATTGCTATCCAAGTCTTCTTATCGGGAACTTCTTTTAGAAATATTGCACCAAGAATTGCCGAAAGCATGGGTGCCATTGCAATCATTATTAGTGTATTTGCTACATTTGTATTTTGGATTGAAATTATAAATGTGATGTTGCAAATCGAAAAACTTATAATATAAAAAATACCTGCATAACCAACATTCAAAAATGCTTTAATAAAGTTTTTTTTATAAAATATGAGAAGTCCAATTAATACAGCTACAAATGGTATCGCGCCTCTATAAAATAATAATCCCCAAGTATCTATAGATGATAATCTTATAAAGAGTGAATCTGGTGTGATAAACATCACAGCTATAAATGCAAGTGATGATCCTTTTTGCTGATTTGACAAGTTTTTCAACTATAAACCTTTCCAAAAAGTCTTAGCCAAGTTTATCCGCGATAAATCAAAATATGTTTTTATACCTGTTGGTGATGTTACGTTTATATCTCCATTTAATTTTCCATCAATAAAGTCTATACCTGCAAAGTAAATCCCATCTTTCTTAATTTTTTTTGCTATAATATTTGAAACTTTCTGTTCTTTATTATTTAAAAATGCAATTTTAGGTTTTGCACCTTTGCTCATATTGCTTAATATAGATCCTGATTTTGGAACTCTAGATATAGCTCCACAAACTTTACCATTTATAATAAAAACTCTTTTATCTCCAAACTTAATTTTATTTAAAAATTTTTGACACATAATGTGACCGTGTTTTTTCAA
>CABYKN010000024.1 GCA_902519695.1 uncultured Pelagibacteraceae bacterium | reverse complement strand
GGTACATCAGTAATATTTTCATCATTAAATATTACCTCTCCATCATTAGATTTTAAATTTCCAGCTATTAAATTAAATAATGTTGTTTTTCCTGAACCGTTTGGGCCAATTATTCCAGTTATTGAACCCGATCTAATATTTAATGAGCAATTTGATACTGCTGCTAGTCCTCCGAATAATTTTGTAAGATTATTTACCTGTAAGATATTGTCAGACATTTTACTTACTTTTTTTTAATCTTTTCAAGACGCTATTTGCTGTTTTATTCAGAGATTTATAAAATCCAAGTTTTCTTAATTCTTTAACAGCTTGTTCATTTAAACCTTTTGGGGTTTGTGAATTTTTAACAAGGACTTTTAAATCTTTATTTGAATTAATTTTTGCATCTTCAGATAAAGCAATAAATAACGAGGTAATATACTTTTGAGAGTCACTTTTATTAATTCCCTTTTTTACTAACCATTCACTTAGAGTTTGTAGTAATTCATAAAATGGTGCCATCATTGATGAAATTGACCAAAAATTTAGTGATAGGTTTTCATTTTTTATTTCAACAGATGTGCCAAGCTTATTAAAAAAATTTCTAACTTGTTTATCTGGTGGAAAAATTGGTACCGGTCCTTTTCTAAGAGAAATTGGAGGTAAAGGAATTGCTCTAATTATCTTAGTTTTGACTTTAATATATTTTTTTAATTCAGTCATTTTTATAGTTGATACAAAACTCACTATTGTTTGACCTTTTTTAAATTTTAGTTTTGGAAGAATAATTTTTCCAATCGTTGGTGTTACTGCTAAAAAAACCCAATTTGATTGATTTATAATATCCTGATTATCAGCAGATATTTTTATCTTTTCACTTTTTCTTTTAAGTTCACTTGAAATTTTTGAATTTCTCTTTGAAACAATTATTTTATTAATTTTTAATTTTGATCCCAGTATTCCGTTGATTACTGATTTCGAGATATGTCCTGTACCAATAAATCCGATTTTCATGATAAACTAAGTGATTATTATCACTAAAATTAATTAATTAGTAAAAAAAGAACCTCTAATTCTTAGTAATTCTCTTGATAATTTTTTATTTTCTACAAATGGTTTTCTACCATGAAGCCAGAAATAGTTATTTGCAACTACTGAAAAGCCAACTGGTAAAGGCATTACAATCTTTTTTTGACTTCCTTCTAACGAGTCTGATAATTTTTGTAGAAATAATCCTTGTTCCATATTTTTGGGCTCAGGAAATTGGTCAATATAAGAAATTTGTGGTTTTCCATTTTCGTCTTCTGAAAAAACAGGATGTTCCACCTTGTAATCAACATTTTTACTTTTTGGAGAACCCCATATAAAGTTTTGTTTTCCAACTTTATCATTAGTTAAGCTATCTAAATGTTCCCAATCATCGAGGTGCAACATCGCAGTTTCTCCACCTTGTACATTTTCTTCTTCCATTTTTAGCATTAATAGCCAATCAGTTTTTTCTTTAACATAAGTACCATCAGTATGAAGATCCATATTAGTGTACGCTTTTCTAAGATATGAGTCGCTATTGTCCTCATGTTTAACATGAAATCTCGCATAATATTTTCCTGCCATTGAATCAAAATTTGGATTACCAAGTAAGTGTGTTACAGCTGTTGATAGTTTAATAAGAAAATTATTATCAATTTTTTTAGATTTATTTTTAGGCCCTATAATAAAACAACCAGTATCTCTATCTCTTAAAACAGAGTTTATAAATTTTCCTAGCTTTTCCCCCGTAGAATCATCTAAAGATTTTGCGAGTGTAAATCTAGTAAAAGGTTTATATTCAAGAGCTGTAATATCAAATTTTTTAAATGGAAAAATTAATTTATCTATTATTTCATCTTCAATTTTAATATTTATTATTCTTTTGGAATAATCACTAAATGAAATATCAAAACCTTGAATAGTATCTAAGCTATCCATTATAATTATTTATTACAAACTCCAATTGAATTAGGTCCGCATGTTTCACCATTGGTCCAGGTAGCTCCAATTAAATTTGCTCCATCAAAATTAGCATTGATCATATTTGATGAAGTAAAATTGGCTTCCATTAGATTTGCATTTTGAAAATTTGCTTCAATTAATGTTGAACCCATAAAGTCAACCCTCGTCATATTTGCTCCTGTAAAATTAGCTTTTTCAAAATTTCCACCAACAAGCGTTGATTCATATAAGTTAGCTCTTACAAATGTCGACTCTGGAAAAGTTCCAAATGATAAATTTGACGTCATCATAATACTTTTATCAAAATTTACTTGTATAAAACTCGCAAAAGATAAATTTGAGTTAGGTAAATAGCTGCCTTGTAAATCTTGTCCATCTGAAAATCTACAATTAGTATAGTCAACACCATCAGTTAAAGGATCATCGCATGCTGCTTGTGAAATACCTGGTATTAAAATCAAGAAAAATAATAAAATAATTTTTTTCATTTATATTTTAAAGCTACTTAATAAAAACATAATGATAGCAGAGAATAAAGTTGGGTAAACTAAATTATTTCTAGTTAATTTAAAAATTATAATTGCTAAAAATACAACAATAAATCTATATAAATAATTACTGTCAGAAAGTGCACCAGCTGGAAATATTATCATTCTAGAAATTAGAGCAGCCAATGTCGAATACGCTAAATAATTAAACCACCTATATATTTTAGTATTTTCATCTATTATTTCAGAAGTAAAAGCTCCTAAAAACCTTGAGATATAAGTAGCTAAAGATGTGATAACTATTATGAAAACAATGTTAGCTGACATTTTTCTCTCCTATTACAAAAGCAACAGTTCCAGCTATAAACCCACCAATCAAAACACACCAATCAGGACTAATAAGATAAAATAAAGGTCCTAAGACAGCTCCTAAAATTATTGAAATATTTAATTGTATAGACTTCATCACCCCTAACATTGTGCAAGTGAAATAAATTGGATTAATTATAGCTAATCCAATAATCATTTCTCTATTTAAGAAATCAGCAGAATAATAACCTAAGATAGTTGAAAAAATTGCTATCAACCAAGTTGCAGTTCCAATTCCTATCCAAAAATCGACTCTATATTTTTTTTCAATATCTTTATAATTATTTTTAAGAATTAACCACGAAGATACCGCAACAAAATGACAGGATAAATAATACTTCCATCTTGGTTGACTTTGGTGCTTTAACAATGGCATTAAAGATACAGTCATCGGATACAATCTTGCATTAACTAACCAAACTGCAAAAAATAAATTAAGTAATGAAACTCCAATCAAAATCGATTCTGCCATAACAAGTGAGCCAGGTAATGCATAAGTTAATAATGTAGAAAAAATACTTTCTTGAATTGTAAAACCTAAATTTTTTAGTAATGCACCTATTGCTAAAAAGCTTAAACCTAGAGCAATTGCAGGGCTATCGAATTCTTTTGCACAAAGAATTCCTTTGAAAAAATATTTTGAATTAATCATCCGCCTAGAAATAGACGTCCAACATCATCATTTTTAAGTAAATCATCACCTCTTCCTGCAATAGCAGTTTGGCCGGATACTAATACATATCCAATATCAGAAAACTCCAAACCTTTTTTGGCGTTTTGCTCAACTAAAATAATTGTTTTTTTTTCATTTTTTTGTAAGTCACCTAAAATTTCAAATACCATATCGATATATCTTGGCTCCAATCCAATAGAAGGCTCATCAACTAAAAGAACTGAAGGCTTCATTACTAAAGCTCTAGATATTTCTAATAGTCTTCTTTCACCACCTGATAAAACTTTTGCTGGTTGATTTCTTCTGTTCCTTAATCTTTCATATTTATCTAAAATCTTTTCTGCCTCTTGATATGATTCTTCCGTTTTATCTTTGATAAAACCACCCATTAACAAATTTTCTTCAACGGTCATATCTGGAAAAACTGAATTATCTTGCAGAATATAAGCTATACCAACTGACTTTAATTTTTCAGCTGGAGTTAAATTTGTTATTTCTTTTCCATCAATTTCTATTTTACCAGAAAAAATATTTGTAAATCCATATATAGAATGAAGTATTGTTGATTTACCCGCTCCATTAGGACCAATTAAACATAATGATTGTGCTTTGCTTACAAATAAATCAAAATTATGTAAAATCTCCATTTTACCATATCCAGCATTCAAATTTTTTATTGTTAAATGAATATCTTCTGAAGATAAATTTTTTAAATCTTCTGCACCAGGTGCTTTTCCTAAAACTTCATATTGATTAGACATTATTGAGCCCCCAAATATGCATCTACTACTCTTTTGTCATTTTTAATCTCTTCTGGAGTTCCGTTTGCAAGCATTTTGCCATGAGCAAGACAAAATATGTCTTCAGCTAATTGCATAATTACTCTCATATTGTGTTCAATAACAAGCAACGTTATCCCAAAATCTTGATTAACTTTAATTAATCTATCTATAATTCCATTAATTAATGTAGGATTTATACCTGCTGTGGGTTCATCTAATAATAGCATTTCTGGCTCATTCATTAGTGCCATTGCAAGCTCTAATAACTTTTGTTGTCCAAAAGATAGGTCGCCTGCCCTGAGTTTTCTTTTTTGATACAATCCAACAAAATTAAGTAAATTTTCTGCTTTTTCTGTGAGCTCTTTTGGAATTTTAGAGAAAATTTTAAATAAACTTTCATCACTACCTTTGTGACTAATAAGCATGTTATCTACACAATTTAATTTTCCATAAATTCTAGTTTGTTGAAATGTTCTCAATAATCCCAGTTTAGCAATTACTGGTACCGGTAATTCTGATACTTCTTTTCCGTTAAACTTAATTGAACCATTGTCTATTGGGTAAGTACCAACTATCGAATTAAATAATGTAGTTTTTCCAGATCCATTTGGTCCAATAAGACCAACTATTTTTCCTTTTTCAACTGACATTGAAATATCTACATTGGCTTTAACCCCTCCAAATGATTTACTTACATTGTTAACCTCTAGGATGCTCATTTTAATTCTACCTGTGCTTTTCGATCAGCTTCATCGACAACTTCACCAAATCTTTCTGGATATTTTTCTCTTAACCATCCCATTAATCCCTCTGGGAAATAAATTACTATCACTACGATTAAAACTCCTAATGCAACATACTGCCAACCAAGGAAGAATGTCCAAAAACCTTCTTTAAAAAAGTGAAATAAAGTTGCACCAATAATTGGGCCCCATAAAGTTCCCTTACCTCCAAGGATTGCCATTAAAACCATAAAAACACCCATCTCTCTACCGTCAAATGCAACATCTGTTGAGTCGATATAACCAACTAGACCTCCCATTATTCCGCCAGCAAGACCACAAAAGAAAGCTGAGATCATCCATCCAGTTATTTTGTATTTCATAGTCTCAATTCCCATTGCTTCAGCTTTGTCTTCATTATCTCTGATTGCATTTAGAATTAATCTAAATCTTGTTGTGTAAATTGCTCTTACAGCAATGAAGGTTAGTACAAGTGCTCCAAAACTTAAAAAATAAAAAAATTCACCTCTTGCCTCAAGACCTCCTATGTTTGGAAAAGGAGGAGTAGTAAAGCCCTGTCCAGCTCCAATAATTTCAATACCTCCAGAAATTTCTCCTGCGGCAACTCCTAAACCTAATGTACAAATCGCAAAATAATGACCTCTTAATCCTAAAATTGCATAACCAATTAATCCTGCAACTATTGTAGGTACTACCGCAGCAACTACAAGACCAACTGCCATACCTTGAAAGAATTGTGAAGGTGTATGAACGAAGGTTTTTTCACCACCACTTTCTGTCCACTCAGCTAGTGGAAAAAACATACCAACTTGAACAGATGCGCAAAGATACATTCCCAAACCATAAAAAAGAATATTTCCAAATGTGTTGTAGCCCATTTCACCTCCTTGGATATTCCAAGTAGTTGCTAGAACAATTAATACACATAGAATTGATAATTGAACTTTAAAAGCTGGAAAAATAAATGGTGCAACTAAACCGAATATTAAAATTCCAATGTACAAGATCCAACTATTTTTGTTCATATAAACTCTCTATTTTATCTCTAAAATCTTTATCAACTGTAAAATAGTGTCCATTTTCTTCATGAAGACTAGATCCTGTTGAATGGTATTGATCTAAATGTTTTTTAAATTTGACAATATCCACTTCTATCAATTTGCCATTATCATCCTTAATTTTAGGTTTTCTCACTTTAAATACTCTCTCTTTCTTGAAAGTTTAAATCTTCTGTAAACTAAAATTAAAACTAATAATAAAAATACTGAACCAATTCTAAATTCTGTACCAAGAATATAGTCAGCAAATTCTTCAAATATTCCTAGTCCCATACCTGACATAGCTACTCCAGGTAAATTTCCTAATCCTGCAACAATCACAATCATAAATGATCTTATAGTGTAAGGTAATCCCATGTATGGATGTATGGTAAATGTTATTGAAATTAAAGCTCCAGCTACACCACATAATGCTGCATTTATTCCAAAAGTTGCTGCGTAAACTTTTTCAGTATCAACACCTAATATCTTTGCAGCTCTAGCATTTTGAGCTGTAGCCCTAATCGCACGCCCAAGCTTCGATCTTTTCATATAAACTACTAAACATATTGCAAAGACAATACTGATAAAAGCAGAAAATATTTTAGAGTTCGGCAGAACAACGTTATTGTCAAATAGCATTGTAGTTCCATAACCAGAATTAGCCAATACAACATCTGCACCAAATGCAAAGTTCATTAACTGCATAAAAAGAATGCTAATTCCAAATGTTGCTAATATTGAGATGAACAGATCTCTGTCGACAACTTTATTTATAACTAATTTGTAAATTGCAATTCCAACAAAATACATAATTATAGGAGAGA
The DNA here is from genome assembly GCA_902519695.1 of uncultured Pelagibacteraceae bacterium. Taxonomy (GTDB): domain Bacteria; phylum Pseudomonadota; class Alphaproteobacteria; order Pelagibacterales; family Pelagibacteraceae; genus Pelagibacter. The sequence continues at coordinate 9,138 of CABYKN010000024.1, read as the reverse complement.
CAATTACTCCCCAGGCTGGATGAATACCATAGAGATACATAAAATATGCAATGTAACCACCCAATATTACAAGGTCTCCCTGTGCAATGTTAATTATATTCATAACACCCCATTGGAGTGCCATTCCATATGCAATTAACGCAAATAATATTCCAAGTAAAAGTCCATCAAGACATGCTTGAACGGTTATCATTGGATATTGGAAGACTAAAAAATCCATAAATAATTTTGATATTTCTATAAAAAAAGCCCCCTATTTCTAGGGGGCTTAATTATTTTTTTTTATCTTTCAGACCATTTTGGTACTGGGTGAATTAACTCAGCTGAAGCCCATTTTAATGGAGCAACAACTTTATTTTCACACTTACCAGCATCATCACACATTACTTGGAAAAGTACCATTGGTTTGTCAACATTTTGACCACCAGGTGCAAATTTAATGTTTCCATAGAATGTTTGCATGTTAGTTGCAGCAAGAGCATCTCTTACTTTTTTTTGATCAAAAGTGTTTGCTCTTTCAAAAGCATCTTTAAATACTAACAGTGCAGCTGAAGACTCTGCAGATTGATATGGTGGATCATAACCAAATTCTTTTTCAAAATCTGCGGCATATGTCATACCATCTTTAAAGAAATCATCTTTGTAAGTTAAAGTTTTATGCCATTGAGAAGCACATAAAGCATATTGTGAGTTTTTACCATGTTGCTTTGATAATTTTGCAGCATCACAGTGTGTCATTGCCAACATAGGAACATCAACTTTCATCTCTGAAATTTGTCTTATTGCTGTTAAAGCTCCTTTTGTGTGACCTGAAACAACCAATACATCTGGCTTCATTTGTTTTACTTTAACCAATGTAGCAGCCATATCATTAAGCTCTTTTGGAAGTTTGTCGTCAATTATAATTTCAGATCCAGTTTCTTTAGCAGCATCTAAAATACCTAATCTTACGTCTTGTGAGAATGCATCTTGCTCAAAAGCTTGTGCAATTCTTACACCTTTACCACCATTTAACTCAACAGCTGTTCTTATTGCTACATCAAGATATAAATTTGCTGGTGCTAATACCGCAAATAGATATTTGTAACCTTTTGTAAACAAAGATCTAGAAGCACCGTTAGCCTCAACCATTGGTACACCATATTTTTCTGTTACTGGTGCTATAGCTTTTGTCAAACCTGAACTGTATGGCCCAAGCATGAACTCTACTTTATCTTGTGAGATTAATCTTTCTGCAAGCTGAGCTGCTCTTTTTGGGTTTGATTCATCGTCATAATATATGATATCAAACTTATAAGTTTTTCCTCCAACTTTCACTCCACCCATGCTGTTAATTCTATCAACAGCCATGTTATAGCCGTTTTGAGTATGAACACCATTAGATGAATATTTTCCAGTTAAAGAAATTGCAGCACCTAAAATAATCTTATCTCCAACTACTTTTGCAAATGATACAACTGAAGTTGAGAATAATAATGCTATTGCAGAAACAAATGTAATTAAAATGTTTTTTATTTTCATTTATTCCTCTTTCGTTAATTAATAAAGCTTAAATTAATAACAAAAATTATTTAATTGCAAGTGGGAGTAGTGGCGCAATATACCTTAGTATTGTTGGGTAAATGCAATAATTAAAGCTATCAAAACTATCACACAAGCTGAAATTGTATTTATAATTTTAGGATTGGCTTTAATCCAAACTACTAATTTGTTTGCTAAAACTGCATAACCAACTAAAGATAGAAAATCTAATACTACATAAGTTGTAATTAAAATAATAAATTGAATAATATAATTAGAATTAAAATCAATAAATTGTGGGAATATAAAAGGAAAGAACATCCATGCTTTCGGACTTGTTCCTGCAACTAAAAAACCATCTTTATAAAATGAAAAAAAACTTTTATCTAAAATATCTTTTGTATTTATATCTTTAGGTCTCGATTTATAAATATCATAAGCGAGATATGTTAAATAGGCGATACCTAACCATTTTAAAGTATTTAATATTGTTGGATTGTCAGACAAAAAAGATCCTATAACAAAAATTACAAGGGTTGCCTGAATGATATTTGCAGTTACATCTCCTAATGCAGTCCAAACACATTTTTGAACACCATAATTCATTGAGTAAGAAATAATGACAATTCTAGGCGTTCCAGGAGTTATAAACATAAAAATGATGATCTGTAAAAAAAGAATAAAATCTAGAGGAAGCATTTAAGGATAGTCCTAAAAAACCGGGAGCTAAAGATGGCTAGATAGGACTATCTAAAAGTGATAATATCACAGCATTAAGTATTTGCATTAAAATAATTTTAGCAATTTGTTGAATTTTGATGAAAAAAAGTCACAGACCCACAACCAGAGTTAAAAATCCAGAACCTCCTTTGGAGAGTCCAGATTGGGTCATCTGGGCAGCATGGGCGGATAGAATTACTTTTGAGGAAATTGAAAAAAAAACTGGTAAGACTGAAGGTGAGGTTATTAAAATTATGAGGAGATCGTTGAAACCTTCATCATTTAGATTATGGAGAAAAAGAGCTAGCTCACAAAGCATTAAGCATAGAAAAAAATTCGAATATTCAAGAAAACTTATAAAGTCTAAAATTAATAAAAACGATTACTTACTCTAGTAATTTATTAATCTAAGCTTATATATAAAAAAATGAAAAATATAACTGTTTACTCTGGTCCAATGTGTAACTTTTGTGATGCAGCAAAAAGATTATTATCTAGAAATAATCTTAATTATAACGAGATAGATATTTCAACAAAAGAAGGCTTAAGAGACGAAATGACTAAGAGAGCGAATGGACGAAGAACTATTCCACAAATATTTTTTGATGACTATCACGTTGGGGGTTATCAAGAATTAAGAGAATTAGAAAAAACTGGGAAACTTTTAAGTTCTTTAGAATAATTTTTAATCAACGAATGATATCGTCATTCCAGGTTCATTTGCATACATAACATTAGCAGTGCATGCAGCTGCACCACCAGTTCCTTCACCAACTGCATTTGATACATCAAATGCTACTTTTACAGTTGGAAAGTCTCCTGCTTTAACTTTTAATCCGCCTCCTGATATAATTTTTCTGTATTGAAAATACTCATCACTACTTCCTATTACACCGTCATTTGAAACACTTGCACCAAGTGAATCCACTGATCCATTCATGTGATCATCATAACTACTTCCATCTGGAACATATAAAGTTGAAGATCCTGGAGTACCTCCAGTTTGTCCTTTTGCATCTGCGGTTTTGCTTCCAGACTCACCAGCTTTTGTTGCACAACTGCCTGCTGTTCCGGTAATTGAAAATTGTCTACTCATAGTAATTTGAATAAAGGTATATAATGTTCCAATTTTTGCTTTTGCAATGTTTCCATAAGATCCAGCTGTAGCTCCTGCACTGACTGATGCAATATCTACAGCACCAGATGTTCCTGATGGTGATATAGTTAGGGGATTTAAACAGTTTGCCGTAGTACTTCCAGTTTCGCACAGTTCAAGTTTTGTCATTGTAACTTTATATTCTGTAGCGGCTCCTGTTGCTGCTAATGAAGTAGCTGAGTATAACAAAGCGTAAAAAATAAATATTGATTTGATTAAATTTCTCATAAATAATTTTTTATTTACAACCGCCTCCTGTGCAAGTTAGTACAACTGACCCCTGCACTTCAATGGTCATTGCATTTCTTCTTCTAACTTTATCTTTCATTTTTGCTTCAATATCACCTTTCTCAAATGCAGTTGATGATAAAAATCCATCCTGTAGTGATGATTTATTTCTTGGTGGATTATAATACATTATTTTAAAATTCTCCTCATCTTCAACCCCAGTAGTATCTATAAAATTCTTAGAAGCCTCAAATTGAATACTTGGAGACAAATTCATTTCAAGAGAAACCAAATTTCCACCTGTATTCTCAGAAGCTTTATCTTTTTCAAAATCATAATTTTGCACATTTAATCTTGTCCACGGCATGTATGGTAATTGTGAAGATAAGTTTATTTCATGACCATCCAATACTTTTTCTTTAACGCCATTAATAGTTTCAGCTCCTGACAGACTTAAATAATAGTTTCCAGTAAGTTCTAAAATTTGAGCCTTTGCTTCAAAACCCAAACTTGTTCTAGCATGACCCTCTGTATCGTAATCAATAAACCCATTTATTCCCGTGATCATCGATTTGTCTGAAGATATATATCTTTGTCCATATCCCAAATTTAAAATGAATCTTGTATCATCGTTTACCTCTTGTGTATGTAAACTTAATTGAGAAAATGAATTCTGACCATCCGAGCTATCTAATTCCTTAAATTTTAGTATTTCAAATTCAACATCATCATCCTCGGGAAACTCTAAAGAGAATTCTGTATCTCCTCCTAAAGTATTTTCAACAATTGATGAAATTTTGTCTGTAAGCCTGTTCAGTATATCATTAGCTGTATCTCCATACGCAAAAGTTGTGAACAGAGATAAGCAAAGAGTAAAAAAGAGCTTATTTATTAAATTCATACATATAGACTTATTTTATTTTTGTTTTAATTACAATTATTTATGAGGCTTAAAAACTAAGCAAACTCCATTGTTACAATATCTTTTTCCAGTTGGTTGTGGACCATCATCAAATATATGTCCATGATGTCCTCCACACTTCTTACAATGGTACTCTGTCCTAGCATAACCAATATAATGATCCGTTTTGGTTTCAAAGACATCTGGAAGAGATTTATAAAATGAAGGCCATCCTGATCCACTTTCATATTTTGTTGATGATTTAAATAGTTCAATATCACAATTAGCGCAGTGATATGAGCCTTCTCTTTTTTCATTATTTAATTCGCTTGAACCTGGAGGTTCAGTTGCTTCATTAAATAAAATGTTTTCTTGCTCTATAGTTAAATTCGAATTTTTTTTCGTCATAAAAATTTAGCACATGTTATATGTAAACTAGAATGTAATTCTACTAGTTTATTAAAATCTTCGTTGTATCCACCTCCTAATACTCCACATATAGGAATTTTATTTGAGAAAAAATTATCTATTACTAATTGATCTCTTTCAAATATACCATTATCAGAAATTTTAAGTTTACCCAACCTATCATTATAGTGAATATCAACTCCAGCAATATAGAAAACAAAATCAAACTCTTCTTGGTTCAAATATTTTAAGTTTTTTTTTAAAATATCAATATATTCTCTATCTTCTAAATTTTCCTCTAATTCAATATCAAGATCACTTATTGATTTTTTTGCAGGATAATTAACTTTCGCATGCATACTGAATGTAAAAACTTGAGTATCATTTTTAAATATTTCAGAATTACCGTTACCTTGGTGAACATCTAAATCAATAATCAAAATTCTGTTTGCCAGACCTCTCGTAGTTAAATATTTAGCTGCTACTGCAACATCATTAAAAACACAAAATCCAGCTCCTTCATTGGATGTTGCATGATGACTGCCTCCTGCGGTATTGCACGCTATACCATAATTTAAAGCTAGTTTTGTAGCAAGGACAGTTCCTCCAGTTGCAATAAAAGACCTTCTAACTACGCTGTCAACCAAAGGAAAACCAATTTTTCTAATCTCGTTTTTATCTAAAGTTTTGTTTTTTATTTTATTTATATAATCTTGTGTATGTGCCTCTTTTAAAGTTTCTACTGAGCATGGCTCTGGTATATAGAAATTATTAACTATTTTATTTTTAATTAACGCTTTAGCTAATTCTCCAAATTTTTTTATAGGAAATTTATTGTCATCATTTAATTTAGCCTCATAGTCTTTATGATTGACGACTGGTAGTTCCATAAATGCTATTAGGGGTTATACTTCCCAAGGATTATTCTTGTTATTGTTGAGATTATATTTTCCAATAGCTTTTTCTAGTGTTTGTAATGGAACTTTCTTGTCTTCATAAAGCGTATACAAAGAACTAACAACTATATGTTTACTATCTACCTCAAAAAAGTCTCTTAAATTTTTTCGAGTATCACTTCTTCCAAAACCATCTGTCCCCATTGCTAAAAACTTATTATTTATGTGACTAGAGATTAATTGTGAATATGCTCTTACATAATCTGAAGTGGCGATTATAGGATCATCATTAGAAATTAGCTGCTGTAGATAATTTTGTTTTTTATTTGCAGGAGACAACGTGTTTTGTCTTAAAACTGACTTAGCATCTTTTTCTAGTTCTGAATAGCTTGTTATGCTGTACAATCTTGAACCAATTCCATATTCTTCTTTAAGTATTTTAGCAGCTTCAATACATTCTCTAAAAATTGGTCCAGATCCTAATAAATTTATGTTTATTTTCTCATTTGAATGATCTTGGAAAAGATAGCCACCTTTTATTATTCCATCTTTATTTTTTATATCAATTTTTGGATGAGAGTACTTTTCATTGTTAACAGTAATGTAATAAAATTCGTCTTTACATTCCATCATCATTCGTTTCATTCCCTCATCAAAAATAATTGCAAGTTCACTAGCAAAACATGGGTCGTAAGACTTTAAATTTGGAAATGTCGAAGCAATTATGTGGCTTTGTCCATCTTGGTGCTGCAACCCTTCTCCAGCTAAAGTAGTTCGCCCAGCTGTAGCACCAATTAAAAATCCTCTTGGCATTTGATCGGCCGCAGCCCAAATCAGATCTCCTATTCTTTGAAAACCAAACATAGAATAAAAAATATAAAAAGGCATCATTGGAAAATTATGATTGCTATAAGAAGTAGCTGCTGCTAGCCATGAAGATATTGCACCTGCTTCATTAATTCCTTCTTCTAATAATTGTCCAGTTTTAGATTCTTGATACTTTAAAATTGAAGTTGCATCTTCAGGCTCATATAACTGACCATCTGGTGAATAAATTCCAATTTGTGAAAATAAATTAGCCATTCCAAAAGTCCTAGCTTCATCAGCAACTATAGGCACAACTCTTTTTCCAAATTCTTTATCTCTCATTATATTTCCTAAAGATCTTACTAATCCTGTTGTGGTTGAATATTCCCTATCACTTTTTTCAAATAAAAAATTTGAATGCTTTTCTATACTTGGAGTTTTTAGTTCTACTTTTTTAAAACTTCTCTTTGGTAGTGAACCCCCTAGAAGATCTCTTCTCTTTTTTAAATATTTTATCTCATCCGAGTCATCTGAGGGTTTATAAAATTCTAAATTCTCTATTTTATTGTCTGGGATATCAAGTTGAAAACGATCTCTAAATTCTTTTAATGCATCAAGATTTAGTTCTTTTTGTTGGTGGTTAGTCATTTTAGACTCTCCTGCTTTACCCATACCGTAGCCTTTTTTTGTTTTAGCAAGAATTACTGTAGGTTTTCCTTTTGTCTTAATTGCTGCACTAAACGCTGCATATAGTTTTTTGAAATCATGCCCCCCTCTTTTCAAACCATCTATTTCTTCTTTCGTTAATGAAGAAACTAGTTTTAAGACCTCTGGATCCTCAGCAAAAAAATTCTTTAAATTGTATTCTCCATCTCTTGCTCCCAATGTTTGATATTTGCCATCAACAGTTTTAGCAAATCTTTTTAGTAACAGGTGATCTTTGTCTTGTTGAAAAATTTTATCCCACTCTGAACCCCAAAGAACTTTTATTACATTCCAGCCATTAGCTTTAAAGATTGTTTCAAGTTCTTGAATTATTTGTCCATTACCTCTTACTGGTCCGTCTAATCTTTGAAGATTACAATTTATTATAAATGTTAAATTATCTAATTTCTCCCTAGAAGCGATAGATAATCCAGCCAAACTTTCGGGCTCATCCATTTCACCATCGCCAAATAAACCCCAAACTCTTTTATTTGTTTTTAATAAATTTCTATTTTCCAAATATTTCATGAAACGAGCTTGATAAATTGCATTAACCAAACCTATTCCCATTGATGCTGTAGTGAATGTCCAGTAGTCTTTCATTAAATATGGATGACAATAAGATGAAAGACCTTGTTCATTAAGTTCTTGTCTATAATTTTCTAAATGATTTTTTGATAATCTTCCCTCTAAAAAAGATCTTGCATAAATCCCTGTTGTGCACTGAGACTGATAAAAAATTAAGTCTGCTTCGTCTCCTCCCTTAAAAAAATGGTTAAATCCAGTTTCAAATACTTCAGCAAATGATGCGTAACTTGCAATATGTCCTCCAAGGCCTCCAAAATTTTTATTTGCTTTCATTACCATTGTTAGAGCATTCCATCTTAAAATTGCTGTTATTTTTTCTTCAATTGCTAAGTCGCCAGGGTAAATTCCCTGATCATATTGCGATATGGTATTTCTATATGGTGAATAAGGGACAGGCGAGTATAATACTCTTAAATCTTTTGCCCTTTGCTCAAGTTTTTCTAAAATTATTTTTGCTCCATCTCTACCATGATTTTCTACAACTGCGTCTAAAGAATCTAACCAATCATTTAACTCTTGGTTATCTAATTTTTGATTTTGATTAGCTTTAAGTTCTTTGCTCATCAGATTTAGTATACACAAAAATACAAAATTTTATCTGGTAAAATTGTCTAAGATTTTTATTATTCTATAACTCTTTTAGGTTTGCCTGATGCAAAACTATCAAGATTTTCAATCATTTGATTGTAGAAAGTTGCATAATTTTCGGCAGTTACATAACCAATGTGAGGAAGTAAAAGAGCGTTCTGAACAAATCTAAGCTTATGACTTTCGGGCAATGGTTCTTTTTCGTAAACATCTATGCCTGCGCCTGCTATAATATTTGTTGTTAAAGCCATTATTAAATCGTCTTCATTAACTATTTCACCACGTGAAGTATTAATTAAATATGCAGTTTTTTTCATTTTCTCAAATTCTTTAATAGTAAAACAATCTCGATATCTATCTCCTCCCTGAACATGAATTGACAGAAAGTCTGAATTTTGAATTAAGTCATCCTTGCTACAAGGCAAAACATCAAGCTCTTTACATTTATCTAAATTTAAATTTTCACTCCATGCCATTATTTGCATACCAAAAGCTTTACCAATTTTAGCAACTTGAGAACCAACCTTCCCCAATCCAAGTAAACCTAATATCTTACCTTTAAGCTCAAGTCCAATTGTTGACTGCCAGTAACCTTGATACATATTATCTATTTCTGTTTT
>CABYKN010000023.1 GCA_902519695.1 uncultured Pelagibacteraceae bacterium | reverse complement strand
TTCCCAAATTGCTTAGCTCTAGCTTTACCTTTTTTTTGTTTTTCAAGCAATTTTCTTTTTCTGTCTACCGCTCCTCCTCCATGAATTTTTGTTAATACGTCTTTCTTAAAACCTTTGATAGTTTCTCTGGCAATAATTTTACCCCCAATTGCTGCTTGGATTGGTATCATAAAATTGTGTCTTGGAATTAGATCTTTTAATTTTTCACATACTTCTCTCCCTGTAGTTTGAGCAAAATCTTTATGAATCATCATTGCAAGAGCATCTACAGGTTCTGAGTTTACAAGAATATTCATTTTTACAAGCTCGCCTTCCTTGTGGTCAATTATTTCATAATCAAAACTAGCATATCCGCTTGTCATAGATTTAAGACGATCATTAAAATCAAATACAACTTCATTTAAAGGTATCTCATAATTTATTACTGCACGATTTCCTGAATAACTTAAATTTGTTTGTATACCTCTTTTAGTTTGACATAACTTAATAATTGATCCTAAATACTGATCTGGGGTAATAATTGTTGCTTTAATCCATGGTTCCTCAATAAATTTAATAAGAGTAGGATCTGGTAGATTTGATGGATTTTGAAGTTCAGCAACTTTACCATTATTTAAGTGAACTTTATAAACAACACCAGGTGTTGTAGTTAATAAATTTATATCAAATTCTCTTTCAAGTCTTTCTGTGATTATCTCAAGGTGTAAAAGGCCTAAAAATCCACATCTAAAGCCAAGCCCTAACGCAGACGATGATTCTGCTTCGTAAGAAAAGCTTGCATCATTTAATTGTAATTTAGCAAGTCCATCTTTTAACTTTTGATATTCTGAACTGTCTACAGGGAATAAACCACAAAAAACCACTGGTTTACTAGGTTTAAAACCGGGTAATGCCTCCTGGAGTGGATTATCTGCATCACATATAGTATCTCCAACTTTAGTTTCTGATAAAATTTTAATACCAGTTGTAATAAAACCTATTTCTCCAGCATTAAGTTCACTCACATCTTTTGGCTTAGGGGTAAAAACTCCAACTTTTTCTACAATATATTCTTGATTTGTAGACATCATTTTTATTTTCATATTTTTCTTTAGTTTACCATCTATAATTCTCACTAATATAACTACTCCGAGATAAGTGTCATACCAGCTATCAACTAGTAAACATTTTAATTTGTTATTCTTTTCGCCTTTAGGTCCTGGCAATGAATTAATTATTTGCTCAAGAATTTCGTCTATTCCTTGTCCAGTTTTCCCTGAACATGGAACGGAATTAGATGTATCTATCCCAATAACATCTTCGATTTGATTATTTGTTCTATCAAGATCAGATGCTGGTAGATCAATTTTATTTAATACTGGAATAATCTCATGATTTATATCAAGTGCTTGATACACATTTGCAAGTGTTTGGGCTTCTACCCCTTGAGTACTATCTACAATTAATATAGAGCCTTCACAGGCATAAAGGCTTCTACTAACTTCATAGCTAAAATCTACATGTCCTGGGGTGTCTATAATATTTAAAATATAATTTTTTCCATTTTTAGCTTTATAATTTAATTTAACTGTTTGTGCTTTAATTGTTATTCCTCTCTCTCTTTCTATATCCATAGAATCAAGTACTTGAGATTTCATTTCTCTGTCACTCAGACCTCCACATTTATGAATTATTCTGTCAGCTATAGTTGATTTACCGTGATCTATATGAGCTATAATTGCAAAATTCCTAATGTTGTCTATTATATTACCCATTTTTAGGATCTAATTTTTGCGCCAGACTTTGACTCAATTGAAGAGATAATTAGTTTATTAATATTTTCCAGGTCATTTTCATTTAATGTTTTTTCTTCTGACTGAATAGTTACATTAACAGCTATAGATTTTTTTCCGTCTGGTATATTTTCTCCCTCAAAAACATCAAATACTCTTACTGACTTTATTAATTTGTTATCAACAGATTTAATTATATTAACTAATTCTTGAGATTTAAAATTTTTATTAATAATAAATGCAAAATCTCTCTCTGATTTTTGGAAATCAGAAAATTTATATTCAGATTTTAAATCTTTTATCTTCTGTTTTGACTCTTTTATGTAATCAAGGCAAATTTCAAATATTACTAAACTTTCCGTTTTTATATCTAATTTTTTTATTATGTTTGGGTGAATCTCTCCGAAATATGCTAAAGCATTTTTTTCGTTTTTATTTTGGTACACCCCTCCAGATTTTCCTGGGTGATAGTAAGAAGGAGTTTTATCATCTATAACAATATCATCTTTATCAATCCCTGCTTCACAAAGACTTTGAATTACATCTTTTTTTACATCGAATGTGTCTACAATTCTTTCTTTATCATTCCAAGATAATCTTGAAACCTTTCCTGCCCTTACAGCACCTATCATAGTCAATTGATCTCCGGGATTTTTCCCTTTAAACGCTGGACCAATTTCAAATAAAGAAATATCTTTAAATCCTCTATCTAAATTTTTCTTCAAATAAAATAATAAATTTGGAAAAATAGAATTTCTTAAAACATTTAGATCTGAACTAATCGGATTTACAATTGGAATTTCTTGATCGTTTTCTTTAAATAATTGATTAATTTTAGAGTCAGTAAATGACCAAGTCACAGTTTCTAAATAACCTTTTGATGCCACGGATCTTTGTAAAAAATGAAATAATTTCTGATAATAATTAAGTGTAGGCTTTAGTCTTGTCTTAATTGGTTCTGATGTATTAATATGTTCGTAGCCTTTTATTCTCACTATTTCTTCAACAATATCAATTGATTGGGTTATGTCTGGTCTCCAAGAAGGTACTACTAACTTTAAAATTTTTTTATTTTTAGAAACATCAAAACCTAGTTTTTCAAGTATTTTAATTAATTCTTTATTTTCAACATCAAATCCTGTCGTTTTTTCAAAAAGAAATGGGTCAAAATTAATTATTGTTTTTTTATAATTTTCAATTTTTTTAACATCTAGATTACTTATTTCGCCTCCACAAATTTGTTTTATTAGCTCAGATGCTTTTATTAATCCTTCTTCAATTGAAAGGGGATCTATGCCTCTTTCAAATCTGAATTTTGCATCTGTATTTATATTTAATTGTTTAGAGGTTTTTCTTATTGAACGTGGCAAAAAATAAGCAGATTCCAATAATATATTTTTAGTCGAATATTCTGTTCCAGATCTTGTCCCACCAATTATGCCGCCAAGACCAAGCACTCCAGATCTGTCAGAAATAACGCACATATCATTTTCTAAAATATATTTTTTATTATCTAAGGCTTCGAAGCTTTCTCCTTTAGATGAACTTCTAACAATAATTTCATTATCTATTTTATCTGCATCATAAGCGTGTAATGGTCTATTTAAATCAAACATTACATAATTAGTAATATCGACTATGGCAGATATTGGTTTTTGGCCTAAAGATTTAATTTTATCTTTTAGCCATTTTGGACTCTCTTTATTTGTTACACCTTTTATTAAACAACTTCCAAATATTGTGCATCCTTGGGCTTTTTCTTTTTTTATTGTTACGTTTATATTTTGATTACCTCTATATTTTAAATTGGATTTTTTATTAATTTTTAATTTACCAGCACCAGCAGCAGATAAATCTCTAGCAATTCCTCTTACCCCTAAACAATCTGGTCTATTGGGCGTAATTGATAAATCTATTACTTTTTCAGAAGTGTTTTTAAAATATTTTTCTCCAATTTTATTTACGTACTTGTTGTTTTTTAATTCTATAATTCCATCACTTTCATTGGATAATAGTAATTCTGACTCAGAACATAGCATTCCATATGATGTTACACCTCTTATTTTACTTACAGATAATTTCATCTGATTTTTGGGAATAATTGATCCTGGAGGAGCATAAACTGTCAAAAGACCATTTTTTGCATTTGGGGCTCCACATACTACTTCAATTGTTTTGTCGCTACCTATATCAATATCACATAACTTCAATCTGTCAGCATTTGGATGAGTTTTGGCATTTATAATTTTTGCAACAATAAATGTATCTAATTCAGATGTAGAACTCTCAAAACTTTCTACTTCTAGACCAATATTAGTTAATTTATCTATTATTTGATTATTATTAAATTTTGTATCAAGATGGTTTTTTAACCAGTCAACTGTGAACTTCATCTACTTAGTCCTCTATAATTTGAAGGGACATCCAATGGATCAAAGCCAAAGTGACTTAACCATCTATAATCAGTCTCAAAAAAGGCTCTTAAATCATTAATTCCATATTTTAACATTCCAAGTCTGTCTATGCCAATTCCAAAGGCATATCCTTGATATTTACTTGGATTAACATTTACATTTTTTAAAACATTTGGATGAACCATTCCACAGCCTAGAATTTCTAACCATTTATTACCTTCACCAATTACTATCTTTCCATTTTTAATTTCATATCCTATATCTACTTCTGCTGAAGGTTCCGTAAATGGAAAATGACTTGGTCTAAATCTCATTTTAATTTTATCAACTTCAAAAAACTCCTTAATAAAATAATTTAAACATCCTTTTAAATGTCCCATATTTATATTCTTATCTATATGAAGTCCCTCAACTTGATGAAACATCGGGGCATGGGTTTGATCACTATCTGATCTGTAAGTTCGTCCTGGAGCAATTATTTTAAAAGGAGGTTTACCTTTTAGCATAGTTCTTACCTGAACTGGAGATGTGTGGGTTCTCAAAAGTAATTCCTTATTATTATCAAGATAAAAAGTATCATGCATATCTCTAGCTGGATGATTATCCGGTGTATTTAATGCTGTAAAATTATTATATTCATTTTCTACATCTGGGCCTTCCTCAACACTAAATCCTATTTCAGAAAATATAGATGAAATTTCATCTATTACCTGGGAGACTGGATGAATTTTACCAATTTCAATATTTCTTTCTGGAAGAGTTACATCAATTTTTTCTTTCTCAAGCTTTAAATTAATTTCTTTAGTTTCTATTTCTTGAATTTTGGTTGATATTTTATTTTGAAGTTCGTCTTTAATATTATTTAAATCTGAAGCTAATTTTTTTCTTTCCTCTACAGAAATCGAACCTAATTTTTTAAATTCGTTCGATATAATTCCATTTTTTCCAAATAGTTCGGATTTGATGTTATTTACTTTTTCAATGTTATTTTCTGTATTAAGCTTATCAATATAATTATCTTTTATTTTTTTAATATCAGACATTTCAATAGAATATTTGTTAAAGGAAGAAAAACAATAGTCTTGATTAATTTAATGCTGCTTGAGCCCTTTTAACTATAGTTTTGAATGCTTCGGGGTTATCGTAAGCAATTTCTGCAAGAATTTTTCTATCTAATTTAATTCCTGATTTGCTTAAACCATTTATAAACTTTGAATATGTTATACCTTCTGATCTGACACCAGCATTAATTCTTTGTATCCACAGTGATTTGAAATCCCTTTTTTTATTTCTTCTATCTCTATAAGCATACTGCATAGCTTTTTCCATTGCTTGTCTTGCAACTCTTATTGTATTTTTTCTTCTTCCCCACTGACCTTTAACAGCTTTCAAAACTTTTTTGTGTTTAGCTCTGCTTGTAACTCCTCTTTTAACTCTTGCCATTTTATCCTCTTAAGCTGTAAGGCATATAAGATTTTACTATCTTACCATCTTGTTTAGATAAAACAGTCGTGCCTCTTTGCTTTCTAATTTGTGAATTTGTTCTTTTAATCATACCGTGTCTTTTTCCAGCCTGTGGGGTAATAACCTTACCTTTGGCTGAGATTTTAAATCTTTTTTTGGCTGAACTTTTTGTTTTTAACTTTGGCATAATTTTTCGGGGTTATACAAATATTAAATTAAATTTACAACTAAGAAATATGGCCTATAAAGGCTGGATTACCATAATCATTTGCTTCCCATCAAATTTTGGCTGAAGCTCTACTCTTCCAATAGTCTCCATGTCTGCCTTAATTTTATCCATTAATTCATTACCAAGGTTCGAATGTTGCAACTCCCTCCCTTTAAACCTTATTGTAAATTTGACTTTATCGCCCTTTGCCAAAAATTTTTGAGCATTTTTAATTTTGAAAGTGTAGTCATGAACTTCTGTAACTGGCCTTAATTTTATTTCTTTTAATTCAATTTTCTTTTGTTTTTTTTTTGCTTTGTTAGCTTTTTTTTGTGCGTCGTATTTATATTTACCCATGTCCATAATTTTACAGACAGGCGGTTTTGCATTCGGAGCAATTTCAATTAGATCTAAACCTTCATTTTTTGCTTTATTGATAGCTTCATTTAAATTTAAAATTCCTAAATTTTCCCCTTCACTTCCTATAACTTGAACCTCATTTGATGTAATTCTGTTGTTAGACCTTGGGCCTCTTGATTTAGTTCTTTTTTGAAAATAATTTTGTTTATAATCTGCCACTTAGATTGAAGGGGCTTTATTTAGATCTGAGTATTTTTTAATAAATTCTTTCAAAGCCATATTTTCTTGTTTATTAGAATCCAATTTTCTAATAGTTACACTGTTGGAGTCAACTTCTTTTTTTCCACAAATCAATAACATTGGTACTTTTGTTAAAGAATGATCTCTTATTTTATAATTTAAATTGTGATTTTTAAGATCCACCTCAACAATCAAACCACTCTTTTTTAATTCCTTGGCTACACTTTTAGCATATTCATCAAAATCACTAGAGATTGGAATAACTACTGCCTGTAAAGGCGATATCCAAAATGGCAACTTTCCTGCATAATTCTCTATAAGGATACCTATGAACCTTTCTAAAGATCCAAATAAAGCTCTGTGTAACATTACAGGTACTTTTTTAGTTCCATCTTTATCAACAAAAGAAGCTCCTAATCTACCTGGTAAATTTAAATCTACTTGCAAAGTTCCGCACTGCCAATCTCTACCGATTGCATCTCTTAAAACAAATTCAATTTTTGGTCCATAAAATGCGCCCTCTCCTTTATTAATTGAGTACTCTAACTTTGTCGCTTTGATTGCTTCTAACAACGCAGCCTCTGACTTATCCCAAACTTTATCATCTCCAACTCTTAAATCTGGTCTATCTGAATATTTTAAAATAACATCTTCAAAACCAAGATCTTTATAAATTTCTAAAATTAAATTTGTAACACTCAAACATTCTTCAGTAATTTGTTCTTCTGTGCAAAAAATATGCGCATCATCTTGAGTAAAGGCTCTTACACGTAATAATCCATGCAATGCACCTGAGGGTTCATATCTGTGAACTTTTCCGAATTCTGACATCTTTAAAGGTAAGTCTCTATAACTTTTAAGTCCTTGATTGAATACTTGAACACACCCAGGACAATTCATGGGTTTAATTGCAAAAACTTTTTCATCTGGTGTAGTTGAAGTATACATATTAGCTCCAAATTTTTCCCAGTGGCCAGATTTTTCCCACAAGGATCTATCAAGTATTTCTGGCGTGTTTATTTCTTTGTAACCATCGTGATCTTGTTTCATTCTCATATAAGAAACTAATTTTTGGAATAAATTCCACCCTTTCTGGTGCCAAAACACAGATCCAGGACTTTCTTCTCTAAAATGAAATAAATCCATCTCTTTGCCAATTTTTCTATGATCTCTTTTTTCTGCTTCCTCAATTCTCTGAAGATAAAGGTCTAATTCTTTTTGAGTTGCCCAACCAGTACCATATATTCTTTGAAGCATTTCATTATTAGAGTCACCACGCCAATAAGCTCCAGATACTTTTGTCAGTTTAAAAGCCTTACCTATTTTACCAGAAGATACTAAATGTGGACCTCTACATAAATCATGCCATGTTTCACCATGATGATAAACCGTAAGTTCTTCGTTTTTAGGAATGCTCTCAATTATCTCGGCTTTGTATTTTTCTCCAATTTTTTTAAAATGACTTATTGCTTTATCTCTCTCCCAAACTTCTTTTCTTGTTTTTACATCTTTATCTATTATCTCTGACATTTTTTTTTCAATCTTTTTTAGATCATCGCTAGTAAAAGGCTCTTTTCTTGCAAAATCATAGTAAAATCCATTTTCTATAACTGGCCCAATTGTTACCTGTGTGCCTGGGTATAGTTCTTGAACGGCCATAGCCATTATATGTGCAGTGTCATGTCTAATGACTTCTAAACCCTCAGGATCTTTAGCTGTAAATATTTCAATAGAACAATCTTGATCAATAACAGTATATAAATCTTTAAGTTCACCGTTTATGCTCATCACCAAAGCTTGCTTACCTAAAGACTTGCTAATTTTTTCAGCAACCTCTGTACCTGTTATACTTTTTTCAAAGTTTAATTTTTTTCCATCAGGTAATGTAATATTTGGCATTAGTTTATTAACTTTTTATACTCTGAATAAGTAGAAAAACACATTTTTTCAACATTAAATTTTGAAACGACATTTTTTCTACCTTCTATGCCCATTTGATTGATAGTCTGTTCATCTAAATTCATAATTTCTATTAATTTTTTTGAAAGATCCTCAGAGTTATTTGCTTCAAATAAAAATCCTGTTTTATTTTCATTTATAGTCTCTTTTGATCCCCCAATATTACTTGCAACAATTGGTTTTTTCATTGCCTGAGCCTCAACAGATATTCTTCCAAAGGCCTCTGGTTCTATTGATGAAGAAACTATGATGTCTGAAATTTTGTAAGCTAGAGGCATATTTTTACAATGATCTATGAATTTTACTTGGTTAGTTAATCTGTACTGTTCAACTAACCTTATAAGTTTCTTTTTGTAAAGTTCTCTTCCTTGATCGCTCCCAAGAATAATTACATTAAATGCCTCGTGTCCTAAATTAATATTTACTTTATTAATAGCATCTAAAAACATTTCTTGGCCTTTCCATTCTGTTAATCTTCCAGGCAATAGAACAGTTTTTCTCTCAATTTTAAGACCCCATGATTTAAATAATTCATCTTCCTCTGTATCTATAGTAGTTGATGGATCAAAATAATCAGTATTGATGCCTCTAAATATCACCAAGAATTTTTTTTTATCATTAAGGTATTCAGAATAGTTTTCTTTAATATGTGAAAATATAAAATTAGACCCTGCAATAATTAAATCTGATCTCAACATTACAGAATTATATAATTTTTTTAATTTACTTTTAAAATTATATGTTCCATGAAATGTAGTTACAAATTTACGTCGTGTTATTTTGGTAGCTAACAAACAAGACCATGCAGGTGCTCTACTTCTCGCGTGAACAATATTAATTCCATAAAATAAAATTATTAAAGAAATAATTATTGAATTAAAAAAAACTAAAATGGGGTTTTTTGAATTAACAGGTAATCTTATATATTTAACTTTTTTTTTATCTATAAACTTTGTTAATTCACCACCATTACATATTAAAAAAGATTTACAATCATTTTCATGTAGATAGTGTGCGATATCGTAACAACCTGTTTCTGCACCACCGTATCCAAGTTTTGGTATAACTTGCAGAACTTTCAATTTTGGATGCATATGGTAGAGTTATAATATTTCAAATCAATTTTAATACTTTATATGAAAAAATTTAAATTTCTAAAAATTTCTAAAACAAAAAAACTAAGATATATAAGCAATTATTATAAGAAAAATCTTTATATTATATTTTTACCAGGTTTTGCATCCGATATAGAAGGAGATAAACCTAAAAGATTTTTAAACTATGCTAAAAAAAATAAATTGGGTTTTTTGGCACTAGAATATTCTGGATACGGAAAATCTTCAGGTGAGTTTACAAAAGGAAATATTTCCAATTGGGCAAATGATGCAAAACGGACTATTAAGAGTATAGTTAAAAAAAATGATATAATTTTAATAGGTTCTAGTATGGGTGCTTGGATTTCTTTATTATTATTTAAATCAATTAAAAAACAGATTAAAGGTTTTGTGGGAATTGGCTCTGCTCCAGAATTTTTAACAAGAATAATGTGGAAAAAATTTTCAAAAAAGACAAAGAGTGAAATTATCAAAAAAGGTATTTGCAAAATTAAAAATGGTGGTTATGAGTATCTCATAACTAATCAATTAATTAAAGATGGAAGAAAAAAACAAAATAAAGTTTTGAATGTTAAAATTCCAATGAAAATACCTGTTACTATGGTCCATGGTCAAAAAGATGAAGTGGTACCAATTAAATACTCAAGAGAAGTTTTAAAAATCTTCAGCAAAGCAAAAAAAAAATTAAATATAATTAAGAAAGGTGACCATAGTCTCTCGTCAAAAAAAAATCTAAATATTATTTGTAAAGAGTTAGATAATATTATTAAAAATACTAACTAGCTTGACCGACTAATTTTTTGTTTGATATAGGATTTTCTAATTTATCTAACATTTCTTTTGGACAAACTTGGACAAAATTATTTATTTCATTTTCAAAATTCTTAACAATTTTTTTCGAGATTGTTGAATTTGTTTCTATCGCATGGTCTTGAATTAATTTCTTTAGATGCTCAATCCAAAATTTAGTTTCTGGAGTTTGCCAAACTACACTTTCAGGATTTACTTTTTTATCAAACTGATTTTCAGGGTCATAAATAAATGCCATACCTCCTGTCATGCCAGCTCCAAAATTATCGCCAATATCTCCTAATATAATAATGTTTCCTCCTGTCATGTATTCACAACCATTTGAATCACAACCTTCTACTACTGCAGTTGCACCTGAATTTCTAACTGCAAATCTCTCTCCTGCTTGTCCTGCAGCTAATAATTTTCCTGAAGTAGCTCCATACAAAACAGTATTTCCAATAATAGTATTTTCATTTGAAACAAGGTTGCTTTCATCTTGTAATTTAATCACAATAGTTCCACCTGATAGTCCTTTAGCAACATAATCATTTGCATCCCCTTTTAAAATTAGTTTTAATCCTTTAATAGCAAAAGCACCAAAGGATTGACCAGCTGAACCTTTAAAATTTAATTCGATTGAATTTTCATCAAGATTGTTATTTCCAAATTTTTTGTACAAATGATAAGAAATTCTAGTACCAACTGCTCTATCAGTATTTTGAATTTCAAATTCTTCATTTATTTCTTCTTTTTTATCTATTTTGTTTTCTATTTCTGGCCATAATTTTTGGTCTAAAGTATCTGGAACAGAATTAATTTCTGGTTTCTCACAATATCTTTTATTTTTTCCAGGATCTGCCTGAACAAAAAGAGGGTTTAAATCCAAATCATCCAAGTTTGGTGATCCTTTGCTTACTTGCCTTAGTAAGTCAGTTCTTCCAATTACTTCATTTAAAGATTTGAAACCAAGATCAGCGAGTATTTCTCTAACTTCCTCTGCTATAAATTTAAAAAGGTTTACTACTTTGTCAGGAGTTCCTGTAAATTTCTCTCTTAATTTATCATCTTGTGTGCATACACCAACTGGACATGTATTTGAATGACATTGTCTGACCATTATACAACCCATTGCTACTAAAGCAGTTGTTGCTACGCCAAATTCTTCTGCTCCCATCATGGCTGCAATTACAACATCTCTTCCTGTTTTTATTCCTCCGTCAGTTCTAAGCGTCACTTGATGTCTCAGGTTATTTAAAGTCAATACCTGATTAGCCTCTGTTAATCCCATCTCCCAAGGAACTCCAACATATTTAACGCTTGTCTGTGGAGTGGCTCCTGTACCTCCTGAGTGCCCTGAGATTAAAATTATGTCTGCTTTAGCTTTTGCAACTCCAGCAGCTATCGTTCCAATTCCTGATGAAGCAACTAATTTAACTCCAACCCTAGCCTTAGGATTTATTTGTTTTAAATCATAAATTAATTGAGCTAGATCTTCTATTGAGTAAATATCATGATGTGGTGGAGGTGATATTAAAGTAACTCCTGGCGTTGAGTGTCTCAATCTCGCAATTTCATCCGTAACTTTAAAACCTGGTAATTGCCCACCTTCACCTGGTTTAGCGCCCTGTGCAATTTTGATTTCAATCTCATTACAATTATTTAAGTAATTAATTGTTACTCCAAATCTAGCTGATGCAATTTGTTTAACTCTTGAATTTGCACTATCTCCATTCTCCATAATCTTAAATCTTTTTTCATCTTCTCCACCTTCACCACTACAAGATGCGCCTTTAATTCTGTTCATACCAACAGCAAGAGTTTCATGTGCTTCTTTAGATAAAGCTCCATGAGACATACTTCCACTTCCAAATCTTTTTAATATATTAGATGCAGGCTCAACATTAGATATATCGATAGGACTTTTAGATTTAAAATCTACTAAATCTCTTAAACTTATTGGATTTAGATCGTAAATACCTTTTGTGTATTTTTTATATATTTCATAAGATCCTTGTCCAACCGCAGCTTGTAGTAAATGAATTAGTTTGCCTTGATACTGATGTGTTTCACCATTTTTTCTATATCTGTAAATACCTCCAATAGGTAAAACATTTGAATTATTGAAAAATGCTTCTTCGTGTATAGTTCTAATTTTCTTTTCTATTCCTTTTAAACCAATTCCAGAAATCTTTGATAACATTCCAGGAAAGTAATCTTTCACAATTGTTCTGCTTAGTCCCACAGTTTCAAAATTACATCCACCTCTGTAAGAACTTAAAACAGAAATTCCCATTTTAGACATTATTTTAAGAAGACCGAGATTGACTGATTTAATGTATCTTGAAACACATTCATCAAAAGTGAAATTTCCAAATAATTTCTTAGAATGTCTTTGATGTAAGCTATCAAAAGCTAAATAAGGGTTCACCGTAGTAGCACCAACACCAATTAATGTTGCAAAAGAGTGAGTATCTAAAGCATCTCCAGTTTGAACATTAATAGAAACATAACCTCTTAAACCTAATTTAACTAAGTGTGTATTTATTGCCCCTATACATAAAAGCATCGGCATTGGCATTCTATTTTCTGAAATATTTTTATCTGATAATATTATCTGTTTAATTCCTTCTCTAACAACTTGTTCAGATTTAACTTTGAGTAAATTTATTGATGTCTCTAAATCTTCATCCTTGCTGAATGTACAATCTAAAACTTTATTATTATTTCCAAAGAATTTCAAAAATTTTTCAAATTGTGCATTTGATAATATCGGACTATTTAAGACATAAATATTGTCTTTAGTTAATTTACTAAAATCTAAAATATTACCAAGATTTCCAAATCTTGTCTTTAAACTCATAACTTTATTTTCTCTTAGAGAGTCAATTGGTGGATTTGTAACCTGACTAAAGTTTTGTCTAAAGTAATGATATAGTGGTCTATATTTGTCAGATAAAACTGCTAAAGGCGTGTCATCACCCATTGATCCTGTTGCTTCTTTAGCATCTTCTGCCATTGGATGAAGAATTAATTCTAAATCTTCTATACTATATCCAAAACAATGTTGAAAATTCCTCAAACTTTGAACTTCTAGCTCTACTTTTTCAGTTTCTGCCTCTAATTTTTTATCAAGATCAATAATCTGATTGTTGTAATGTTTATATTCTTTTGAAAGGTAGTTTTTTATTTCATCGTTTGAATATACTTTGCCTTTTTCTATTCTTACTCCTAATATTTCTCCAGGTCCTAATCTTCCTTTAGATACAATTTTTTTCTCATTTAAATCTATCATTCCTGTTTCACTTCCTGCAAAAAGAAGTTTGTCTCTTGTCACTGTATATCTAAGTGGTCTTAATCCATTTCTATCAGTTGCAACAATTACCCATTCATTATCTGTTGCAGCTATAGCAGCTGGCCCATCCCAAGGCTCCATGGTACTATTTAAAAAATTGAATAGTTGTTGATGATCTTTTTTTAATACCTTATTTTTTTTTGACCAAGCATCTGGTATTAACATTAATTTTGCTAGAGGAGCAGGCTGTCCAGAAATATTTAATAACTCAAAAACATTATCTAATGATGCAGAGTCAGAATTGCCAGCTGGTATTACAGGCTTAAGATTCTCTATATCCTCGAAAACTGGACTAAACATCTCTTCTTCGTGAACCTTCATCCAATTAACATTTCCTTTAAGAGTATTTATTTCACCATTATGCGCTATAGATCTAAATGGTTGAGCTAAGTCCCAACTTGGCGCAGTATTAGTTGAAAATCTTTGGTGAAATATTGCATACCTAGATGTAAATCTTTCATCTTTCAAGTCAGTATAAAAATCTGACAAAGCTTCTGCTAAAAACATTCCTTTGTAAATGATAGATTTAGAACTTAATGAACATATATAAAAATTATTTAATTGATTATTGAGAGCTTCTTTTTCAATTACTCTTCTAGTTTCATACAATTTTTGTTCCAGAGATTTATTGACAACTTTTTTGTCATTGTATGTGAACAATACTTGGGTAATTTCAGGTCTTGTTTGTTCAGCTTTTTCTCCTAAGACAGAGGGATCAACAGGAACTTGTCTCCAGCCATAGATACTAAAATTTCTCTTTGTTAGTTCACTTTCAACAATGGTTCTACATTGCTCTTGAGCGCTATAATCATTTCTTGGTAAGAAAATCATACCCACACATAGTTCAGAATTATCATGTTTATGACCAGTTACTTCAATTTTTTCCTCAAAGAAATCTTTAGGAATTTCAATATGGATTCCAGCGCCATCTCCTGTTTTTCCGTCTGCATCGATTGCACCCCTATGCCAAACAGCTTTTAAGGCATCGATTCCATATTCTACTACTTTTCTTGATTTTAGACCTTCGGTGGATGCTACTAAACCTACACCACATGCATCATGTTCCATTTCTTCCGAGTAAACATGATTACTTTTTAAAATTTTTAAATTTTTATTTCTTAACTTCATTAAGCAACTCTAAGTTTTTGTTTACTTTGTAAATAATTATCAATTGATGTTGCAGCATCTCTTCCGTCTTTGATACTCCAAACCACTAAAGATGCTCCACGAACTATATCTCCAGCTGCAAAAACTCCCTCTATACTAGTTTCCATTGTATCAAAATCCGCTTTTATTGTACCCCATCTTGATACTTGTAATTTTTCTTCATTAAATAATTTTGGAAGATCTTCTGGATCAAATCCAAGTGCTTTGATTACAAGATCAGCTTTAATTTCAAAATCTGAATTTTCTTCAACAACTGGTTTTCTTCTACCGCTATCATCTGGCTCACCCAATTTCATTTTATTAACAACTACACTTTCAATTTTATTTGTTCCCTTAAACTCTTTAGGACTTGTTAACCAAATGAATTTAACACCTTCTTCTTCTGCATTGCCAACTTCTCTTGCTGATCCTGGCATATTTTCTCTATCTCTTCTATATAAACATTTTACAGATTTAGCATTCTGTCTTACCGAAGTTCTTAAGCAGTCCATTGCTGTATCGCCACCTCCAATTACTACAACATCTTTGCCTTCAGCATTTAAAGTTCCGTTATCAAACAACTCAACTTTATCACCTAGTCCTTTTTTATTTGATGCTGTCAAAAATTCCATGGCAGGGAAAATATTACTCAAATCGTTACCAGGTAAATTAACTTCTCTAGCTTTATAAACTCCTGTAGCTATTAAAATTGCATCATGTTTTTCTCTTAACTCCGTCAAGCTGGAATCTTTTCCAACTTCAAAGTTTAAGACAAATTTTATTCCGCTTTCTTCCAAAAGTTTTATTCTTCTTTGAACAACATGCTTTTCTAATTTAAATCCTGGGATACCATATATTAGTAGCCCTCCAGCTCTGTCGTAACGATCATATATAGTTACCTTGTATCCTTTTTTTCTGAGTTGTTCTCCACAAGCAAGTCCAGCAGGACCAGAACCTATAATTCCTACACTCTCGTTTTTTTCACTATTTATTTCTATTGGTTTAACCCAACCATTTTCCCAAGCTTTCTCTGTGATATATTTTTCTATTGATCCAATAGTTACTGTTCCATGACCCGATTGCTCTATTACACAATTTCCTTCACACAGCCTATCCTGGGGGCAAATTCTTCCACAAACTTCTGGCATGTTGTTTGTGCTTTGTGATAATTGATAAGCTTCCTCATATCTTCCCTCAGCAGTTAGTTTAAGCCAATCTGGTATATTGTTGCTTAATGGACAATGAACTTGGCAAAATGGTACTCC
>CABYKN010000022.1 GCA_902519695.1 uncultured Pelagibacteraceae bacterium | reverse complement strand
GTTTGATAGCATTTCTTAACTTCATATAACCATGACCTTCTTTTTTCCAACAATGATATTTTACTCCATATAGTTCATATGGATGTTTATGACCTTTGCATCTTATTGTTTTATTAGGATCTAATATGCCATATTCTAAAGCTGCTAAAGCAACTAATGGCTTAAAAGTTGAACCAGGAGAATAAAGTCCTGCAATAGACTTATTTATCAATGGTTTTAGAGGATTATTTCTTATTTCTTGCCAATCTTTTTGATTAATTCCGTGTGTAAATTTATTTGGATCATAGGTTGGTGATGATGCCATTGCAACAACTTCTCCAGTATATATATCCATTGCACATATTGAGCCTGCTTTTCCTTTAAGTAACTCTTGAGCATATTTTTGAATTTCAATATCTATAGTTAAGTTTACTTTATTACCCTGTCTTTCCTTAATATAATCTATTTGACTTATTCTTTTTCCAGATGCATTAACTTCATATCTTTTAATACCGTAGTTACCTATTAACATTTTTTCTTGTGAATTTTCTATTCCATATTTTCCAACTTTCAGACCTGGAACAAAATTTTCTTTTATCTCAGGTTTTTCAAGATCTTTTGGACTAGCGTCACCAACATAACCAACTATATGTACTAAGTCATTCGCATAGGGATAAAACCTAGATGTCGATAATACAGGTTTTGCACCTTCTAATTCATGTAAATATAAATTAATTTTTGAGAATTGTTCCCAAGTTAAATTATCTGAAACTACCAATGTGTCCCAAGGTTTTAATCTTTCCTTTTTTTTATATAATCTTCTAATTTGAAATTGATCTAATCCAATTAAATTTTTAATTTTGAATATTGTTACGTCAAAATTATTAATTTCATCTAATATTAGATGTAGTTGAAATACTCTATCATTACTCGCTAAAACTTTATTAAAGTTATCAACGATTATGCCCCGCTGTGGAGGAGTTTTCCACTCACGTATTCTATTTTTATCAGATAAAATTTCGTACTTTTCTCTGTCAGAAATTTGTAAATTATATAGTCTTGATGATAATCCAGCAAAAAGTAATATCTTTGCTGCAGCTAGTATAAACATTCTCCTTGTTATAACTCTACCTTTTTCTATGTTTCTTCCTCTATTCAACATTATCTTGTTTTAAACCTAGTAAATAAATTTGATTAAATATTTTTGCCACTGCAGGATAAATTAAAAATGAAAAAAAGGCTGCTGACATTAAAGCCCCATAACTAATATTTCCATTAAAGAAAATTGCTAATACTGTAAAATGAATTGAGCTAACAATTAATATTGCAATAAAAAACAGTATCCAATCATAAATTAAGTTAGGGACTAGAGTTCTTGTCCTAAAAAAAGATGCGATAACACAGAGTAAAAGATAATTTATTGATGAAACTCCAATTGGTAGGTTTTGAACTACATCATTGATTATACCTGCAAAAAAAATAAGTCCATAGCCAAGCATTTCGGGTTTTCTTAAAACCCAATAAAAAACAATTAAGTGAATAAAATTAAAAGATATATTAATTTTAAAAATATTGAATGAAAATGAGTAGCCAGTTAAAGCAAAGAAAAATAATAAAATAATTGGAAAACCATTTAATAAGTATTGATAAAATTTTATATCTCTTCTGGCCATTTTATTTATTTACCTGCACATAGTTAAGTTGATTTAGATTGCTAAAAAACTTGACATACTTTTTATTTTCCTGAATAATTATTTTCCCAACAGGAATTGATGCT
The DNA here is from genome assembly GCA_902519695.1 of uncultured Pelagibacteraceae bacterium. Lineage (GTDB taxonomy): Bacteria > Pseudomonadota > Alphaproteobacteria > Pelagibacterales > Pelagibacteraceae > Pelagibacter. The sequence goes on along the minus strand of CABYKN010000022.1, from coordinate 14,350 downwards.
GGAATTGTGCCATCTGATCCAGAGGTATATACAATTTCGTTCTCTTTTATCTCGTTGTCTTTTGGTAAGTACTCTAACTCTGCATACTCATCATTTCCGTTCCCTGAAAGTATAGCATTTATTCCACTTGGCTCGATTATAATTGGGATTTTGCTATTAAGATCATTTGCTAGTAACACTCTTGAACTTAAAAAGTTAACATTTACAACCTTTCCAATGTAGTATAATCGATCTTTAACAGCTGACCCTAATTTAACTCCACTTTTTTGACCTTTGTTAATTATTAAAGACTTTAAGTAAGGACTTTGTTTGTCCATTAATATCTTAGTTAACATATATTCTTTAGAAAAAAGATCTCTTTCCTCAATCAATTTTTTTAAAAGAGCATTTTCTGATTTATAAAAGTCAACTTCTTTTCTAAGTGAGTCAAGATTAAGGTCCTTATCTCTTAAGATTGAAAACTCTTCATACATGCTCATATGATCTTGGAACAGATAATATTTGTCCTTTACGTATTTAAATGGGCTTGATACAACGTATGATCCTCTAAATATAATATCTTTTGTAATTGACCTAAATTGGCTGACTGGTCCAGTTTTAAAATACTCTAATGATAATACTAAAATAGATATGATTAATAGAGTAAATAAAGAAAACTTTTGTCTATTTCCTTTTTTTAAAAATGCTGAACGAATAGCAATAATAAAATCATCTCTACTCGATTCTGTTGACATAATATTTAATACTCAGATAGCACAGTAGAAAATATTTCTTGATCGTCTAACGCCTTTCCTGTTCCAATTGCAACACATGACAATGGATCATCAGCAATATTTACTGGTAATCCAGTTTCTTTTGAGAATCTTTTATCAATGTTTTTTAAAAGTGATCCTCCTCCTGTCATTGTTAAACCCATGTCAACTAAGTCAGCTGATAACTCTGGGGGTGTATTTTCTAATGCTTTTTTTATTCCTGATACAATCTCTTTCAGTATCGGATTTAAAGCTTCTGAAGTATCTTGTTCTGAAATATTAACCTCTTTAGGAGTTCCTGATCTTAAATCTCTACCTTTAACTGCATAAGTATTATTATTTGTTGGAATTGCTGTTCCAATATCTTTTTTAATTTTTTCTGCAGTACTATCCCCTATCATCAAGTTATATTCCTCTCTCATATAATCTTTTAATGAATTATCCATCGCATCTCCTGCCACTCTTAAAGACTCTGAATAAACAACGCCTCCTAATGACATAACGGCAATTTCTGTTGTTCCACCACCAATATCTACAACCATTGATCCAGTTGCCTCTTGAATTGGTAGGCCTGCTCCAATTGCTGCTGCAATTGGCTCTTCGATTAATTGAACTCTTCTTGCTCCAGCTGCAAGTGCACTATCTTGAATAGCTTTTCGTTCAACTGGTGTTGATCCAGTCGGTACACAAATTAAAATTCTAGGGTTTGCAATTGTTTTTTTATGAACTTTTTTAATAAAATGCTTAATCATTTCTTCTGTAACAATAAAGTCTGCAATCACACCATCTCTCAAAGGTCTTATAGCTTGAATATTGCCCGGCGTTCTTCCTAACATCGTTTTAGCTTCATCACCTACTGCCAAAACTGATTTTTTTCCTTTGTTATCTACAACTGCCACAACAGATGGTTCGTTTAGTACCACGCCTTTGCTTTTTAAAACAACTAGCGTATTAGCTGTTCCAAGATCTATTGCCATATCTTGGCTCCAAAATTTTCTTAAATTGGCTAACATTGACATTTAATTATATTCCTTTCACTTTTTGATGTTTAATATTTTGAGAGGGTGCTTTTTTCTCGCGTTTTATAAGCATTTTATTCAATGCATTTAAATATGCGTTCGCTGATGCAACTAAAGTATCTGTATCGGCTGATTGACCTACTGTAGTCCTATCATTTTCTTCAATTTTTACACTTACAGTTGCTTGAGCATCTGTGCCTTCAGTAACTGCATGTACTTGATAAAGAGATAATTTTACATCGTGAGGAAATAATTTTTTTATACATTTAAATATTGCATCAACAGGTCCATCCCCTGTTTCAGTGGTATTCTTAATATCGCCATATACATCTAATGTCATTTCAGCTTTTTGTGGTTCCCCTGTACCAGCAAATACTTTCAAAGATTTTAAATTAATTGCATTTATTTTATTATCTACAATTAAACTATCATCAACTAACGCGACTATATCTTCATCATATATATGCTTTTTTTTATCAGCTAATACTTTAAATTTTCCAAAAGCAGCTTGAATAATGTCATCTGTAAGATCTGAATAACCTAAGTCAGATAATTTATCTTTAAAAGCATGTCGTCCTGAATGTTTTCCCATAACAAGCGAGGTTTTTTTAACACCTACACTCTCTGGAGTCATAATTTCATAAGTTTCTCTATTTTTTAGCATTCCATCCTGATGAATACCCGACTCGTGTGCAAAAGCGTTTTTTCCAACTATTGCTTTATTAAATTGAACTGGGAAACCAGTTGCATTTGAAACAATTTTTGAAGCTTTGCTTATTAATTCTGTTTTAATTCCAGTATTATATGGCATCAAATCATTTCTTGTTTTAATTGCCATAACTACTTCCTCTAAAGCAGCGTTACCTGCTCTCTCACCTATTCCATTAATTGTACATTCTATTTGTCTTACGCCTTCTGAGACTCCAGCTAATGCATTTGCTACTGCTAAGCCGAGATCATTGTGACAGTGTGCAGATAATATTGCTTTATCTATATTTGGAACATTATTTTTTAAGTGTTTAATTGTTTTTGCAAATTCCTCAGGAATAGAATAGCCAACTGTATCTGGAATATTAATTGTTTTGGCCCCACATTTAATTGCAAGTTCAACAGTTTTACACATAAAATCCATATCTGTTCTTGTTCCATCCTCGCAAGACCATTCAACATCATCAGTAAAGTTTCTTGCATAAGTAACACTTTCTTTTATTGCATCTAGAACCTGATCATTTGTCATTTCAAGTTTGTGTTTCATATGTAAAGGACTAGTAGAAATAAAAGTATGAATTCTAAATCTTGGAGCATGTTTCAACGACTCATGGCATGCATCAATATCTTTTTTTAGTGCTCTTGAAAGACCACATGGAATTGAGTTTTTCATTATTTTACTTATTTCAGAAACTGCCTCAAAATCTCCTGGTGATGCTATTGGAAAACCTGCTTCAACAATATCTATTCCCATTTCATCAAAAACTCTAGATATCTGAATTTTCTCTTCGACACTCATAGATGCACCTGGCGACTGCTCACCATCTCGCATGGTCGTATCAAATATGTATAATTTTTCTTTATCTGACATTGTATTTTTTAGCTCGAGCATAATACATGCTCTCGCTCAGATTGCAAAATAATTTGAGAGAATTAAGCCAATTTTAACATTAAGTTAATTCTTATCACTATCGACAAGCTTCTTCTTTGCAATCCAAGGCATCATTTCTCTAAGAGTAGCACCAACTTTTTCGACTGGATGCTCAGCAAGTTTTGCTCTTGTGGCTAGGAAATTTTTTTGACCATTTTTACATTCATCCATCCATTGTTTAGTAAATTTACCTGACTGGATGTCTGCTAAAACTTCTTTCATTCTTTTTTTTGTTTCTTCTTTATTTATAATCCTTGGGCCAGACTCGTATTCTCCATATTCAGCAGTATTAGATATAGAGTAATTCATATTTGCTATTCCACCTTCGTAAATTAAATCCACAATAAGTTTAACTTCATGAACAGTTTCAAAATAAGCCATTTCAGGTTCATAACCAGCCTCAACTAAAGTTTCATATCCATTTTTGATTAATTCAACAAGACCTCCGCATAAAACTGTTTGCTCACCAAATAAATCAGTCTCTACTTCGTCTTTAAATGTTGTCTCAATTATACCTGATCTACCGCCACCAATGGCTGAAGCATATGACATTGCTAAGTCTCTAGCTTTTCCTGATCCATTTTGATGAACAGCAAATAAACATGGAACTCCACCACCTTTTTCATATTCACTTCTAACTAAGTGACCTGGTCCTTTTGGTGCTACCATAAACACATCTAAATCTTTTCTAGCTTTTATCAAATCATAATGAACATTTAATCCATGAGCAAAAGCGATAGATGTCCCTTCTTTCACACGTTGCTCAATATGATTTTTATAAATAGTTGCTTGTAATTCATCTGGAGTTAAAATCATCACAACATCAGCCCATTCAGCAGCATCCGAAAGGTTCATAACTTTTAATCCTTTAGACTCTGCTTTTTCAATACTTGATGACCCTTCTCGAAGAGCTACAACAACTTCTTTTACTCCACTATCTTTTAGGTTTAAAGCATGAGCGTGCCCTTGGCTTCCATATCCAAAGATTGCAATTTTTTTATCCTTTATTAAATTTGCATCTGTATCTTTTTCGTAAAACATTTTCATTTTTTTTCTCCTAATTAATCATTTAAATATATCTGCACCTCTTGTCATAGCAACGGCTCCTGTTCTTGAAACACTCACCAATCCAAATTTTTTTAAATCCTTTGACATTTTATCTATTTCTCGTCTTAAGGCTGTTATTTGAATAACATTCGATTTTTTTGTTTTGTCTAGTAATACAGGATTATATTTTTTACAAGCTTTCAATGCACGTTCTAATTTATTATTTGGACCAACAATTTTAAATAACGCCATCTCCTTAAAAATGACTGCTTTATCTTCTCTTTTAAAATCTGCAACCTTATGAACAGGAACAAGTTTTTTTAATTGAAGTTTAATTTGATTAACAACTTGTGGTGTTCCTGTAGTTACAATTGTTATCCTTGATATCTTTAACTTTTCATCAACTTGGGCAACTGCTAAAGATTCGATATTATAACCTCTGCCTGAAAATAGACCGACTACTCTAGCTAATACACCAGCTTCATTGTCGACCCAAACGACTATAATATGTGTATCAAATTTTTCTTTTTTATTTGAAAAACTATACGCTGATTTTGAATTAGGCATTAAACTAAGGACTTACCTTTGCCAGTAATCTTCTTATTTTCTTGATCTTTGGGTCCTAAAATCATCTGATTATGAGGCTTTCCTGATGGTATCATTGGAAAACAATTTTCTACTTTATCAACCATACAATCAAATATTACAGGTCTATCTATATTCAACATTTCAATAATCTTATCGTCTAACTCTTCTGGTGTTTTTGCTCTTATACCAACACAGTTATATGCTTCTGCTAATTTAACAAAATCTGGTAGAGCAGCAGTATAACTTTCAGAATAGTTTTTATCATGTAATAGTTCTTGCCATTGTCTAACCATACCCATGTATTGATTATTCAATATAAATATTTTAATTGGAAGGTTGTATTGTACAGCTGTAGACATTTCCTGTATTGTCATTAATACTGAAGCCTCTCCAGCAATATCAATAACTAATTTTTTTGGATGAGCAACTTGTACACCTACTGCCGCTGGTAAACCATATCCCATTGTACCTAAACCACCAGATGTCATCCAGCGATTTGGTTTGTTAAATTTATAATGTTGTGCAGCCCACATCTGATGCTGTCCTACTTCGGTTGTAATATAGGAATCTTTATCTTTAGTTAATTCATATAATCTTTCAATCGCATACTGAGGTTTTATAGTCTCCTCACTTCCAATATAATCTAAAGATCTAACCGACCTCCATTTTTGAATTTTTTCCCACCATTTAGAAGTCTTTTGTTTATTTGATTTTAAAAATTTTGATTTTTTTTGTTTCAAACTTTTCAAAATAGATGAAAGAACAGTTTTTACATCTCCCACAATGGCTAAATCAACTTTAACATTTTTATTAATAGATGATGGATCTATATCAATGTGAACTTTTTTTGAATTTGGTGAAAATTCATCTATTTTTCCTGTTATCCTATCATCAAAACGTGCCCCAATATTAATCATTAAATCACAATCGTGCATTGCATTATTTGCTTCATATGTTCCATGCATACCCAACATTCCCAAAAATTGATTATCATCACCTGGGAAAGATCCTAATCCCTGTAATGTTGATGTAATAGGAAAGCCTGTTGCATAAACAAGTTCTCTTAAAAGTTCACTAGCCTTAGGTCCAGAATTAATCACTCCACCACCAGTATAAAAAATAGGTTTTGAAGATTTGCTCATTAAATCAATTAACTGATCAATGCTATTTTGATTAAAATGGTTATGAGATTTACCATTTAATTTATTTTCATTTTTGGGTTTCTTATATTTTGTTTTTTGAAATTGAATATCTTTTGGTATATCGACTAAAACTGGTCCTGGTCTACCTGTAGTTGCTACTTCAAATGCTTTATGTATTGTTTCAGCTAAATCATTTATATCTTTGACTAACCAATTATGTTTAGTGCATGGTCTGGTTATTCCAGTTGTATCACATTCTTGAAACGCATCTGTGCCAATTAAATGAGTTGGAACTTGTCCAGAAATACAAACTAATGGAATTGAATCCATATATGCATCAGTCAAAGCTGTAACTACATTTGTTGCACCTGGACCTGAAGTTACTAAAATAACTCCAGGTTTACCTGATGATCTTGCATATCCTTCTGCTGCATGACCAGCGCCTTGTTCATGTCTAACCAAAACATGTTTGATAGATTTAAAATTCTGTAATTCGTCATAAATTGGTAGGACTGCGCCTCCTGGATAACCAAAAATATGATCAACATTTTGATCCTCCATACACTTAAATACAATTTCAGCACCTGAGTATAATTTTGACATTCAGACAATCTAGCTGAAGTTGTGCTAATAGGTCAAGCAATCTATGCTGATTTAGGAAATTTTTTTAAATATGATTTAAGAGTATTAAATTTTATTTTATGCCAATCCGACATTTGTCCTCTTGCCCAAGTAGACTGTCTCTTAGCATATTGCCTTGTTTTTATTGATATTTTTTCTTTCAGTTCAGTAAGATCTATTCTTTTGTCGAGATATTCTTTAATCTCACTTAGACCAATGACTTTATTAGATGATAAATCTTTCTTTACTCTTAACTTATAAAACCTCTTAGCCTCTTTTATTGCTCCATCTCTTAACATTTTATTTGTTCTTGTAGAAATTCTTTCTATTAACTTCTCTCTAGGATAATCGATATGTAGCTTTATAAAGCTGTCCTGATTAAAATCAGAGTATGTTTCACTGTACCAATCAAACAAAGATTTATTTGTAAACTTTTTTACTTCATAGGCTCTTATTGATCTTTGAGAATCATTTTTGTTAATTTTTTTTTTGCAAAGCGGATCTAGCTTAATAAGTTCAGAATAAAATTTAATTTGTCCTATTTTTGATTGTTTTTTTCTTATTCTATTTCGAATAGTGAGTGGAATATCGGGAATTTTAACAATGCCATCGATAAGTGCTTTAAAATATAAACCTGTACCACCAACAAGAATTGGAGTTTTATTTTTCTTCTTAATATTATCAATTTTTAACTTGGCGTCCTTTAGCCAATTTCCTGTGGAATAGTTATTTTTTACACTTTTAAATCCATATAAATGATGTTTTATATTTTTTAAATCATTTTGCTGAGGTCTTGCCGTAAGAATTTTTAGTTCTTTAAATATTTGCATACTATCTGCATTTATTACTTCACCATTAATTTTTTTTGCAAGCTGGATAGCGAATTTTGATTTTCCAGATGCTGTTGGTCCTGAAATAAGAATTATCTTGGACTTTAGGTCCATTAATTTAGTTTAACACCAATATATCTTCTTTGGTTATTGTTATTGTAAATTGCGATAAGTAGACTCCTATCATTACTTTTTAGAGCTAGTTTTACAATGTTGTCTAAATCTCCAATGGTATTGATCTTTTTCTTTTGTGCCTCAACAATAATATTGTTTACTTGAAGATAATTGATTGGGCTATCTTTATCAATCTCTGTGATAACTAATCCTGTTGTATTTTTTGGTAAATTTCTTTCTTTGATATCATCTTTATTTAGTAATCTCACTTTTATTTTCAATCCATCTATTGCATCTTCTTTAGGTTTTTCGGTTACTAAACCTTGAGATTTAAAATCTTCAGATGTTTCTAGTCTTCCAAGTATAATTTCCTTAGTTATTTCTCTTTTATTTCTCCAAACTTTTAATTTTACTTTTTTTCCAACTTCAGTTTCTGCAACTATTCTCGGAAGCTCACTCATTTCATTAATTTTTTTGCCATCAAATTCTAAAATTATGTCTCCAGCTTTAATTCCACCCTTTTCTGATGGACTATTTTCAGCTACACTAGCAACAAGTGCCCCTCTTGGTTCATCTAATTTTTCAACGTCTGCAATATCTTTTGTGACTGTTTGGATTCTTACACCTAACCATCCTCTTTTGGTTTCACCAAACTCAATTAATTGATTAATTACTTTTTGTGCACTATTAGAAGGAATTGCGAAACCAATTCCAATTGAACCTGATTGACCTAATATTGCAGTATTAATTCCAACTACATCACCATCCATGTTAAACAATGGACCTCCTGAATTACCTTGGTTTATAGATGCATCAGTTTGAATGTAGTCTTCATATCTAGAAAGACCAATACTTCTGTTTCTTGCTGAGATTATTCCAGCAGTAACTGTTCCACCTAAGCCAAATGGATTCCCAATTGCAATAACCCAATCACCAATTCTTGCTGTATCAGAGTCTCCAAATTTAACTGGGGTAAATTTTTGATCTGACTCTATTTGAAGAACTGCTAAATCCATACCAGGATCAGCTCCAATTACTTTTGCCTTTATATTTTTTTCACCATTAACTCTAACAAAAACATCTTCTGCACCCTGTATCACGTGATTATTTGTAATAACAATTCCTTTTTCATCAATAATAAACCCCGATCCAAGTGCACTTGTCTGTCTCTTTTGTGGTGTTCCATAATCTTTGAACATATCTTCAAAAGGAGACCCTGGGGGAAATTCAAATGGAAAAGGGTTGGACCTTGTGGTTATAGTTGTTGTAGTTGAGATATTTACGACTGATGGCATTAATTTTTCAGCAAGATCTGCAAAGGATGCAGGCATATCTGCTGCTTTAGTAGTATTTTGAATATTAATTGAAAATAATATTAGTAATAAAATTTTTATGAATCTCATCTTTTTAAGTACCAAATAATAAAAAAACCAATCACTGCAAATACTAGTCCACCAGTTCTCAGTTGATTATCAGTGGCTTCCTTTAATTTAATTATCATATTTTTCATTTTTGATGGAAATATGGCGTAAAGAACACCTTCAATAAAAAGGAATAGACCAAATGCGATGATCAATTCTCTCATTTAACCTACTCTACTTTTTGATCTATATTTCCGAAAAATTTAAAAAATTCACTATCTGGAGAAAGTATCATTGAAGTTTCACCACCAATTAAAGCTTTTTGGTATGCCTGCATAGCTCTATAGAACGCGAAAAATTCAGGATCTTGTCCAAAGGCATCAGCAAAAATTTTGTTTTTCAAACCGTCGCCTTCTCCTTTCATAATCTCTGATTTTTTTTGTGCATCTGCAAGTATAACTGTAACTTCTTTATCAGCAGTTGAGGTAATTGTTACCGCCATCTCTGCACCTTTTGCTCTAAATTCTTTTGCTTCTCTTTCTCTTTCAGTTTGCATTCTTCTAAAAATTGCGTCACTATTTGCTTGAGGAAGATCTGCTCTTTTAATTCTTACATCAACAATACTGATACCAAAATTTTCTGCTTCATTATTTACGCCTTCTTGAATTAACGACATTTGTTTTGTTCTATCTTCTGATAAAAGTGTTTGTAGTTCTTGCTGTCCAAGCACGTTTCTAATTCTAGAATTTATAATTGTAGCTAATCTTGATCTCGCAACCCTTTCGTTTCCAACAGATATATAAAATTTAAGAGGATCAATTATTTGAAATCTTGCAAAAGCATCGACGATAAGTCTTTTTTGATCTGATGCAATTACTTCTTCTGGTGGTGTATCGAGATTTAAAATTCTTTTATCTAAGAATACAACGTTTTGTATAAATGGAATTTTAAAATTAATTCCAGGTTTAGATATTATTCTTTTAGGATCACCAAATTGAAGAACAATAGCTTGGTTAACTTCTTTAACAATAAAAACAGAAAAGTATATTGTAGCTGCAATAAGAATGATTATTGGTAATAAAAATTTTCCAGCTTTCATATTAATTAGTTCCTGTCTTTAACTCTTGCAAAGGTAAATATGGTACTACACCTTCACCTGAATTTTTATCTATTATTATTTTGTTAATATCAGCTAATACCTCTTCCATTGTCTCAAGATACATTCTTTCTTGAGTAACCTTTTTAGCTTTTGCATACTCATTATAGATTGATAAAAATCTACTTGCTTCTCCTTCTGCCTTAGCAACGACTTCTTTTTTATAAGCTTCTGCCGCTTGGAGAATTTTCGCTGCTTCTCCTCGTGCTCTTGGTATTACGTCGTTGGCATATGCTTCTGCTTCGTTTTTGGATCTTTCCATATCCGCTCTAGCTGCTTGGACATCTCTAAATGCATCAATAACTTGGTCTGGTGGATCAGCTTTTTGAGTTTGAACTTGTGTAATTTGAATTCCACTTGTGTATTCATCTAAAATTTCTTGAATTATTTCTTGAGTATCAGCTTCTATGAGAGATCTACCTTCAGTCAGAATTGGTTGAATATCAGATCGTGCAATGACTTCTCTCATCGCTGTTTCAGCTGCTGCTTTAACTGTTCCTTCTGGATCTTGAATTTTGAATAAAAAATTTCCAGCGTCTTTAATTACCCAAAATACTGAAAAATCTATGTTAACTATGTTTTCATCACCTGTTAACATTAAACTCTCCTCTGGAACATCTGCAACTCCACCTGAGGAAAATCCACTATCTCTTTCTGACCTAAATCCAATATCCATTCGATTAACTTTTGTAACCTTAGGAGTTAGTACATTTTCAATCGGAAAAGGAAGATGATAATTTAATCCAGGCTGCGTGGTTTTAACAAATTTTCCAAATCTCAATACAACACCTTGTTCATCAGGTAAAACTCTATAAAGACCACTTAAAGTCCAAACAATTAAAAGGATAATTAGACCAATTATTATTGGCTTAGCACCACCTTTACCGCCGCCTAAAAATCTATTTATTATTAATTGTAGTTTATTTATAACTTCATCAATATTTGGGGGAGTAGGACCTTTTCTAAATCCACCATTTCCACTACCACCTCCTCCTGGAGGTGTTCCCCATGGGCTTTGATTTCTAAAATCACTCATAATAAGACACTCTATATAGTGTCTTTATTAGTAAAAACAAGATAATGGTAAATTATGGACGAAAAAAAAGTAGGTTTAAGTGACACAACAAAGGCAAAAACTGAGCCAAAAACCTTTAGACGAAACCCAATTATTGGAACAAAGTTTACAATTGCAATATCAAGTGCAAAAGGAGGGGTGGGAAAGTCAACATTTGCATCGAATCTTGCTTTGGCATTAAAAAAAATGGACTTAAATGTAGGTTTGCTTGACGCAGATATATATGGACCATCATTGCCAAAATTATTCTCAATAAATGAAAAGCCTGAAAGTGACGGGCAAAAATTAAAGCCAATTTTAAAATATGGAATTCAGTGTATGTCCATAGGATTTTTAACTGAAGAGCAAACACCAATGATTTGGCGGGGTCCAATGGTTATTTCTGCAATAAAAACTTTTACACAAAAAGTTTTGTGGGAAGATTTAGATTTTTTAATTGTTGATATGCCACCAGGAACTGGAGATACACAATTAACTTTTGCACAAGAAATTAAAATGGATGGCGTAATTATTATATCTACACCACAAGAAATAGCCTTACAGGATGTAAAACGTGGAATAAGGATGTATGATAAACTTAAAGTAAAAATATTAGGACTTATAGATAATATGAGTCATTTCGTTGGAGATGATGGAAAAAAATATGCAATATTCGGTGAAGGTGGAGTAAAAAAGACGGCTGAAGAATTTAAAAAAGATTTTATGGGAGAAATACCAATTGATCCTGAAGTTGGAAAGCAAGGAGATTTGGGTTTACCGATAGTAGAAAGCAAGCCAGACCATGAGATATCAAAAATATATTTTAAGTTTGCCGAAAAAATTAAATTAATTTATCTTTAAGATCAAAAGCTTCCATAAGTTCGTTCCATTCTCTTTTCGATAAACCTGTGTCATCGATAGAAACATTTTCGCCTTTTATAAGTTTTTGAATAATAATTTTTCCTTTTGCAGAAACTTCTATTCCACCAACCCTATAATCCATAAAAGCTCCATAAGTTATTGGTACCCATTTTTTAACAGTATCAAGCATAGCATCAGCATAAGCTCTAATCTCGTACTGAGCATGATGATCTGCTCTGAGCCTCAAAAAATTCATCAGATTTAATAAATCTGTTTTCCAATACCATTGAGTATAGGTATTTAATGTTAAGTTCATTCTAGCAAGCTCTCTGGCTAGGCCGACACCATTTTCGTCTATAGTAGATCCATCATATCTTTCATTTAGCATAGTTTCATAATTATTATAAGTTTGTTCAGCATCATTTTTTAAAAGTTCTAAAACTTTTTTAGCCTGATCTCCTTCAAGAATTTCTCCTCTGCCTTGTCTATTGATTTGTGATTGGGCTGCTAAGTTTTTAGGCTCTGGCAAATAAAATTCTTTATCTAAAATGGAATATCTTGCTGAATACTCATTTACATTCGCAGTTCTGTGCCTTATCCATTGTCTTGCTATAAATATTGGAAGTTTAATGTGATATTTAATCTCACACATTTCAAAAGGTGTGCTATGCCAATGCCTCATTAAGTATTTTATTAATCCAGAGTCTGTTGAAACTTTTTTTGTGCCTTTTCCATAAGAAACTCTAGCGGATTGAACAACTGAAGTATCATCACCCATATAATCCACAACTCTTATAAAACCATGGTCTAATATTGGAATTGCATCGTATAGTATTTTTTCAAGTTCTGGTGCTGTAACTCTTTTTGTCGTATTCTGCTGAGATTGCTGCTCTTTTATTTCTTTTTTTTGTTCTTCGGTTAACTTCATGATTAATTTATTGAATCTATTGGATTTGGTTTTATATTATTAATGTTGGTTTTCCAACTATGACGATAAACGAATTTCGTAATAACCATTACGGACGTGGGGGCAGTACCCACCACCTCCACCATTTTCAACTTATGGGGGTGAATTAGGATCGACGGATGACTAAAAGTTATTCTTTCGTTCGGTATTGTTCCGCCGTGAAGGGCTAATTTATAAATGCTAACGAAAGTTACGCACTTGCAGCTTAATTAATTTATTAATTAAGTTACGGGGTCCGGGGCACCTGGCAACAGAACGCCCCCTAATAAATATTTGTTTTGGTGCGGTCAGAGAGAATCGAACTCTCATGGGCTAGGCCCACACGGCCCTCAACCGTGCCTGTCTACCAGTTTCAGCATGACCGCATGTAATGCGGCAGATTAAATGAATGACAATTCTATTTCAAGTTGATAAGTTTTTTTTATGGAATTTACTAGTGAAATAAAAAAAGCAACAAGCTCAATTTATAACAAAGTATCAAAAAAAATTCCTGAGATAGAATGGGCTACACATGCGCCTTATATTTATAAAATTAATAAATTAAAGAAAGAGAAGAATGCAGTAATTCTTGCACACAATTATCAAACACCAGAAATTTATCACGGCATTTCAGATTTTTCTGCAGATTCTTTGGCTTTAGCAGTAGAGGCTGCAAAAACAAAAGCAGATATAATTGTCATGTGTGGAGTTCATTTTATGGCTGAAACTGCAAAATTAATGAGTCCAGAAAAAAAAGTTTTATTACCAGATATGAAAGCAGGTTGCTCACTCTCTTCGTCTATAACAGGCGATGATGTAAGAAATCTCAAAAAAAAATACCCTGGTGTTCCAGTGGTCTCGTATGTAAATACATCTGCTGACGTTAAAGCTGAAACTGATGTTTGCTGTACATCTGCAAATGCAGTAAAAATTGTGGAATCATTAGGAGTAAAAAAAGTAATATTTTTACCCGATGATTTTTTAGCTAAATATGTGGCATCGCAAACTGATATAGAAATTATTTCTTGGAAGGGAACTTGCGAAGTGCATGAGCAATTCAATGATCAAGAAATTAATGATATTAGAAAAGCTAATCCAGGTATAAAAATAATTGCCCATCCAGAATGTCCACCTGATGTGATACAAGCGTCTGATTTTGCGGGTTCTACAAGTGGAATGATTAAATATGTAAGAGATAATCAACCAGAAAAAGTCATGAT
>CABYKN010000021.1:10000-16607 GCA_902519695.1 uncultured Pelagibacteraceae bacterium | reverse complement strand
GTAAAAGACAAACCAGGAATCGCCGCTTCAATATTTAAACCGCTTTCACAAAATTCAATTAATGTAGATATGGTTGTACAAAATATATCATCAGATGGTAAAGAGACCGATCTTACTTTTACAATAAAATCTCATGATTTAATTAAAACCAAAAAAATTATATCTAATAATAAAAATATAAGCTTTAAAAAAATGATATTTGACAAAAATGTATCAAAATTATCAATTATAGGTGTTGGTATGATTACTACTCCAGGAGTAACTTTTAGAATGTTTCAAGCACTTGCAAAAAAAAATATAAATATACAAGTTATCTCAACGTCAGAAATAAAAATATCGGTTTTAATAAAAAGTTCAAATCTAGCAATAGCAATAAAATGTTTACATAAAGAATTTAACTTAGAAAAATGACGACTGAAATTAGACCATTTCGAAATATTAATAGAAGGAAAACAAAAGAAATAAGTGTTGGGAAAGTTAAAATTGGTGGAAATAATCCAATTACAGTTCAGACAATGACGAATACTTTAACTACTGATCATAAATCTACAATAGATCAAATAAACAAAGTTGTAGAAGCTGGCGCAGATATTGTAAGAGTTTCGTGTCCTGATAGCAAATCAACAGAATCATTAAAAACTATAATCAAACATGTAGATGTACCTATAGTTGCAGATATTCATTTTCATTACAAAAGAGCTATTGAAGCTGCAGAGAATGGCGCAGATTGTCTGAGAATAAATCCAGGCAATATTGGAAATAAAAAAAGAATAGCAGAAGTTATATCAGCAGCAAAAAATAATAATTGCTCAATGAGAATTGGAGTTAATGCTGGATCACTAGAGAAAGATATTCTAGAAAAATATAGGGAACCATGTCCTGAAGCTTTAGTTGAAAGCGCTTTGCGAAATATAAAAATAATAGAAGATTTGGATTATTCAAATTTTAAAATTTCTGTCAAATCATCAGATGTATTTTTATCTATTGCAGCATATAGGTTGTTATCAGAAAAAACAGATTATCCTCTTCACTTAGGAATTACAGAGGCAGGCAGCTACTTACCTGGTAGTATTAAAACATCAATAGGATTTGGAAGTTTATTATTAGATGGCATTGGAGATACTATTAGAGTATCACTCTCCGATGATCCCGTTGAAGAGATCAATGTTGGTAATGAAATTTTAAAATCTTTAAATTTAAGAAACAGAGGTGTAAAAATAATTTCTTGTCCATCATGCGCTAGACAAGCTTTTCAAGTAATCGAAACTGTAAAACAACTAGAAAAAAGACTATCACATATAAAAAAACCAATAACTTTGTCTATAATAGGATGTGTTGTGAATGGACCAGGAGAAGCAAAACAAACAGAAATAGGCATTACTGGTGGTGGGAAAGATAATCATATGTTGTATATAAATGGAATTGAAACAGAAAAAGTAATCACAAAAGATATGATAAATAAAATTGTTACTTTAGTAGAAGAAAAAGCCTCAAATTTATAACAATTAAATATTTATGCTTCCACGGGAAAAAGTTCAAAATTTAATTGATAGGCATCTTAAGCTTGAGAAAGAGCTTTCCTCAGGTGAGATTGAAAAAAAAAAATATGCAGAATTTTCAAAAGAGTATTCAGATCTAAATGATATTATAAAACCAGCAAAAGAATTCTTAAGCTTTGAAAACGATATAGACGACTTAAAAAATATTATAAATGATAAAAACTCAGACTTAGAAATGAAAGAGTTTGCAAGTAACGAACTTGAAAATTTAAAAAATAATTATCAACAAAATGAAAAAAAGATAAAATTATTTTTACTTCCCAAAGATCTTGCGGATAGCAAAAATGCAATAATTGAAATTAGGGCAGGTACCGGAGGCCTTGAAGCAAGTTTATTTGCGTCAGACTTATATAAAATGTATGAAAAAGTAAGTCAAAAAAAAAAGTGGATTATTGAGGTTATTTCAATATCCAAAAGTGATGCTGGAGGATTGAAAGAAATTATTGCTTTGATAAAGGGAAAAAATATTTACTCATCTCTCAAATATGAAAGTGGAGTTCATAGAGTCCAAAGAGTTCCGGATACGGAGACGCAAGGTAGAGTTCATACTTCAGCTGCTACAGTTGCAGTTTTACCGGAAGCAGAGGATTTAGATATTAAATTAGACGAGAAAGATTTAAGAATTGATGTATTTAGAAGTAGTGGTCCTGGTGGACAAAGTGTTAATACTACTGACTCTGCTGTAAGAATTACTCATATTCCAACAGGAATAGTTGTAAGCCAACAAGATGAAAAATCTCAAATTAGAAATAAAGAAAAAGGTTTAAAAATTTTAAGATCTAGAATTTATGATTATGAGAGACAAAAAATTGATCAAGAAAGGTCAAAAGACAGAAAAAGTAAAATTGGCACAGGTGATAGGTCCGAAAGAATAAGAACGTATAATTTTCCTCAAGGGAGAGTTACAGATCACAGAATAAATCTAACACTTCATAAATTAGAAGAATTTATGGAAGGAGAAATATTTGATGAGATAATAGAAAGTTTAAGTCTACAAGCCCAGATGGACGAACTAAATAAAATAAATTCGTGAATTACTTAAAAACTCTTAAATTCGGAAGTAATAAACTTAAATTAAATAATATTGATTCTTATATTTTAGATAGCGAAATATTATTGTCGTTTGCACTAAAATTATCGAGAGAACAAATTTTGATAAACTTAAACCATAATATTAATAAAAATAGTTTTATAAAGTTTAAAAAACTTTTATCTAGAAGAGAAAAAAGAGAACCCATAGCATATATTATAAAGAAAAAAGAGTTTTGGAAAAATAATTTTTATGTGAACAATGATGTTCTAATTCCAAGGCCAGAAACAGAGTTAATAGTTGAAGAGGTTTTAAAAAATATTAAGAATACCTCCTCGAGAAGCTTGCTAGAAATAGGAACAGGATCTGGTTGTATAATTATTTCTGTGATAAAGGAGAGGCTTAACTGTAAAGCTACCGCAATTGATGTATGTAAAAAAGCCTTAAATATTGCAAAATTTAATGCAAAAATACATCACTTAAGAAATAAAGTTAATTTCATTAATATCAATATTGACAAAATTCGTGATAATAAATATGATTTTATAATTTCTAATCCTCCATACATCAAAAAATTTGATTTAAAAAGATTGGATGGAAGTGTTAGACTTTTTGAACCACACATAGCTCTTGACGGTGGAATTGATGGTCTTAGGGAAATAAAAAAAATAATTATAAAGAGTAAAAAATTGCTAAAAAGAAATGGAAAATTGATTTTTGAAATAGGTAATTATCAAAGCAATATTACGCAAAAAATATTAATAGAAAATGGATATTATATAAACAAAGTGATTAAAGATAACTCGTCAATTCCAAGGGTAATTGTATCCACAAAAATAATTTAATGAATAACTATCGAAATAATAGAAAAAATAGATTTAAGTCAAACAATGATAGAGGTTTTAGAAAAAGATCTTTGAACGGACATAAAAATCAGGGAGAATTTAATTCCAATTCGGAGTTTCGACACAGAAATCCAGGAAGAAATAATCAGAATGCGGCAAAATTAGTTGATAAGTATAATAATCTAGCAAGAGAAGCTCTTTCATCTGGTGACAAAATATTATCAGAAAATTATTTACAACATGCAGATCATTTCTCAAGAATTTTAAGTATACAAGAAATAAATAAAGTTGAAAGTCATAATAATAATGTCATTGAGCAGGATTTCAAGAAAGACGTTGAAATAGATGATTCTAAAAGTCAAGATAATCAAAATACTAAATAATAAAATTTAATTTGATTTTGAAATAAGATTTGATTTTAAAACATCAATCTTAATTTTTGACACTTCAAAAATTTTTCTCTCATTACCTTTTAATATTTTTCCAGAAGGTAATTTTAGTTTTTGTGAATTAATTTTTTTTCCATTCTCAATAACTTCATAATGTAAATGAGGTCCAGTTGATAAGCCTGTGGATCCGACATAACCAATAATTTGTCCTTGTTTAACCCTTGCTCCTTTTTTTATTCCTCTTCCAAATTTAGACATATGAGCATAAACAGTTTGATATGTGCTGTTATGTTTTATTTTTACACAATTTCCTCCACCACCACACCATCCAGCCTTCGTCACTTTACCATCACCTGATGCCATAATAGGTGTTCCCATTGGTGCCGCAAAGTCTGTTCCAGTGTGCATTTTAGTATAACCAAGAATAGGATGTTTCCTTTTACCATAAGATGAAGATAAACGAGCACCATTTATTGGTGTTTTCATCAAAGTTTTCCTTATACTTTTCCCATTCTCATCAAAATAATCTATTTTATTTTTTTCGTATTCATATTTATAAAGCTGTAAGTCATTATCTTGTAAGTTTAAGTTAGCAAAAATAATTTCTCCAGTATCCACAATTTTATTTTTATCATTTAAAAACTCTTCGTATATGATTTGAAAGCTGTCATTTTTCCATATGTCTCTCTGAAAATCTACTTGAAATCCATAGAGTCTAGCAAACTCAATTATAATATTTGGTTTTATTCCTAAACTGATTGCACTGTCGTATAAACTATTTGTTATTACTGTTTCTTTATATACTAAATTTTTTTTAAAGTTTTTCTTTATCTTCTTATTGTCAAACTGCTTTGTAACTAAATTTTTTGTGAATAAAATTTCATTTTTTTTATCAGTTTCGATTTTAAATTCTTTAATTTTTTTAGAGGATAAATGGTCAAATTTAAAAGTAAATTTTTGATTTATTCTTAAAACTTTTAGAGATTTTTCATTAAGAATTGTATCTTTTAAAATTTTTTTCTCATTTTTATCAATTTCTAAATTATTTATTATACTTTCATAAGTATCACCTGATTTTGAAGTATAGTTTTTTGTTGTATACCTTGGGTCTAAGTTTTCAGTAATCTCTTTAATAGTTTTAATAAAGTATATGTTATCTAAAGTTGATGCTATTTGCTTAACCTCAGTATCTTTAACGGTATTGTAAATCAAAGCAGTTCCAATACCTAAAATAGTAACAAGAAATATCCAAATAAAAATTGAGAATTCTTTTACGTTAATATTGTTAAAAAGTCTCATTTTGTGAAAAAAACGTTGATTTCATTGGTTTTTTTAAGCATTTTAAATTTATCTAATATCTTGATTTATTAATAATATTATTTATAAGCGGTCCACTCAACATTAAAAAAAATGTTATTTATTGGTATTAAACCCAATTAGCTATTTAATTTGTTAATATTTTAAGAAGAGAAGTGTGGACGGTTAAGGTTACCAAAATTTGTCGTACACACTTCAATGTTACATAAATATTATTCTTAGTATTTATGTAGAAGCTAGTGTGCGCCGTTTTTAAACTTGAGAGTTTGATCATGGCTCAGAACGTACGCTGGCGGCACGCCTTATACATGCAAGTCGAACGAAGTAGCAATACTTAGTGGCAGACGGGTGAGTAACATGTAGGTATCTTCCCTTTGGTGAGGAATAACACGAGGAAACTTGTGCTAATACCTCATAAGTCTTTACGGAGAAAGCTTTATGCGCCAGAGGATGAGCCTGCACTTGATTAGTTTGTTGGCGGGGTAATGGCCCACCAAGACTTTGATCAATAGCTGATCTGAGAGGATGATCAGCCACATTGGGACTGAGACACGGCCCAAACTCCTACGGGAGGCAGCAGTAGGGAATATTGCACAATGGAGGAAACTCTGATGCAGCGATGCCGCGTGAGTGAAGAAGGCCCTTGGGTTGTAAAGCTCTTTCGTCGGGGAAGAAAATGACTGTACCCGAATAAGAAGGTCCGGCTAACTTCGTGCCAGCAGCCGCGGTAATACGAAGGGACCTAGCGTAGTTCGGAATTACTGGGCTTAAAGAGTTCGTAGGTTGTTAAAATAGTTGGTGGTGAAATCCCAGAGCTTAACTCTGGAACTGCCATCAAAACTTTTTAGCTAGAGTATGATAGAGGAAAGCAGAATTTCTAGTGTAGAGGTGAAATTCGTAGATATTAGAAAGAATACCAATTGCGAAGGCAGCTTTCTGGATCATTACTGACACTGAGGAACGAAAGCATGGGTAGCGAAGAGGATTAGATACCCTCGTAGTCCATGCCGTAAACGATGTGTGTTAGACGTTGGAAATTTATTTTCAGTGTCGCAGCGAAAGCATTAAACACACCGCCTGGGGAGTACGACCGCAAGGTTAAAACTCAAATGAATTGACGGGGACCCGCACAAGTAGTGGAGCATGTGGTTTAATTCGAAGATACGCGCAGAACCTTACCAACACTTGACATGTTCGTCGCGACTTTGAGAGATCAAAGTTTTCGGTTCGGCCGGACGAAACACAGGTGCTGCATGGCTGTCGTCAGCTCGTGTCGTGAGATGTTGGGTTAAGTCCCGCAACGAGCGCAACCCTCACTTTTAGTTGCCATCATTAAGTTGGGCACTCTGAAAGAACTGCCAGTGATAAGCTGGAGGAAGGTGGGGATGACGTCAAGTCCTCATGGCCCTTACGTGTTGGGCTACACACGTGCTACAATGGCATTTACAATAGGAAGCAAGATGGCGA
>CABYKN010000021.1:0-5000 GCA_902519695.1 uncultured Pelagibacteraceae bacterium | reverse complement strand
TGGAGCTAGAAGCAACTGAAAATTTAATAAATTATTTTAATGGTGATAAAATTCTTTTTAAATTATAGTATTTCCTAAAGTTTCATCTATAATATTAACATTGTAATTAAAAACATATTGATTTTAACTTAACTTATAGTCTTATAAATTTTTATTATTGAAATGAAATGTTTAGTAACAGGTGGATCGGGTTTTCTGGGATCGCATCTTGTGGAGGAATTAATTGATAACAATCATAAAGTAACCATTTTAGACAAGATATCCCCAAAGTTTAAATTAAAAAAAAAAATAAAATTTATAAAAACAGACTTATTAAATAAAAAGAAAGTAGAATTAGCTATAAAGAATCAAGATGTTGTTTTTCATTATGGTGGTTTAAGTGGTATCAATGAATCAATGCACAACCCTCTTAAGACTGCAGAGTATAACCTAATCGCAACTCTCAGATTATTAGATTTTTGTTTGAAATATAAAATTAAAAGATTTATTTTTGCTAGTAGTGTGTATGTGAACAGTGAACAGGGTAGTTTTTACAAATCAAGTAAAAGAGCAGCAGAGGATTTTATAGAAGAATATAAAAAAAAATATAATCTAAAGTTTACAATTTTACGTTTTGGAACAGTATATGGGATTAGAGCTAGTAAAGAAAATAATATAAATAAAATTATTGATATAGCATTAAAAAAAAAGAAAATTATTTATCAAGGTAATAAAAAAAATATTAGAGAATATATAAATGTTAAAGATGCATCAAAGTTAGCATTAAAAACAATTAATAAAAAATATATAAATAAATATGTAAAAATATCAGGCAAAGAAAAGACATCAGTAATAAAAGCTTTAACAGTGATAAAAAAAGAAATGGGACTTACCTCTAAAATAATTTATCAAAAAAAGAAGGATGTTGGTCATTATATAAACTTTCCTGACAACTTAGTTGTTAAAAAAGCAAAAAAAATTAATTCTAGACAATATATTTCTTTTGCTAAAGGTATTAGAGAGATTATAAAAAGTAAAACAAAATGATAGTAGCTATTTTAATAGGAAGAAAAGGCAGTAGAGGTTTTCCTGGGAAAAATACCTATAAAGTTTTAGGTAGACCATTATGCGAATATCCATTGATGGCCGCAAAAAAATCTAAATATATTGATAAGATTTATGTCGCTACAGATTGTGATAAAATTAAAAAGATTAGTAAAAAATACAATGTAGAGTTTATAGATAGGCCTAAAAAATTAAATACTAGCAAAGCTCTAGGTGACCATGTTTTTGAATATTCATACCAACAAGTCAAAAAAAGGAATAAAAAAAAAATTGAATTAATTGTTCTTTTGTTTGCAAATGCGCCGACTATAAATTTCAAACTTATTAATAAAGCAGTTGAAGCACTTAAAAGAGATAAATATTTTGACTCTGCTGTGACAACATCAGTATACAATATGTGGAGCCCTTTAAGAGCTAGAAAAATTTCGTTGGATGGATCTTTGAAGCCATTTGTAAAATTTGAATATTTTGGAAATCCAAAAACTCTAAATTGTGATAGAGACTCTCAAGGAAATGTATACTTCGCTGATATGTCCTTGTCTGTTGTAAGACCAAAGTGTTTAGAAAATTTAAAAAGTGGTTTATTGCCACAAAAATGGATGGGAAAAAAAATTATGCCAATTAAATCATGGGGTGGTTGCGATATAGATTACAAATGGCAAGTTCCAGGAGTTGAGTATTGGTTAATTTCAAATGGATTTAAAAAAAAATGAAAAGTCTAAAAGACTCAATAAAAGTTGATCATAAATACGATAAAAATAAAAGCTTTTTATATTTTGATAGACAAAAAAGAAATAAGGACAAAATTAACTCTCTTGTAAAAAAAGTTCTAGTTGATAATGAACTGCTCTCTAAAATAGACAAAAAACATATTCATATTGTAAAATCTTTAAAAGAGGATTTAATTGATGCTCATATATCTACAAAAAAAATTAAATTTACAATTTCTCCTAATGTGGAAAAAGAAATAGAGCTACTTGAATACAAAGATATATTGAAATTTTTAATCCACAGATATAGGTATGAAATTTTTCCAAAAACTTTGGAAAGAGATGATTATCCACCATATTTACAAATTGAGCCCACTTCTTTTTGTAATTATAGATGTGTATTCTGTTTTCAGTCAAATTTGAATTTTTCTGGAAAAAAAAATGGTTTCATGGGTCATATGACATATGATTTATTTAGAGAAATAATTGATCAAGTTGAAAATAAAATTGAGTTTATATCATTAGCGTCAAGGGGTGAACCTTTAATATGTAACGATATTGAAAAAATGCTTGCATACACCAGAAATAAATTTTTGAACTTGAAAATAAATACTAATGCTTCTTTATTAACGGAAAATAAAATTCATTCTATTCTTCAGAGCGGCGTTAAAACATTAGTGTTTTCAGCCGATGCTGCAGATGAACAACTATATGAAAAATTAAGAGTTAATGGTAGCTTTAAAGAAATCGTTGAAAATATAAAGTTGTTTAAAAATATTAGAGAGAAACATTATCCAAAAGCAAAAATAATAACTAGAGTTTCTGGTGTAAAAATAAACCAATCTCAAAACTTCAAAGATATGAAAAATTTTTGGAATGAGGTTGTTGATCAAGTTGCATTTGTTGATTATTGTCCATGGGAAGATGTGTACTCATCACAAAAAAACGACTTAAAGAAACCATGTACAGAATTGTGGCGCAGAATGTATGTATGGTGGGATGGTGTGGCAAATCCATGTGAAGTCGATTTCAAATCATCACTATCAGTAGGAAAAATTAATAAAAATGACATAAGCAGCTTGTGGACTAGCAGCGTTTATGATGATTTAAGAAAAGAGCATAAGTTAAAATTGAGAAATAAAATAGATCCTTGTGATAAATGTGTGGTGATTTAATGTTAAGATATATTGATTGTGAATATTTCGGTTTCTAATATCGCTTGGTATAAAGATCCTAAACAAATAATAAAATTTTTTGAGTTTATACGTAGTTTAAATTGTAGTGGAGTTGAGTTAGCTCCATCAGCAATTTGGCCTGAGCCAATAAGAAGCTCTCAACAAGATAGAGCTGAATTAAAAAAAAAAATTAGATCGAATAATTTAAATTTTTTAGGTTTTCACTCACTTTTGTATTCTAGGCCTGAGTTAAAATTTTTTGAAAATTCATATCTTAGAAAAGAAACTAAAAAATATTTATTTAATTTAATAAATTTATGTTCTGATCTTGAAGGTAAAAATTTAATTTACGGTTCTCCAAAAAGTAGAGAGTTATGCGGAAAAAAATACGATGATTGTAAAAAGCAATCAATTGAAGATTTTTATGAAATTGCAGAATACTCCAAAAAAAAAGGAATTTTTTTTTGTCTAGAGCCATTAAGTGCAAAAGAAACAGATTTTATTACTTCATTGGAAGAAGGAGGCGAGATTGTAGAGACGGTAGATCATAGTAATTTCAAATTACATTTGGATACCAAAGTTTTATTTGGTTCAGATGGAAAAATAAGTTCAAAAATTAAAAGGTTTAAAAAAATTATAACTCATGTTCACGTTGGAGATGAAAATCTTTTAGAACCTGGAACCTTAAATTTAAATGAACATATAGAGATAGGAGAGTCTCTTAGAAACATTAAATATCAAGGATACATTACACTTGAAATGAGAAGAGATTTGAAAGATATCGAAGGTTCTATTAAAAGGGGTGTTGAATTTATAAAAAAAAATTACTTAAATTTATGATTAAAAAAATTTTTATACTTGGAGCAAGTAGTGACTTAGGGCTATCCCTAATAAACTTAATGCTCGAGAAAAAAGATTGTATAATAGGACTGCACTGTTTTTCTGGAAAACAAAGATTAACAAAATTTTTAAAAAATATAAAAAAAAATCAAAAAATAAAAATATTTCAGTCTAGTCTAGACTCTCAAAAAAAATGTCATAAACTTGTAGAAAAATTTTTAAATTGGTCAGGTGGTGTAAATACATTTATTCAATTAAATGGAAATGTATCTAAAGTGAAAACTTGGACTAAACTAAGCCAAAAAGATTATGAAAAAGATTTAGAAATTAATTTATCATCAGTATTTTATACATCTCAAAAAATTTTTGAAAGTATGAAAAAAAAAGGTGGAAAAATAATATTAACAAGCACAAGTTCTGCTTTACATGGAGGAGGTGAAACAAGTTTGGCGTATGGCATTAGCAAAAGTGGAATTATTTCTTTAACAAAAGCGCTAGCAAGATTTGGTGGCAAATATAATATTATTGCAAATGTAATTGCTCCTGGTTTTATTAAAACCAGATTTCATACTAAAGTGATGAAAAGAAGTAAAAAACAATTAAATAGGAGACTTGAATTTATAAAATTAAACAGGGCTGGTACAGCAGAAGATGTGTCAAAATTAATTTTATTTTTAGTCTTCGAAAATAATTTTACTACTGGTGAAATAATATCAATTGATGGTGGAGATTGGATTTAAAGATGTACGATTTTTATTTTACAGATAGAAAAAATATTAAAAATGATCCAGAAAAATTTTTAATATTTGTTAAGAGATTAATGCCACGTTGGGTAAATGGTATTCCCGATAGTGAGTGTATTGCTATATATAAACTTTTAGATAAGTTAAGAAAAAAAAGTAAAAAAAAGTTAAACTTATTAGAAACTGGGTGTGGAGCTAGTACAATTGCCATGTATTTGCACTGTTCACTTTATGGAGGCCAAGTTTTTTCTTGGGATACAAACCCATCAAAAGGCTCTTTTTTAAGATCACTACTATTAGAATCGGTCGACAAGGTTTTGGGAACTAATGTTAACAATATTTGGACTTTTATATCTTACGATAGCACTGATAAGCATGTTGGTTTAGAAGTTTTGAAGGAATTGAATATTAAAGCGGATTTTTGTTTTTTTGATTCATTGCATACTTTAAATCATTTATTTGAGGAAATAAAATGTTTTGAGAAAGTG
>CABYKN010000020.1 GCA_902519695.1 uncultured Pelagibacteraceae bacterium | reverse complement strand
ATCCTATGAAACTTTTGTAAGTAAATATAAAACTCAAATACTTAAACAAAAAAAATTGAGTAATTTTATATGAGAAATCCTAATAATCCGTGCATATTCTGTTTTACAAAGAAAAAGGAATATCTTTTTGAAAACGAACTAGCTTATGCAACTACTGACACTTACCCTGTATCAAAATTTCATTCACTTATAATTCCAAAGCGGTGTGTTAAAAATTATTTTAATCTAACCTCAAAAGAAATCTTAGCGTGCAATAAATTAATAAAGAAACTAAAAAAAAAAATTGAAATGAAAGATAAATCTGTAAAAGGTTTTAATATTGGTACCAATTCTGGCAAGGTTGCTGGACAATCTATTAATCATTGTCATATTCATCTGATTCCAAGACGAAAAAATGATGTTAAAAATCCTCAAGGTGGTGTTCGAGCTGTAATTTCTGCTAAACAGCATTATGTAAGGAAAAAGTAACCTTTATTAACATTTTTTTATTGAGATGAGATTATTAGACAGTTGAACTAATATTTTTTATAGATTATGAACTTAGATTAGTATTATATTTAGCGGAGATAATAATATGTTCACAACAAATCCATTTGCTGTCCTTTCTTCAACAGTTCCTTCAATTGCTTTGCAAGCATTTGTTTTGTTGATGTTAGCATTAGTAGTGATTGGAACACTGATGGATATTATTCATAAGAAGAATGTAAAATATTTTTTTAATAATGCTAAAAAAGCAAAAAAAGCAGCAAGTAGAGAATTAAGTCTTGGCGAGAAAACAGCGATAATTTCTAAAACTGTAGTACATGATATTGGAACTACATCTGAATTAGGTTTGGGCAAAAGAAGATTTGCACATGTATTAGGTATGTATGGAACAATATTATTTTGGATTGGATCAGGTGTTATGATATTTGGATATTCTTCCCCTAATGCTGTAACCCCATCTATATGGCCAATTATTTGGCACGCTGGAGCAATTTTAACTTGCCTTGGAGCTTATTGGTTTTGGTTTTTTTTAAGAGTAGATGTATCTGCTGAAGCTCACTCAGTTTTTAGAATCATAAAAGCAGATTTATTTGTTTTAGCTTTAGTATTATCTTCTACGTTTGGTTTAGCTTGGTCGTATTTCCAATATTCAGGATCTACTGGTTTAAGTATTTTATTTTTAATTATGTTTGCAGTTGCTAACGTAGTTTTATTTGGAGGTGTTTACTGGTCTAAATTTGCACATATGTTCTATAAACCGGGTGCTGCGATTCAAAAAAATTTAGCAGAAGCAGATGGTTCTAGAGATAATTTACCTCCACCTGCAGATGCACCAGAACAATTTGGACTTGGTATTAAACGTGAGGCACCAAAGCACTATTAATATGATTGATAAAATTTTAAAGAAAGGTAATAAGTAGATATGTCAACTTTTGTTTACATGACAAGATGTGATGGTTGTGGTCATTGCGTGGATATATGTCCATCAGATATCATGCACATAGACGAAACTATTAGAAGAGCAAAAAATATAGAACCAAATTTTTGTTGGGAATGCTATTCATGTGTTAAGGCGTGTCCTAATCATGCAATTGATGTAAGAGGATATG
Source organism: uncultured Pelagibacteraceae bacterium (assembly GCA_902519695.1). Lineage (GTDB taxonomy): Bacteria > Pseudomonadota > Alphaproteobacteria > Pelagibacterales > Pelagibacteraceae > Pelagibacter. The sequence goes on along the minus strand of CABYKN010000020.1, from coordinate 15,272 downwards.
CTGACTTTGCTCCAATGGGTCATAGTGTTAGAGTTCGAAGAGAAGAAGAAAAAGGAACTATTTCTTGGAGAATTAAATTTAGAAACGGTACAGAGAAGAATTTTGTATCACCAATAACAACAAAACCTTGGGGAAAATTCATACCAAAATTAGCTGAAGCAGATACTCCCAATCAAGGAGAGATTAATTCACAAATTTTATACAATGAGCCACATGGTTTAAATACTGAAAAAGATTTACCAACTTTAGACAAAAATTCATTCAAGCAAGGCGTTTATTATTAATGGCTAAGCACAAAACTATCATCGAAGAATGTGACGTACTAGTTGTCGGTGGAGGTATGGCTGGAACAGGCGCTACCTTTGAGGCAAGACACTGGGGAAGAGATTTAAAAATAATCTGTGTAGAAAAAGCAAATATAGATAGAAGTGGTGCCGTTGCACAAGGTCTTTACGCTATTAACTGTTATATGGGAATGCAGTGGGGTGAGAATATGCCAGAGGATCATGTAAGGTACGCTAGAAATGATTTGATGGGTCTTGTTAGAGAAGATTTAGGTTATGACATGGCACGTCACGTAGACTCAACTGTTCATATGTTTGATGAATGGGGTCTTCCAATGATGAAAAATAAAGAAACTGGAAGATATCAAAGAGAAGGTAAGTGGCAAATAATGATACACGGCGAAAGTTACAAACCAATTGTAGCTGAAGCTGCAAAAAAATCTGCTGATAAAATTTATAACAGAATAATGATTACTCATCTTTTAAAAGATGAAAAAAATCCAAATCGAATAGCTGGAGCAGTTGGCTTTAATGTTAGAACTGGAAATTTTCATGTATTTAAATCTAGAACAGTAGTTGTTTCTGCTGGAGGAGCATCTCACATATTTAAACCAAGAGCAGTTGGTGAAGGTATGGGTAGAACATGGTATGCACCTTGGAGTAATGGATCTGCTTATGCATTACCTATTCAAGCAGGTGCAAAAATGACTCAAATGGAAAATAGAATTGTACTTTGTAGATTTAAAGATGGTTATGGTCCAGTTGGAGCATATTTCCTTCATTTAAAAACATATACTCAAAACGCTAATGGCGAAAACTATGAGAAGAAATGGTATGAAGCTACTAAAGAATTAGTTGGTGAATATATAGACCATCATCCAACACCAACTTGCTTAAGAAATCACGCATTTATTCAAGAAACAGCTGCAGGTGGTGGACCAATTCACATGGTCACAAAAGAAGCATTCCAAGACCCACACTTAGAAACAGTTGGATGGGAAAATTTCTTAGGAATGACGGTTGGACAAGCGGTGGTTTGGGCATCTCAAAATATTGATCCAAAATACACAAATCCTGAATTAACAACTTCAGAACCATATGTAATGGGATCTCATGCTACATGTTCAGGAGCATGGGTAAGTGGACCAGAAGATATAGCACCTGATGAATATTTCTGGGGATACAATAGAATGATGACTATCGATGGATTATTTGGAGCAGGAGATGCAGTTGGTGGAAGTGCTCATAAGTTTTCATCAGGCTCATTTACAGAAGGAAGGTTAGCGTCTAAAGCTGCTGTTAAATATATTCAAGATAAAAAAGCTGATGATATTGAAGTTTCTGATGCACAATTAGAGAAGCTCAAAGAAGAAATATTTAAGCCAATTGAGAACTATACAGTAGGAAGAAATGAAATTACTGGAGGAACTGTTTCTCCAAGCTATATTTTACCTATACAAGGGTTACAAAGACTACAAAAAATTATGGATGAATACTGTGGTGGATTAACAAATAATTACATGACAAACGATAATCTACTTAAAAAAGGCTTAGAACAACTACAATTACTTCAAGAAGACTTAGATCACGTCGGAGCTGAAGATTATCACCAATTGATGAGAGCATGGGAACTTAAGCATAGAGCTGTAACTTCAGAGTGTGTTGCTCATCATACTTTATTTAGAGAAGAAACGCGTTGGCCAGGCTACTATTACAGAGGCGATCATATGAAGCTTGATGATGAAAACTGGCACTGCTTGACTGTTTCTAGAAGAGATCCTGAAACTGGAAAATTTGAAATGGAGAAAAAGCCTGTTTATCATATTGTTGATGATAAAGAGAAGAAGCAAGCTTCCTAACCATTTTAGATGAGTATTGTCGACAAATCAGACGAAGAAATAATTAAAATCGCTGATCCTATCTGGAATAACATGGTTAGATGTTCCAACATGAAAGATTATGGTGGTTTTACTAGGGATTTATCATCACAAATGCTTTACGGGGCCAACGAAGTAGAGCTTGGCAAGCAATGGGCAAGCAATAAGCTGATCTCAAGCCTTAAAGAGGGGTGTAAGGCTATAGGCTGTCTAAGAAGAGGCTTGTACGTAACTGTTATCTATAAACAAAACAGTACAGAGATACCAGGAGACTTTTTAGGTCGACTTGTCCTTGGTGAAGAGGGAGATGAGGTCAAAGTCTTTGGAGCAACTATTTTTTAAATTTTAGTAAATATTATTTGCATTTAATAGAACTTGTGGTATCTCGCGGGTATGCTTCAAGCTTTTAATCAAAATATTAAGAAAATCCCTTTATTAGTTTCAAATCAGCTTTCAAAAATAATTAAATCTTTTCTATATCTTTTTATATTTTTTACTTGGGCAATTATAATTCTAGGAACATTTCAAAATTTTATTTAATTTATTCTTATAATCATTGACTTTAGATTATGAGAGGAATAGTTAGATTATATGGAATATTTTCTTCCAATAGCTCAAGTCGAGATTAACATACTCTTTATATTTGGTTTAAGTTTAGCAGTTGGTATTCTTTCAGGATTATTTGGTGTAGGTGGAGGATTTTTAATGACACCGTTTTTAATATTTTTAGGTATTCCACCTGCTTATGCAGTTCCAAATGAAGCAAGTAATATTTTAGGAACATCAGTTTCAGGTTCAACCACCCATTATTTAAAAGGAACATTAGATTATAAAATGGGTTTGATGATTGTAGTTGGAGGAACTATTGGAACTTTACTAGGGATTTTAACTTTTTCTTATTTTCAGGATATTGGAAAAATAAACATCGTTATCTCTTTAGCCTACATGTATATCTTAGCTATACTTGGAACTTTAATGCTTATTCAAGGAGTATCAGAAATTGATAAGGCTAGAAAAAAAATTGTTGTTAGAAAAAAATTACATACTCATTATTGGATACATGGACTACCTTTTAGAATGCGTTTTAAAAAATCAAAGGTTTATGAAAGTGCATTTACTCCAATTATTATTGGTTTAATTGTTGGATATATTGCAGCAATTATGGGAGTGGGAGGAGCATTTATTTTAGTTCCTGCAATGATTTATATTATTGGAATGCCAACTAAACTAATTCCTGGCACATCTTTGTTCGTTACAATATTTGTAAGTGCAATCGTTACAGTTCTTCATGCTTTTAATTATGGAACAATTGATCTTGTTTTAGTTTTTGTACTTATACTTGGCTCTATTATAGGTGTTCAGCTTGGTCAAAAAATTGGTGAAAAAGTTGATAGCTCAGAATTTAAAACAATCTTAGCAGTACTTTTATTATTAGTTGGAATTGCAATTGCTTATGACACTTTTATTAAAGAAGATGTAATAGTTGAAACCGTAGTTAATGGAACTAAAAACCTTGGTAACATTGCACAGTTTATTTTAGATTATTCAAAAGATCTTCCAGTTTTTTATGGACTTACATCAGTTGTATTGGCAGTAGTTCTTGGAATTGGAGCTGCAATTTTAAGAAATTATATTTCTAAGTGGAATAAAGCAAGAGAAGCTAAGCTTAAAGCTTAGGCACTTCTGTATAATTTAGTCATTACAAATTCTCTATGACCCAATGCTTCAGCACAAGTTAATCTTCCGTTTGCAACTCTGATCGTAGCTTTGATTAATTCATCGCCAGCTTCATCTAAATTCATTTCTCTTGATAAAATTTTAGAAACATCAACATCAATATGCTCGCTCATAGTTCTAGCAGTTAAAGGATTAGCAGTTAGTTTAACTACAGGCTCAATTGGGTTTCCAATTATATTTCCTTGTCCAGTTGGAAATAGGTGAAGATTAAATCCTCCTGCAGCTTGTAAGGTTACACATTCTGCAGCAGCTGATGAAGTATCCATAAAGTATAGTCCTGGACCTTTAGTTGGTTCTTCTGCTGGTTCTAGCACATCAATAAATTTACATCCCCCAATTTTTTGAAAGTTTCCAAATGCTTTTTCTTCAATTGTAGTAAGTCCACCAGCTATGTTTCCAGCTGTTGGTTGACTTTCAGATAGATCATCTGTTGCTTCTTTTAAGATGAAATCATTATAAGAACTCCACGTTTTTCTAAACTTTTCTTGAGCCTCAGGAGTTTTTCCTCTTTTTTCACAAACAGTTTCAGCTCCAGTTAGCTCGGATGTTTCACCAAAACATAAATGAACACCAAGGGGCTCTAATTTATCCATTAAATTTCCAACTGTAGGATTTGATGCTAATCCAGATGTTGTATCAGACTCTCCACATTTAACTGATATCCATAAATCACTTATAGGACGTTCTTCTCTTTGTTTCTCAGATGCCCAAATTGAAAATTCTTGAGCTTTTTTTGAAACTCTTGCGATAGTGTCTATATCTCCTACACCTTCTATACTAAAACCCTCAACTGGTTTTCCAGTAGTTGCAATTGCATCAACAATTCTTTTTGTCCATTTAGGCTCAATACCAATTACTATAACTGCAGCTACATTTGGATTTTTTCCTGTTCCAATCATTGTTCTAAAATGAAGCTCTAGGTCTGCTCCAAACTGTAATCTTCCATAAGAATGTGGAAGTGCAATCGTACCTTTAATATTATTAGCTACAGCTTCAGCACAAGCATTTGAAATATCATCAACAGGTAGAATTATTACGTGATTTCTTGTGCCTGTTCTTCCATCTTCTCTTTTATATCCTAAAAATGTTTTTGGAATTTCCATTTTACCACTTTTTAGTTTTTACGTTGTGAACATGCACATGCTCACCTTTTTTAATTGATTTTACGACTTTGCCAATATCATGCCCGTACTTTAATATTGTATCTCCCTCCTTAAGATCAGTCATAGCAATTTTATGACCCAAAGGTATTTCATCCATCGATTGAATTTTTACTGATTTATCATTTTCCATAATCCAGCAATCACAGTCTTGTTTTGGAGTAATTTTTTCAATAACTACAACACCTACATTGTCTTTTTCATCGTGGATTATAATATCTGTGCCAGCCATTGTGACGATTTCTTTGTTTGAAATTCGATCCAATTTATATATGAATTGGGCACTTTGACAATTAAAAAATAGAATTAAGAAGGATTTGATATGGCTAAAATGACAACCGAAGAAGCTTTTGTAAAAGTTTTACAAATGCATGGTATCGAACATTCGTTTGGTATTATTGGTTCTGCATTCATGCCTATTTCTGATCTTTTCCCAGAGGCTGGAATAACTTTTTGGGACGTTGCTCATGAAACAAATGGTGGATTGATTGCTGATGGTTATACGAGAGCAACTGGAAAAATGTCAATGGTGATTGCTCAAAATGGTCCAGGTATTACAGGACTTGTTACACCAATTAAAACTGCTTATTGGAATCATACTCCACTATTATTAGTTACACCTCAAGCTGCAAACAAAACTATGGGCCAAGGAGGTTTTCAAGAAGTAGAGCAAATGAATTTATTTAAAGACATGGTCTGTTATCAAGAAGAAGTTAGAGATCCATCAAGGATGGCAGAAGTTTTAAACAGAGTAATAGAAAAAGCATTTAGAGGTTCAGCACCTGCGCAAATAAATGTACCAAGAGATTTTTGGACACAAGTTATAGATATAGAATTACCACCAATTGTAAGATTTGAAAGACAAGGTGGTGGAAAAGATGCTGTTGATAGAGCTTCAAAATTATTATCAGAAGCAAAATTCCCAGTAATTTTATCTGGGGCAGGAGTTGTTATAGGTGATGCCATTGATGATTGTAAAAAATTAGCAGAGAAGCTTGATGCACCTGTATGTAATGGATATCAACATAATGATAGCTTTCCAGGAAGCCATCCATTAGCTGTTGGTCCATTAGGTTACAACGGATCTAAAGCTGCAATGGAATTAATTTCAAAAGCTGATGTAGTTTTAGCTTTAGGAACAAGATTAAATCCATTTTCAACATTACCAGGATATGGAATTGATTACTGGCCAAAAGATGCAACAATTATTCAAGTAGATATGAACCCTGATCGTATTGGTTTAACTAAAAAAGTTACAGTTGGTATTTGTGGTGATGCTAAAATGGTAGCTCAACAGATATTAGAAAAACTTTCATCAAATGCCGGAGATAATGGTAGAGAAGATAGAAAAAATCTAATTCACCAAACAAAATCTGCATGGTTGCAAACTCTCACAAGTTTAGATCATGAGGATGATGATCCAGGAACTGTTTGGAATAAAGAAGCAAGAGAAAGAGATAAAGATAGAATGTCTCCAAGACAAGCATGGAGAGCTATTCAAGCTGGGATGCCAGAAGATGTTATAATTTCAAGCGATATTGGAAATAATTGTGCAATTGGTAACGCTTACCCAACATTTGAGAAACCAAGAAAATATTTGGCACCGGGTTTATTTGGACCTTGTGGTTATGGATTTCCATCTATTCTTGGAGCAAAAATTGGGTGTCCAGATACTCCAGTTATAGGTTTTGCTGGTGATGGAGCATTTGGAATAAGTATGAATGAAATGAGTTCTTGTGCAAGAGAAGAGTGGCCGGCAATAACAATGGTAATTTTTAGAAATTATCAATGGGGTGCTGAAAAAAGAAATTCAATTTTATGGTTCGATGATAATTTTGTTGGAACAGAGTTAGATCCAGAATTAAGTTATGCAAAAGTTGCTAATGCATGTGGTTTAAAAGGTGTTATTGCAAATACAATGGAAGAAACCACTAAAGCTATTAAACAATCATGTGAAGATCAAAAAAAAGGTATTACTACATTTATCGAAATAATTCTAAATCAAGAATTAGGTGAGCCATTCAGAAGAGATGCTATGAAAAAACCAGTTAAAGTAGCTGGTATAAGCAAGGGTGATATGAAGCCTCAAAAGTCTCTTGTTAGTTGAGATTAGTAAAATTTCATTATAAAAATTTAATTTACCGATGAGTAATAATTTAAAAGTTTCAATAATTATAATACTTGGAGTTATAGCATTGTATATATCAACTCAGTATTATTCAGGTTTTAATAAAAGCAAAACTATTAAAGCGTGTATAATTGGAAAAGCTGAATTAGATTCGAATAAACCTGAGAGCGAAAGGCTCTCTGCTGATGAGGTTAAAAAATTTTGTGAAGATCAAATAAAATGATGAAAAAATCAAAAAGATCAGATGTTGATCCATTTATAGTAATGGATGTAATGGAAACAGCAAGAATTGCAGAGGAAAAAGGTAAAGATATAATTCATATGGAGGTTGGGCAGCCAGGAACACCAGCACCTAAGATTGCGAAAGATTATATTACAAATGAGATAAATAAAAATAATCTTGGTTATACGGTATCACTTGGTCTACCAGCTTTAAGAACAAAAATTTCAAAGTTATATGGAGATTGGTACAATCTAGATTTAAATCCAAATAGAATAGTAGTTACAACAGGGTCTTCCGGAGCCTTTATATTATCTTTTTCGGCATTGTTTGATAGTGGAGACAGAGTTGGAATTGGATCTCCAAGTTATCCTAGCTATAGACAAATACTTAAATCACTAAGTTTGGAAACTGTAGATATTCAAACCAAACTTCAAAATAGATTTCAACCAGTACCAGATGATATTACAAATAATAATTTAAATGGAATTCTTGTTGCATCACCTGCAAATCCAACTGGATCTATGCTGGATAAACAATCTTTAGAGAATTTAATTAATACTGCAAATGAGAATAATGTAAGTTTTATTAGTGATGAAATTTATCATGGAATTCAATATGAAAATAATCCAACATCAGCTTTAGAGATTACAGATAATTGCTATGTAATTAATTCTTTTTCAAAATACTTTTCCATGACCGGTTGGAGAATAGGGTGGATGGTTGTACCAGAAGATCATGTCAGACAAGTAGAAAGACTTTCGCAAAATTTATTTGTTTGTCCTCCACACGCAAGTCAAGTTACAGCTCTTGCTTCTTTAGATGCAAATGAAGAATTACAATCGAATGTTGAGGTATATAAAAAAAATAGAGAGATACTTTTAGAAGAATTACCTAAAGCAGGATTAAAAAAATTTTCACCACCTGATGGAGCTTTTTACATCTATGTTGATATTTCAGAATATTCAAATGATAGCTTGGCTTTTTGTAAAAAAGTTTTAGATGAAGCAAATGTTGCGATAACACCAGGAATTGATTTTGATCAAAAAAGAGGAAATTCTACTATCCGATTCTCATATGCCAGAAGCACAAAAGATATTATTGAAGGTGCTAAGAGAATTAAAGATTTTATGTCTAAAAATTATTAAATGGGGTCAGCTCAATCGGTTATTACCAAAAGAGCTCCCCATTTTTATGCCATTTTGGCCAAATCCATTAAATGGATTTAGTTTGTGTTATTTTTAATATGTGATATCTCACCAGCTAAGTGTCAGGTGGCGTTATTCTAAGCATTTGCACCTCCTTCACTTATAAAAATAAGTCTTAGGTAGGTTGTATTCAACAAATTTATTTCTATTTTTTATAAATATATTATTTGAATACAACCTGTCTCTTTAGTAGATTCTCGATATCAAAATAATCAAAATATTCCCAAACTCTTAAATGAAACTTATGTCACAGAGACAGACAATAAATATATTTGTAATTAAAATCTTATGAAAACGATATTTGTTATTGGATCAAAAAAACATACTCTGAAATACACAAGAAAAATGCCCGAGGGTGAAGTAAAGAAAATGAAATCTTTTGTAACAAACAAAGGGCAAAAACTTGAAAAAACTTCAAAATTTAAAATTTTAAAAGTATCAGACGACAAAACTTCAAGAACTTTCAAAATCAGTCTTTAATTATTAAAAATGAACAAAATCGTATGGTTCAGGAACGATCTACGTGTATCTAGTAATGATGCATTTAACGAAGCTATAAAATCAGGAAAGATTTTACCAATTTACATATTTGATAAAGAATATCACAAATTACCGACATCAAGCTCATTCCATCTAGATTTTTTAAAATCATCATTAGAAGACTTAAAAAAAACATTGAGTGAAAAATATAATGCTAAACTCAATATATATTACGGAGATACAATAGAAATTTTAAGTCATTTAACTAATAAATTTAAAATAAATGAGGTTTATTCAAATATAATATTCAAGAACATGTATATAACTAACTTAGATAAAGAAGTTAGTTTTCTATTTAAAGAAAAAAATATTAATTGGAAAATATCAAATCAATTTGGTGTTCAATTAAATCATAGAATTAGAAATAAATGGTCATATAATTGGAATAAATTTATAGATAGTGAAAGCGTTAATTCAAATTTAAATTGCGAGTTTATTTCAGATAATTATGTAGAGGATTTATCGAAAGTAGAAACAAACAAATTAGAAAATGGAAAAATTCAAACTGGTGGAAGACAAAAAGCACTTCAACTTTTAGATTCTTTCCTCAATGACAGATCAGAAAATTACCAGAAAGAAATGTCTTCGCCGATAACAGGAGAAACTTCTTGTTCTAGATTAAGCCCTCATATTGCATTTGGAAATATTTCTATTAAAGAAATTTTTAAAAAAACTGATGAAAAGTTAAAATCCAATTTATCTTTTTCAAAAAGGAAATCATTAATTGCTTTTAAAAGTCGATTAGCCTGGCACTGTCATTTTATTCAAAAGTTATACGATGAACCAGAAATTGAATTTAGAAATATGAATAGTGCGTATAATGGAATAAGGGAAAATGATTTTAATGAAGATTATCATTTAGCATGGAAAAATGGAACTACTGGTTATCCCTTTGTTGATGCTTGCATGAGATACCTTAGAACTAATGGATGGATTAATTTTAGAATGAGAGCAATGTTAGTTTCATTTGCGTCTTATCAATTATGGCTTGATTGGAAAAAAACATCAAAACATTTAGCAAAATTATTTACAGATTATGAGCCAGGCATTCATTATTCACAATTTCAAATGCAATCAGGAACAACAGGAATAAATTCAATAAGAATTTACAATCCAATTAAACAATCAATTGATCAAGATCCTACAGGAGATTTTATAAAAAAATGGGTTCCGGAATTAAAAAATGTTCCAGGAAAATTAGTTCATGAACCATGGAAATTAACATTCATTGAACAAAAGGGAATAAATTTAGAAATTGGTAAAGATTATCCATCACCAATAGTTGATAATAAAATATCTACTAAAACTGCTAAGGAAAAAATCTGGAATGTTAAGAAAACAACAGAAGCAAAAGTTATTTCAGCTGAAGTATTAAATAAACACGCTAGTTTATCTCAAAGAAGATAAAGTTTAATTACCGTAAGGAATTCCAACTAATTTTCCATTTTCATTATAAAAATAAAAAAAATTGGGGTTTATTACTTTTGGCTTTTTTGAAAGCGTTTTAGATTTATTTATTGATTTATTTTTTTTTGGTTTGCGTTTCACACTTTTTTAATACTAAAAAAAATTAGGTAAACTATTGATAACTTTTCAACCCAGATATGCATTTATTCTTAATCAATAAATTCAAATTAAGTATATCTATTCATTTTAATTATGAAATTATCTGAATTATTTCAGCAAAATGGCTTTGATTTAGGAAATCTAAAAGAATCTTTTGATTTAATAGATGGAATATCAAAACATATAATAGCTGAAAGTGATGAGGTTTTAGCAAAGCAGCATCAAATTTCAGAAAACATTTATTTTTTAATTAAAGGCAAAGCTACATTTACCAAGTATTTTGAAACTAAATCTATAACCTTTGCAAAAATAACAAAGCCTGCAACACCTTTAGGTATATCTGGACTCAATCAACCCAATAGATTTATGGGTGAAATTTTTATCGAAGGTGAAACAGAATACATCTCAATAAAACTAGATGATTTAAGAGATTTACAACAAAAAAATAGCAAACTTATTTCAACATTATATTCAGCCATTTCGTTTTTTTCCTTCCAACTACTTGTATCTTCAAGAAATTTAAACACTTTGTATAAAGATGATGAAATACAAATTTCATCAGGTATTCCATCAGAAAAAAGTATTACAAATATTCATAGAATTAAATCAGCTACTTTTTTTTCAACTCTTACCGATGATGACTTAGAAAAATTTATTAAATTAGGTAACATTAAGATGTATTCATCTAATCAATATATAGTTAAAGAGGGCGATGTTTCTAAAGGTTTAAAGATATTATTGAGTGGTAAAGTTGATGGTTTATTCCATAACTTTATTAATGGAAAAATAAGACGAAATTTTAGAACTCTAACTAGAGCTGGCATTGCTTTAACTTTATCTTCTGGAAAAGGAGATTTTTTTAATCCATATACAATTAGATCTACTAGGGATACGAAAGTTTTACATATTTCTAACGAAGCACTCGAAAATCTGATTATTTCTGACCCTGAATTATCAATAAAGATTTTTAAAAGACAATTGTGGCAGCTAGGACGTTTCCAACAAAGCGCTACTGGTTTAACAAAGTATTCAGCAGAAAACGAATTAGAATTTGTTAATTTATTATTAAAAGATAATACAGCTAGAATACCTGCTAGCTCTAAGTTGTATAGCATTCCACACTTATTGAAGAGCACTCATACTTATGCAATGGCATTTGATGTTGTTTACGAACTAATTATTAAGGGAAATGAGATAGAAAAATCATTATCCAGCCTAATAAAAGATACTTTAAATAATCTAGAAAGAGAGTCTCGTTTCCATAGTCAATTAAATATTATTTATAATAGAGTATCTAATTCCTCTAATAGTACAAATAAAACAAAATTAAGAGAGTTAACCAACTCTAATTTCACTAAAGCTTTTGATAATGTTAAATATGTAATAAAGGGTTGGGAAAATTTACCAGATGAACCAACAAATATTTTTTTCTACAATCACTTAGCAGCTATAGACGATAATCAGCTTGCTAATGGACATTCGTTTTCAATAGATAGTCATTTTATTAGTTCAAAAATTTTATATCCAAAATATAATGATGGAGGTCAACGTATTGTTAGAACAAGTCGGAACACAGAATTTTGGAGATATAATTATTATGAAAATTTAGATTATATTTTTGTTCATACACCTGAGTCTGATAAGTTGGACGAAAGCGAAGATGAGAAAAAATTAAGAAAACAAAAACTTTTTGATGAAGCTCAAAAGGTATTTAATCAAAAACAACCGATTGTAATTGCCCCCGAAGGAACATCAGAAACAGAAGATAATAAAACAATAACATCTCCAGGACCATTTAAAGCTGGTGCATTTAATCTTGCATTTAAACTTAATCCTAAACCAAAACTAATTCCAATTGCCCTTGCTAATTTTGATTATCCAGTTTCTAAAACAATATATTCAGCAGTTATTAAGGAGCCAATAACTATAAGTGATCATGTCAAAGATCCAGAAAATCAAGAGGAAATGAAAAGTTTCTTAGAAAATTACAGAACCAAATTTAGATCTTATGTAGAAGAAGCTATAGATTTAGCCAAAAATGTTCAAGATAACATAGATAAAATAGAAAATTTGAAAACTAATGTAAATTTAGTTAGTCCAGTTGAAGAAGAGTTTGAATTGGATGTTAGAGAATTAGAGCACAATTCTTTTCAACAGACAAAAACAAATAACAGTGTTGCTTTGTATGGAAGTTCAACTTTTAAAATGTGGGATAATGCTAAAAATGATTTATCAATAAATAATCTTTATAATTTAGGTTTTGGGGGTTCAACCTTAGTCTCTTGTAGAAGATATTTTGATAGATTGGTTGCTCCTTTAAACCCATCTAATCTTTTCTTTTATGCTGGAGATAATGATATTGGTTATGGAATGGATAGTGACGAATTGTTAAAAGAATTTTTATTATTTTCCAACCAAGTTGAAGAAAAACTACCAAGAGCAAAATGTTTTTTTATTTCAATTAAGCCTAGTCCTTTTAGAAGGGATCTTATGACAACAATTTTAGATGCTAATTCAAAGATAAAAAAACACTTAACCAATTTAAAAATGTGGGATTATGTTGATATTACAACACCCATGATAAATGCAGGTTATGATAAGTTTTACGATGAAGATCCACTACATATGAACGAACTTGGATATAGTTTGTTAAGTAAGCTTGTAAGAGACAAAATTTACAATTAATATTTTTTAATGAGTTTTAAAAAATATCTATGGAAATGTAGATTGTTAGTCCTCAATACGCCTAATTACAGTCATCCAGAATATAAAAGGTCAAAAGATTTGTATCAAAAAGACATCAAAGGGTTTCACAAAAGATACATAAAATTAGTTACAAAATTAGATAAATCAAAAAAATTTAAAGTTACTTTAATTGGTTTTGATGGCACAATAAAAATTGAGTTAGATAAAATATATACAAAAAAAATCTTCGAAATAGTCGATAAAATGCCAATGAATAAACTAATCAAAGATAAAAAATTTAAACCATTAAATCTTTCTTTATTTTCAGATTATAAACCAGAGACAACCTTAAAAGGTTTAGGTTTTAAAGATAAGGAAAAAGCTTTGTTTACTGTTTCAGCTATAAAAAAAAGACCAATAAAATATCAAGTAAATGTTATTGCAACTATGCTAGGTAGGGCTAAAAATCATTCAAATAAAACAAAAGATATGAATAATGCTATAATTGTTTTTAAAAAATGGATGGAAAATTACAAAGCAAATAAAAAAAATGAAAAATAAAGGTTTTACATTAATCGAATTATTGGTTGTTGTAGCAATCATAGGTATCTTAGCTGCAGTAGGCGTGGTTGCTTATAGTGGATATACTGCGGGTGCAAAAAAACAAACCATGGCTAGTAATCAAAAAATGATTCAAAAGTATGCAATGGCAGAAATTTTGAAATGTCAGTCTGGAATCGATCTAACTGAAGGTCCAGATAGTAGTAAGCATATTAAGACATGTTCTACTGGGGGTGCAGGAAATTTAAACAGCAATGTTTGGGCGCAGTATTTTATAAATGTTTTTGAAAGCAAAATAACAAACCCATACAAAACAACACCAAATAATCCTGACGGCTTGCTAAATAGTGGTCCAACTAGAAATGCAGGAGAAATAGTTTTAGTAGGGTGGAACCAATGTGATATTAGCCCATGTTTTTTAATAGATGCAGCTTATGATGACAAGGGTACTAAAAAATCATTAGATCCGATGTTACAGGTACCAACCGGATTTTAAAAGTGAGAAACAATGGCTTTACATTAATTGAACTCTTAGTCGTAGTAGCAATCATAGGTATTTTAGCTGCTGTAGGAGTGGTTGCTTATAGTGGGTATACTAGTGGCGCAAAGGTTGCAGTCGCGAAATCCAATCATGCATCAATTAAAAAAGAAATTAATCTTATAATCCAAAAATGTAATATTGATGGAAGTGTAACAATGATGAAAGACTATGGTTCTAAAACTGAAAGTGTAGTTACCTGTTATCAACCTGATCAACGAACATTTATAGCAAGATATCTTGTTAATCATATGGAGAATAACGGTAGGTATACAAATCCATACGCTCCGCATCCTAATAATCCCTCAATGACTGCACAAAGACATAATAATTGTAAATGGGCATCTGCAGGAGGACAATATGTTGGCACCTCTGATATTGAGTCAGAAAATTCTTGGGATCACATAACATTATGTTCTTGCTTCAAAGAGCCGTGTAGTAATTCAGATAATAGATTAGAAATTAAAATTCAATATGAATAAAAAAGGTTTCACATTAATCGAACTCTTAGTTGTTGTAGCAATAATTGGGATATTAGCTGCTGTTGGAGTAGTTGCTTACAGCGGTTATACCTCAGGAGCAAAAAAATCATCTGCAAAGTCTAATCATTCTGCAATCGTAAAATTTATGTCATCAGAACTATTAAAGTGTGAGATCGGTGAAACAAGTGTTATGAATGGACAATTAAATTGCCCAGTAACAAACTCAATACAAATTATTCAAGCAATACACAAATCAGCAGCTGGAATATCAGAAAACTTTAAAAAC
>CABYKN010000019.1 GCA_902519695.1 uncultured Pelagibacteraceae bacterium | reverse complement strand
AAAATAATATAATACATTAATTTTAGCCTACTTAAATCTTTAAAAACATAAGTTATTAATCTATCATCAAAAATGTTTGACTTATTTATCTTATGATGACCAGCATAATATTTGGTATTAGAACTTAATACCCAATCAGCTTGATATTTTTGACCATCAAAGAAAACATCAAGTTTATTATTTTTCATAAATAAAAAATGCTGAAACCCTTTTAAACCAAATATTATCTTACCAAGTATTTTTTTTATACGTGTATCAATAGAGTGAACAATTTTAGCATCCCAACCAATACCAGCCATTAAAAAAAAATAATTTTTATTTATTTTTATAAGATTAGATTGTTTATAATTATTTGATGTTAAAATATTACAAATATCGTCTACTTTTTTATTTATCGATAACTCTGCTTGAAGTAAATTGGCTGTTCCAGCCGGTATGTACCCAATTGCAAAATTATCATTAAAATCAAAGTCATTTTTTATCAATTGATTGATAGCAAATGATACTGATCCATCTCCACCAGCAACTATCAATCTATCATAATTTTTATTTTTAAATTCCAAAAATATTTCTTTCGCCTCTTTTTCAGATTTGGTTTTGAAATAATCTACAGAGTTGTTAATTTTTAATTTTTCATAAATCTTATTTACAAATTTTATTTTTTTCCCTGTTGAAGAATTAAGGTTATAAATCAAACAATAATGCATAATTTTTTCGTAACTAATTTTTAATAAATCTTTAACATTTCAATGACATAAGAATTAAATGATTCGAGTTACAGTTGTGTTACAAAATAGGTTTTTTTAATGCCTCCGTTATTAAAATATAAGAGTATATTTATATCTGATGTGCATCTTGGCACCAAAGGTTGTCAAGCTAACAAGCTTTTAGAATTTTTTAAGAATTCAAGATCCGAGAACCTTTATTTAGTTGGAGATATAATCGATGTTTGGGCAATGCAAAAGAGTTTCTATTGGCCTCAAGAGCATAATGATGTCATACAAAAAATATTGAGAAAAGCCAGGCACGGGACAAAAGTATTTTACATAATTGGAAATCATGATGAGGTATTTAGAAAATTTATTCCAATGCATTTAGGTGATATTAAAATAGTAAATAGAGTTATTCATGAAACGCAGTTAGGAAAAAAATATTTAGTTGTTCATGGTGATGCTTGGGACGGAGTAATGAAATATGCTAAATGGCTTTCTAAATTAGGAGCTATTGCCTATGAATTATTACTTAAAATTAATGTTATTATAAATTTTTTTAGAAAATTGAGAGGTAAAGACTATTGGTCATTGGCAAAATTTTTAAAATATAAGGTAAAAAATGCTGTAAAATTTATAGGTGAATATGAAAACACACTTTCTTCATATGCAAAAAGGAAAAAATTTGATGGAATAATTTGTGGACACATACATCATGCTGAAAATTTAAATCTTGATGGTGTTAATTATTTAAATTGTGGCGATTGGGTTGAGTCATGTACAGCCTTGGCAGAAAAATATGATGGAACTTTTGAGATAATTTATTGGGATAAAAAAAGAAACGAATATATTTCAGAAAATATTGATAATAACAGGATCGGTTCATTCAAAAAAGCATCTTAAAGAATGAAAATATTAATTGTTACCGATGCTTATTACCCTCAAGTTAATGGTGTTGTAAGAACTCTCCACGAAACTGGTGAAATTCTTAAATCACAAGGTCAAACTATTGAATATATTACTCCTCAACAATTTCTTACCGTGCCCATGCCAAAATATAATGAAATTAGATTGTCCTTAAATGTTTGGCCCCGTGTAAGTAACTTAATTAATTCAATTAAACCTGATGCAATACATATTGCAACAGAAGGACCCTTAGGATTTATGGCACGAAGACATTGCATTAAAAATGGCTTAAAATTTACCACAAGTTTTCACACAAGATTTGATAAATACATGAAACTTTATATGCCTATCATTCCAGCTAAATGGTCAGAAAAATTTTTATGCAATTTTCATAATAAAGCTGAAAAAATTTTAGTAACAACAGAATCTATGCGTGAAGAATTAATTTCTTTAGGTATTGATAACAATAAAATGGTTACATGGACCAGAGGAGGTAATCATGGTGCATTTAAAAACCCCATTAAGAAAGACTTACCTTATAAAAGACCTATATGGATATATGTTGGAAGAGTTGCTGTTGAAAAAAATATCAAAGCATTTTTAGATTTAGATCTTGAAGGTACTAAAATTATAATTGGTAAAGGTCCTGATTTAAACAATTTAAAAAAAAAGTTTCCAAAAGACATTTTTTTAGGTGAGAAAACAAATGGAGAATTAGCTTCTCATTTTGCATCATCTGATGTTTTTGTATTTCCAAGTAAAACAGATACGTTTGGTATAGTTGTCTTAGAGTCTTTAAATTGTGGCACACCAGTCGCAGCTTACCCTGTACCGGGACCTAAAGATATATTAGGGGGTACTAATATTGATACTTTAGATAATGATTTGAAAACCTCTGCTTTAAAAGCTTTGAAGGTAAGTCGTCAAGATTGTCTTGATTTTGCAAAAAAATATTCTTGGGAGGAAACGGCAAAAATATTTTTTGAAAATATTTCACCTAATAATTAAAGACAATATACATTACATTTGTTAAAACATATCCATGTTTTGGGCAGAGTTGATACTTATAGTTATAATAATCATTTTATTATATTTTTTATTTAAAAAAAATATTAAGCCAGAAAACACAGCACCAGTTGTAAACAAGACTAATAAGGATGATTTAGGAAAAAAAACTAGCTAAAATTAATATAAAAATTGCAGGTATTGAAAAAAAAGTTGCCGAAAAAAAAGCAAAAAAATTAGCTAAAAAGAAAACCAGTGAGAGTCCTGCGTCTGTAAATAATTAATGTATAAAAATTGTCCCTCCCCTTTTTTATAACAAAAAGGGGAAGGTAGTTAATCAACAAAATTTTAAACAAAGAGGAAATGAAGATGTTTTATTATTTAAAATTTTTGTTAATTATTTTTAATAAACTTTAATGACAAAAATATTTATAGATTGTTACAATTTAATTAAAATAATTTAATCCCAATCACACCTATTAAAATAAATAAAATTGATATGATTTTTTTTAAATTGATACTTTCTTTTAATAAAAAATATCCAATAAATATTGATAATAAAATACTTGTTTCTCTTAAAGATGTAACAACGGGTATTGGAGCTTTTGTAAATGCCCATACAGCCAAGGCATAACTAGCATATGATAATGTTACACCGTAAAAAAATATCATTTTACCTTCTCTATAAACCCTTTTAATAATATTCGTTTGACCTCTTAAACTAAGAATAAATGGGAAAATCATAGCGTTTAATGTGAAAGACCAGCTGACAAAAGATATTGCAGAATTACTCACTCTTGCTCCATATCCATCTACAAGTGAGTATGATCCAATAAACAAACCTGTAATTATCGAAAATTTAATAACATTTAAGCTACTGTTTTTATAATCGGAAATACCAAGAAAAAAAATACCAAAACATATTAAGAAAATAGAGATCAAAATAAACTTATTTAAAACAACGCCTAAAAATAAAATTGAAATGATCGTTACAAATAAAGGGCCTGTGCCTCTTGCTATGGGATAGACTTTTGTTAAGTCTCCAATTTCATAAGATCTAAGCAAGAACCATTGATAGCCGATGTGAACAACAATACTTGCGAAGATATAAGGTATACTTTCTATTGAGGGTGCGGGTAACAAGATGATTGCAACAATTGAAAAAGGTATATGACCTAAAATTATACCTGCTAGAGCAACTGCTTTATCCGAGTGCTTTTTGACCATGCCATTCCAAGTGGCATGAAGTAGTGCTGCCAATAAAACGACAGAAAATACTAATGTATCCATAAAGAGTATTAATTCACTCTACCGTAAATATCTTGATATCTAACTATATCTGTCTCTTTTAAAATAGGTCCAGTTTGTATTTCAATAATTTTTACTTTTTTCTTAAATTTATTTTCTATTCGATGAATTGCTTCTCTTGGTATAAATATTTTTTCTCCTGGTTTTTTAAAGAAATTTTTCTTGTTTAATGTAATTAGAGGTTTTCCATCAGTAATGGTCCAATATTCAGATCGATGAAAATGCTTTTGTAAGCTTAATTTAGACTTAGAATTGACTACTAATTCTTTTACCAAAAAGTTTTTACCCTCGTATAGGTTTGTATATCTTCCCCATGGTCTATGAAAAACATTTTTCTTCTTAAAGTATTTATTTTTATTTTTTTTATATATTTTTGATATTTCAAACCAATTACCAAGATCTGACCATTGAATACTAAGCTTTATCGCGTTTATATCTTTTGATTTTTCAAGAATTGCATAATCAAAAGAAATTTCCTTACATTTATCAAAGAATTTTTTATTCAAAAAATATGTATTATTTCTAATCTTTGATTTTTCTAAAGATTTTAGACACGATTTATAGATACTAGTCTGATATTTTTTAAAGTTATTGATTATTGATGATTTTTTTAAGTAAAACATACCAGAATTCCAATAGCCTCCGGATTTGATTATCTTTTTGGCTTTTTGCTCTGTTGGTTTTTCAATAAATTTAGTAACTTTATTTAACCTATTTATACTTTTTGTTTTAAGATATCCGTACTCATTGGATGGTCTAGTTGGTTTAATTCCGAATATAAATATATTTTCATCACTTAAATTTTTAACATTAGTTTTTAAAGATCTTGTTAAAATACTTGGGTTTTCAATCAAATGATCTGAAGTAAAAAACATTATTGGTTGATCAGATGGAATTTCTTTAATTAGAGCACTCACTAAAATTGCTGGTGCTGTATTTTTTTTGGCTGGTTCTAATATTATTTTATATTTTTTTATTTTAGATTTTTTTAATGTTTTCTTAACATCCTTTAAATACTTCAGATTTGTACTGATAATTGGAAAATCGTAGGAGTTATTATTTATTCTTTCAAAAGCTTTTTGTAATAAAGTCCAACCACCAAAATCAATAAATTGTTTTGCTTGAGTATTTTTTAAATTGGGCCAAAGTCGTATTCCTGCACCACCACAAAGTATTACAGGTCTAATTTTCATCAAATATCTGCGTATGTTTTAACCTCGTTTTTACCACCAGGATGCGTAGGTGCTCCTAAGTAAGCTGGACCTACTGTTTGAGCATATTTCCAAAGAGTTCCGTTTCCAAAGTTCATTTTTCTTTGTTTCCATTTCTTTTTTCTCAAACTAAGCTCTTTTTTACTTAATCTAACGTTAATAGTCCCCTTTTTTGCATCTATATCAATTATATCTCCGTTCTTTAAAAGGGCTATTGGACCGCCTATAGAGGCCTCAGGACCCACATGACCGATACAAAAGCCTCTTGTGGCCCCAGAGAACCTACCGTCCGTTATAAGGGCTACTTTCTCCCCTTTTCCTTGTCCATAAATTGCAGCTGTTGTCTGCAACATTTCTCTCATTCCTGGACCACCTTTTGGTCCTTCGTATCTAATTATAATTATATCACCGTCTTTGTATTTTCTCTCTTTTACAGCTTTGTAAGCTTTTTCCTCAGAGTCAAAACATCTTGCTCTTCCAGTAAATTGTAATTTTTTTAAACCTGCAATTTTAACAATTCCACCTTCTGGAGCTAAATTGCCTCTTAATCCAACAACCCCTCCAGTTGGTGTAATTGGATTTTTATAACTTCTCATTACTTTTTGTTTTGGATTAAATTTTACATTTTTTAAATTCTCTTTCATTGTCTTTCCTGTAACAGTCATACAATCTCCATGGATATATCCACCATCGTAAAGAGTTTTTAAAAGCATTGGAACTCCACCTGCTTCCCACATATCTTTTGCAACATATTTTCCACCAGGTTTTAAATCAGCAAGATAAGGAGTTCTTTTAAAAATTTTTGCAACATCCATTAAATCAAATTTAATTCCAATTTCATTTGCAATAGCTGGCAAGTGTAAACCTGCATTGGTAGAACCTCCTGTTGCAGCAACAACTGTTGCAGCATTTTCTAATGCTTTTCTTGTAACAATTTCCCTTGGTCTAATATTTTTTTCTAAAAGTTTCATTACAGCTTTACCACTATTAATTGCGTACTTATGTCTTTCTTTATATGGTGCAGGAGTTCCTGCTGAATAAGGTAGAGCTAATCCAATAGCTTCTGAAACACATGCCATTGTATTTGCAGTAAATTGACCCCCACAAGCACCTGCACTTGGACAAGCTTTTAATTCTAATTTTCTAAGAGCGTGGGCTGTCATTTTTTTAGATGTATATTTTCCAACACCTTCAAAAACATCAACAACAGTAACATCCTTACCTTCAAATCTACCTGGAAGTATTGAACCTCCATAAATAAATACACTAGGAATATTTAATCTCACCATAGACATCATTAGTCCTGGTAAAGATTTATCACATCCTGCTAAACCAACTAAAGCATCATAACAATGACCTCTTACAGTTAATTCGGTAGAATCTGCAATTACATCTCTTGAAATCAATGAAGATTTCATTCCTTCATGACCCATAGCGATACCATCAGTAACTGTTATTGTACAAAATTCTCTAGGAGTTCCTCCTGATGAATTTACACCTTGTTTTACAAATTGAGCTTGTTTCATTAAATTAATGTTGCATGGTGCGGCCTCATTCCATGTTGAAACAACACCTACAAAAGGTTTTGCTACATCTTTTTCCGTTAAATCCATTGCATAATAAAAGGATCTTTGAGGAGCTCTGTCAGGTCCTACAGTTGTATATCTACTTGGTAGTTTTCTTTTATTAAATTTCCGCATTATAGACTTTCTAAAGTATAATTTAATTTATTAACATCTTTTTCTAAATTAATAAAGTTAGACTTTTCCTGCTCAACAATATCATTTGGAGCTCTTTCAATAAAACTTTTATTATTTAGCCTTGTATTAATTTTTTCCATTTCTTTCTCAATTTTATTCTTTTTATTTAATAGTGTTTCTTTAATTTTTGACAAATCTACATCTTCATCAAAGTAAATTTTAAATATTTCGCCTTTAATAACCAAGTTTGCTGAAGGTTTATTAATATCTTCGCTTACAAATTCATTAATTCTGCCAATTTTTTTTAATGTATTAGAGTTATTTTCAATAAATTTCTTAATTTCAGGATTTATTTTGTTCACTAGGATTTTAACAAATGATCCAGGGCTTATTTCTATTTCATTTTTAAAAGACCTAATAGATGAGACAAATTCGATTATTTCATTTACTTCATCAGATTCTTTATCTTTATTAAAACTGGCCTCAGACCAGTTTTTTAACATAAGAAAATCTTTTCCATCTTTATCTAATTTATTTTTCAACCATATTTCCTCGGTTAGAAAAGGTATGAATGGGTGTAAAATAACTAGAATTTGAGTAAATATGAAGCTAGCTACATTTCTTGTTTCTTCTATATTTTCATTATTTTCTGAATAAAAAATAGTTTTAGATAATTCTAAGTACCAATCGCAGAACGAATGCCATACAAATTGATATGCAATTCTTGCAGCCTCATCAAATCGATAACTATCTATTGATTTTTTAATCTTTTCATTAGTGTTAGTGAATTCAACAAATATCCATTTATTGATATTTAGTTTTAAATCTTTAGGCGTTTCTATATTTTCAAATTTACAATCATTTTGAATTAGAAAGTTATTAGCATTCCATATTTTATTTAAAAAATTTCTATAACCTTTAACTCTATCCTCTGATAACTTTACATCTCGTCCAGGAGATGCCATTGATAAAAGTGTAAATCTTAATGCATCAGCACTATATTTTTCAATTAACTCTAATGGATCAATTACATTACCTTTAGACTTTGACATTTTCTGACCCTTTTCATCTCTAACTAATGCATGAACATAAATATTTTTAAATGGTTCTTTATTTTGAAATTCCATTCCAAACATAATCATTCTTGCAACCCAAAAGAAAATGATATCAAATCCTGTTACCAATACTGAGGTTGGATAAAATTTTTCTAAATATTCATTTTTTTCTGGCCATCCTAATGTTGCAAAAGGCCATAAGCCTGATGAAAACCATGTATCAAGAACGTCTGGATCTCTAATTAATTCAACATCTTTTTTATAGTGTTCTTTAGCTAATTTATTTGCACCTTCTTCTGTTTCATCTACAAATATTTCTCCATCAGGACCATACCATGCAGGTATTTGATGTCCCCACCAAAGCTGCCTAGAGATACACCAAGGTTCTATATTATCCATCCATTGAAAATATGTTTTTGTCCAATTAACAGGAAAAAAATTAGTTGTTTTATTATTTACTATTTCTTTTGCTTTTATTGAGAGTTTTTTAGCATCTGCAAACCATTGTTCAGTTAAATAAGGCTCAATTATGGAATTAGATCTATCACCATATGGAACTTTATTTTTAATTTTTTCTTCTTTAACAAATAAGTTTTTTTCAGTTAGTTCTTTTAAAATTCTTTTTCTTGCTTCAAATCTATCAAGCCCAATATAATTATCAGGAGCATTTTCATTAATTTTACCATCTGGTGTAAAAACATTTATTATTTCTAAATTGTTTCTCTCCCCTACTTCGTAATCATTAAAATCATGTGCTGGAGTAATTTTAACAGCCCCAGTCCCTTGTTCAGGATCAGCATAATCATCTTCTATAATTTTTATTTTTCTGTCAACTATTGGAACTATTACATTTTTATTTACTAATGATTTATACCTTTCATCTGAAGGATTAACTGCAACTGCTGTATCTCCTAACATGGTTTCTGGTCTAGTAGTTGCAATTGTTATAAATTTATCTGTCCCTTCTATTGGATAATTGATGTGGTATAACTTTGAATTAACCTCTCTTTGGTCTACTTCTAAATATGATATTGCTGTTTTTAATACAGTGTCCCAATTTACTAATTTTTTTGATTTGTAAATTAATCCATTTTTGTACATTTCAACAAAAACTTTTAATACAGATTTTGATAGATTATCGTCCATGGTAAAGGCATTTCTAGACCAGTCACATGAACAGCCTAATTTTTTTAATTGATTAATTATTATGTCACCATATTGACCTTTCCACTCCCAAACTTTTTCAATAAACTTTTCTCTTCCTAAATCATTTTTATCGATACCTTCAGATTTAAGCTTTTTCTCTACTAATGCTTGTGTAGCAATACCCGCATGGTCGGTTCCAGGTTGCCATAAAGTTTCAAAATTATTCATTCGATGATATCGAGTTAAAAGGTCTTGAATAGAATTATTTAATGCATGTCCCATATGGAGACTACCAGTTACATTTGGTGGCGGGATAACTATAGAAAATTGTTTTTTGTTAGATTTTGGTTTAAATAAATTTTTTTCTTCCCAATAAGAATAAATCTTATTTTCAACATTTTCGTGAATATATTTGTCTGAACTCATGGATAATTATTTTATAAATTAATCATATCAATAAACAACAATGAAATTATCCGTTAAATTTATAGACTAAATTATAAAATTAATTATATATGACCTCATTGAATATTTAATTCATGGCAACGTGGCGGAATGGTTACGCAGAGGATTGCAAATCCTTGTATCCCGGTTCGATTCCGGGCGTTGCCTCCACAATATATTTTTGTTGAGATAATATAAAAAAAAAGTAAGTTGTGATTTTACATTCCTCGGTAGCTCAGTTGGTAGAGCAGTTGACTGTTAATCAATTGGTCGCAGGTTCGAGTCCTGCCCGAGGAGCCAATAAAAAATAAGCTATCCTGTTTTAGAAATATTTACCTGGTTAATCTGTATATTTTTACTAAACTTAATTTTTTGATCTTGAGTAAGTTCAGAATAAACTTTTACTAAAAAATTATAGTTAACATTCATATGACCTTCTTTAGATTTTTCTAAATTTATTAAATATTCAGAAAAATCCTCAAAAAAATAGTTAATTGGAACTTTAAGATAATTAGATAATTGTAGTAATCTAATAGAACTTACACCATTTGTTCCTTTTTCATATTTTTGAATTTGTTGAAATGTAACATTTATTGCTTTTGCGACTTTAGTTTGAGTTAAACCTAAAGCCAAACGTCTAAGTTTTAATTTATTACCTAGATGTTTATTGAAATTTCCTTCCATCAAAGACCCCTCTTTAATTAAAATAATAAGTTGAGTTAATAGAAATCAAAAAGTTATTTCAAGTAAAATAATTTTATAAAAAATAATAATTTTTAAGATTTTATAAAGCTGTCAAGCGACTTTTTAGCAATTTAGATACAATTTTTATAATATTTGGCTCAAAAAAAGCTTTGTTCTATCGCTTTTTGGGTTAGCAAAAAACTCTTTTGTTTCTGCCTGTTCTACTATCATACCTTCATCCATAAAAATAACTTCATCCGCAACTTCTTTTGCAAACCCCATCTCATGTGTTACAACAATCATTGTCATACCTTGGTTTGCTAAATTAACCATTACATCTAGTACTTCTTTAATCATTTCAGGGTCTAAGGCTGATGTGGGTTCATCAAATAACATTATTTTCGGTTCCATACAAAGAGCCCTTGCAATTGCAACTCTCTGTTGTTGACCGCCAGACAATTGTCCTGGAAATTTTTGAGCTTGATCAAGAATTTGTACTCTTTCCAAATGTTTTAATGCTAACTCTTCTGCATCTTTTTTTGGCATTTTCTTTACCCAAATTGGTGCTAGAGTACAATTATCCACAATTGATAAATGTGGAAATAAATTAAATTGTTGAAAAACCATTCCAACTTCTGCTCTTACCTGCTCAATATTTTTAGTATCTTCTGAAATTTCAGTTCCATCAACAATAATTTTTCCCTCTTGATGTTCTTCTAGTCTGTTAATGCATCGTATTAAGGTAGATTTTCCTGATCCTGACGGTCCACAAACTACAATTTTTTCTTTTGGTTTAACCTCTAAATTTATATCTTTTAGTACCTGAAAATCGCCAAACCATTTATTAACATTTTTAATTTGAATAATACTTTCTGGCATATATTATCTATCTGTTTTATATTTTAGCTCTAGATTATAACTATATTTACTCATTGCATAACAAATTATAAAAAAAACTATAGCAGAAAAAACATATCCTTCCATAGCAAAACCTAACCATTTAGGATTTGTTTTAGCCATTTGTAACATCCCAATAATTTCGAGTAAACCTACTACAAATATCAAAGGGGTATCTTTAACTAGAGCCAAAAAAGTATTAGCAATACCTGGAATAACTAATTTTAGAGCTTGTGGTAATATTACAAATATATGCATTTTCCAGTAACCCATACCTAAAGATTTTGAAGCATCATACTGCCCTCTTGGTAAAGCTTGTAGTCCACCCCTAATTACTTCGGCAACATAAGCAGCCTCAAACAAAGAAATTGCAATAATAACTCGTACAAGTTTATCCATAAAGAAATCTTGAGGCAAAAACATTGGAAACATAACTGAAGACATAAATAAAACAGTAATTAAAGGTACTCCTCTCCAAAATTCAATAAATCCAACAGATACATATTTAATTATAGGTAAGTTTGTTCTTCTACCTAAAGCTAGAGCCATACCCAACGGAAAACAAAATATTAAACTAAAAAAAGAAACAATAAATGTTAAAGATAATCCACCCCAAGCTCCGGTTTCTACCCACTCCAAACCCAAAGAACCTCCAGATATAAGATAATAAATTAAAATATATGCAATTATTGGATAAATAATTATATAATATAATGTTAAATATTTTTTATATTTTTGTGGGGTAATAAAACCTACAAAAGCCAAGACAACTAGAAATATAAAAGCCAGGTTAACTCTCCAAATATGTTCATTTGGATACATGCCATACATAAATCTCTTAAACCAAATCTTAATATATGTCCAGCATGCCCCTGATCCAGTGCACGCATCTTTTGTATCTCCAGAAATATTTGCATCTAATATCATCCAGCTCATAACAGGTGGTAATATTTTAATTATAGTAAATATTATTAATAAAGTTAATGCAGCATTGAAATTATTTGTATTTATATTCTTATTTAAACTATCTAATTTTTTAATTCCTGAATATGAAATTCTAATTATACTTAGACCAAACATTCCAAGTATGAGAGGCAAAGAGAAGCTAACAAAATAAGGTAAAAAAGAAGTTATGTTAATATCAAAGAATGAATATAAGAAAACATCAAAAAGTGATAAAAAAACTAATGATAAACCAATAATTAAATTTAATCTTAGGTTATTTTTTGATGGATTTAAATAGTTAAAATTTATCATTATTTTTCTACTATTGCTATTCTTGCATTGTACCAATTCATTAATAATGAAATTAGCAGACTAAGTGTTAAATATGTAAGCATTGTAATTGATACAATTTCAATTGCCTTACCTGTTTGCATCAACGCTGTACCTGCAAATACTAAGACTAAATCGGGATAAGCTATAGCAGCAGCCAAAGAAGAATTTTTAGTTAAATTTAAATATTGATTTGTTGCTGGAGGTATAATTATTCTTAAAGCTTGAGGCATTATAATTAAATTTAAAATTTGTTTTCTATTTAATCCTATTGAGGCAGCAGCCTCTCTTTGACCTTTGCTAATGCCTTCGATACCTGCCCTTACACATTCAGCTATAAAAGTTGCTGTATAAAGCGACAGTGCAATTACTAAAGATAGCAGTTCAGGTGGAATACTTAGTCCTCCTTCAAATATAAATGAAGTTTTCGCTAATTGTTTTAAAATAGGTAACTCGTAAGTAACATTTACACCGCCAATAAAAAACGTTAAAAGTGGAAGTATGAATAAAATTGTAATTGAAATATTTAAAACTGGTATATGTTTTCCTTGATTTTCTCTAAGTTTTTTTGCATACAATCTAACAAAAACTATTCCTACTATTGCAGCAATTGTAGAATAAATAAAAATATCTAAATTTATCCAAACTAAAGAGGGCGTATAGAAACCCTTAATTGTAAGGTAAAAAGTGCCTAACATTGGTTCAGCTTCTTGGGGTAATGGTAGAGCTCTTAAAGCCGCATAATACCAAAAAAAAATTTGCAAAAGTAAAGGTATATTTCTAAAAAACTCAACGTACCAAGCGGCTGTTGTTCTAATTAAATAGTTAGGAGATAATCTTGCAATTCCCACAATAACACCAAGTATAGTGCAAAAAATAATACCTAATATTGACACCAAAAGTGTATTTAGAAGCCCAACCAAATATGCTCTAGCGTAACTGTCAGAACCACTATATTCAATCAAAGAAAATTGGACATCAAATGAAGACTCTTGTGTTAAGAATCCATAACCAAAATCAATACCCCTTGTTGCCATATTAATCTGAGCATTAAGGGAGAAAAAACTAAATATTAAAATAACAACCAAGAGTGTAATTACTTGGGGCAATATTTTTTTCAATTTCATGCAATGTCAATATATTAAATATAAAAAAAAAGGGCTAGATAAATCTAGCCCTTTTTAAAGTTGTAAAAGTTAACAATTATCTTGCAGGTGGAACATAAAGTATTCCGCCTTTAGTCCATAACTCATTTGGACCTCTGTCAGGTAAAATTCCTGTGTCAGCTATATTTCTTTTATAACTTTCTCCATAGTTACCAACCTGTTTAATAATTCTTAAACTCCATTCGTTATCTAAACCAAATGCTGCTCCTAATTCACCTTCAGCTCCAACCAATCTTTTAATTGCTGGATTATCAGATGATTTCATCATATCAGCATTTTGAGAGTCTACACCATATTCCTCTGCTTCAATCATTACGTTCAAAGACCATCTTACTATGTCTTCCCAAACTGAATCACCTTGTCTAACAACAGGACCTAAAGGTTCTTTAGATATTGTCTCTGGTAAAACCATATGTTCATCAGGATTTGACATTTTAGTTCTTTGAGCTGCTAGACCAGATTTATCAGTAGTATAAGTATCACATCTACCCGCATCATAAGCGGCAACAACTTCATCTGCTTTTTCAAATGCTACAGGTTCATAAGAAATATTTCTAGAATTGAAAAAATCTCTCATATTTAACTCTGTTGTTGTACCTATATTTGTACAAGCAGATATACCATTTTGAAAATCATCTACTGAATTTATACCTGAGTTTTTTCTGACCATAAAACCTTGACCGTCATAAAAATTTACGCCAACAAAAGTTAAACCTATGTCAGCATCTCTTGATAGAGTCCAAGTAGTGTTTCTTGATAACACATCTATCTCTCCAGATGTAAGTGCAGTAAATCTCTCTTTAGCACTTAAAGGTGTATATTTTACTTTGTCTGCGTCACCTAATACGGCAGCAGCAACTGCACGACATATATCTACATCAACACCTGTCCAATTACCTGAAGCATCAGCATTTGAAAATCCTGGCAATCCTTGAGATACACCACACTTTACAAATCCTGATTTTTTTGTAGCATCTACAGTTTTAGATGCTCCCTTTTTTTGATTTTTCTTTCCAGCCATTTGATCACAAGAATAGACAAATACAAGCGATGCTACAGCCAATAATGAAAGTATTTTTTTTATATTTTTAAACATTTTCTCCTCATATTTAAATTAAAGTTATCTAATTATCTAATCATGTTATTTTATTTAGATCAATAGATAGTTTTATTCGAATACTGTTTATATGGCGCGCTCTGAAGGATTCGAACCTTCGACCTACGGTTTAGAAAACCGTTGCTCTATCCAGCTGAGCTAAGAGCGCATATAAATTAATTTATAATACTAATTTAATTTTTGAAAAGAAATTTTTTTAATAAAATAATAACAGATAAAAGTTCAATTCTCCCAATAATCATAAATATAATTAATGAAATTTTGCCAAAGATATTAAAATTATAAAAATTTAAATTTCCTAAACCATACATTTCAGAGTTAACAGTATTCATAATTGTCAAAATACCTAATTTGAAAGATGTTTCAAAATCTAAATTAGACACAGTTAATAAAATTGATATTAAAAATAAAGAAATTATAAAAATAATTATAGCAAAAAAATACTTGTTAATATCTGTAATATTTGCAGCAATTTTATTTAAAGACAATTTATTTGAGTAAATTTGATTTGGTTTAGAATGAGACAAAAGATTATTTAAAGAAAATTTTATTAAGGTTAAAACTTTAATAACTCTTAAACCAGAACTTGTTGAAAAAAAAGAACCACCTAATATCACTAATAATAAAAAAACAAAAACAAGATTTTTAGGAACCTTTTCAAATGAAATTCCTATGTTTGAAACACTACTTGAAATAGAAACTAATACATTTAAAAAATTGTTATCATAATTAAAAAAAATAAATGATAATGCAATTACTATTAAAAGATAAATTAAAATATTTATATCTTCACTTAAATAATTAATATTTTTTTTTTTAAAAAAGATTAGATTAAAAATAAAAAAAAGACTAAAAAAAGAAAATAGCATTGATATAGATACAACAATTTTACTTATATCAGTGGCAAATGTTAAATCAAAATTATCATTAGGTAAAAATCCTCCCGAGGCTATTATTGAAAGTGAATAATTATAAGCCTCATAAGATCGTAAGTTTACAAATTTTAACAAAATAAAGATGAGAATTGTCATTGATACGTAGATTACTATAATTTTAAATACTTGTTTAAATATTTCAGAAGAATTTAACGAAATATAATTTGTCAAAGATCTTTTTAAGTTTTCATCAAATAAATCAATAAGTAATAATATTGAAAATAAAAAATATAATCCGCCTATCCATTGTGAGCTAGATCTCCACAAGATTAATGTTTGATCTAATTGATCTAAATCATTAAAAATCGTAAAACCTGTTGAAGTAAATCCAGAAATAGCCTCGAAATAACAATTAATTAACCCTAAATTATCTATATTAAAATAATAAGGAATGGATATTGCGATGGGTAAAATTAGGTAACCAATTAAAACAATTAAAATTCTCTCAAACAATTTAATTTTCTCATATTTATATTTTTTAAATAGTATGAGAAAAAGTCCAATTATAAGAGTTATTGTAAATGTAAAAATATAATTACTTAGATTATTTAAAAGATTAAAATAATAAGAATAAATTATATTACAAAATGAGAAAAAACTTATAACAAGAAAAAAAATGCCAAAATATCTTAGGCTAAAAACATTCATTTATTAGATAGAGCTAATTCTAAACAAATTTTCTACTAGAGGTAATTGGTCTCTTTTAGCTAACAATACAACTGTATCGTCTTTCTGAAATATATATTTTGATGAAGGAAGAATAAATTTATTATCTCTTAAAATTGCTCCTACACGAATTTCGTCAGGTAATTCTGCATTTTTTAACTCTTTATTTACTAATTCTGATGTTTCTAAAATATCTGCTTCAATAACTTCATATTCACCATTTAAAATTGTGTACGCATTCTCAATTGTGCCTTTGTGGACATGTTTCAATATACTTGAGACTGTACTCATTCTTGGATCTATTAAATCATCGATTTTTAAAGATGATTGTAAAAGTGAATAATTGGGTTTATTAACAAGAGCCATCGTTCTCTTATTTTTTGAAAATTTTTCAACAAGGACGCTAACCATAAGATTATCTTCATCATCATTTGTCAAAGCTAACACAGTTTCTACTTCATCTAAATTAGCTTCGTTCAATACATCCTCATCCAAACCATTTCCATTGATAACAATTGTATCATTTAAATAATTTGCAATATATTCGGCTCTACTTTTGTCCTTCTCTATAATTTTTACTCTAGCTTCCTCAAAATTGCTTTCTATATTTGAGGCAAGATTAAATCCAATATTACCACCGCCAATAATGAGTATTTTATTTGCAATTTTTTCATTATGTCCAAAGACTTTAAGTGTTTCTTCCATTTGAATTGAGTTAACGATAACATAAGCTTTATCATTATGTTGAAGTTTGTCGTCTTTCTTCAATATTTTAAAACTCTCTTCTCTAATAACACCTAATATATATGCATTTAAATTTGGAAACTTATTTGTTAATTCTTTGAGTTTAGTTTCATGAATTGGACATTTTTCATTAATTAGAATTTCTAATAATCTAAGTTTATTTTCTGCAAATGGTACATTATCTAAGGCTCCTGGTGCCTCAAGTTTTCTTTGCAATGATCTAGCAATTTCCATTTCAGGTGAAATAACATAATCTATTGGTAAATTTTCTTTATTAAACAATGTTGAAAATTTAGGATCTAAATATTCTTGAGATCTTATTCGAGCAATTTTTTTGGGAACTTTAAATAGTGAATATGCTATTTGGCAAATGAGCATATTTATTTCATCATTTCTTGTTACAGCAATCAACATATCAGCTTCAGCAGTATTTGCACGATCTAGAATTTCTGGAGAAGTTGCTTTACCAACAATTGCTTTTACATCAAGAGATTCATTGATTTTTTGTATATCATCACTAGATTGATCTATAACTGTTATTGAATGATTCTGCTCTGTTAGAAGCTTTGCTATTGTATAACCTACTCTACCAGCTCCACAAATTATTATATTCATTAATTTAGATCCTTAACACCAAGAATTTTTAATTTTCTATGAAGGGCTGATCTTTCCATCCCAACAAATTTAGCAGTTTTTGATATATTTCCACCAAATTTTTTTATTTGTGTAATTAAATATTCTTTTTCAAAATTTTCTCTTGCTTCTCTTAGAGGTATAGATAAGTTTTCAGCTACCGAAAAAGTTTCATTAGAAAATTTTGATAATGACTCTTTAATTATTTCTAATATTTTCTCTTCGTCATTTCCTGGCGAAAGAATAGCAATTCTTTCAATAAGGTTCCTTAGCTCTCTAACATTTCCAGGCCATTCATAATTAAGTAAATAGTTATTATCATTTATCTTAAATTTTTTATAATTATAAGTATTGCAAATATTTTCAATAAAATAATCAATCA
>CABYKN010000018.1 GCA_902519695.1 uncultured Pelagibacteraceae bacterium | reverse complement strand
TATCTTCTAAAACAACCGTATTGTCTATAAATTTAAATTTTACTTTAACTGAAGATAAAATTTCATAATATTCTGGATAATCCTCTTTGATTTTTGCACTTACTGTGTAACCATCAACCAAGGTAGAATTTCCTCCACTCACATTATTTGTAATACAATGCAATAATTGAACACAAGGAACTGGTTTTCTATACGGATTATCTGTATGTGGAGATAATGCTAATGATGTATAAGCCAAATCATTTGGATTAGGTACAGATCTTACATTAAAAAATTCCCCAAAATTTGTTCTTCTGACACTGCCAATTGAATTTGCAAATTTAATAATAAAATTATCTTCAGTTGGTACATTAGTTAAAACTACAAAACCGTATTTATAGAATGATACTAATAAATCATACATGATTTTTTTTTCAAAAATATCATTTTCAAATTTAAATTTTTGAAAATTATTAAAATTTGAATCCCATTTAATTTTATCAATTGAAATAGGATCAAGATTTTGCGATTTATACTCATTTAATATTTGATCTTCTTTTATTTTATAATTAGTTCCATCATTGAAAAATAAATTAAGTAATCCATCTTCATTCTCAATTTTTTCTATATCAATGTTAGTATTTATAGAATTTGGATCAAATAATCTTTGTTGATTTCCTTTATCCAGAGCATCTTCGTTATTTATTCTTTCTCTAAGCCAAAATGGATGTATTTCTTCTTTATTATTTCCACTATTTATAAATACTTTTTTAGAATCGATTTCTATTTTCATCTATCTGGATTCTTCTATCAAATTCTAAAATTTTCAAGATATTTTATTTGAACTAGTTGTATATTTTAACTATTACTCATTAGATAAATGACCTTCAAAAAAACAAAAGATTTCAAGATTTATTACACCTTTTTGAATAAGCTTGCTACGGATTTAACTAATTTTTATTACACTAAACTTAACAAAACTTTTACAATTAATAACAAGTTAAAAGGTAAAGGTTATGATCCCGTTACCAGTGCTGATAAAGCTTTTGAAAAATTTATAAGAAAAAAGATTAATGATAAGTTTCCAGATCATCAAATTATCGGTGAAGAGTTTGGAGCAAAAAAGACAAAAAGTCTATTTTCATGGATAATTGACCCAATTGATGGGACAAGATCATTTGTCGCTGGAAATCCTACATGGAGCAATTTAATTTCTTTAAATTATAAGAATAAACCAATGGTTGGGTTAGCCAATTTCCCAAGAATGAAAAGATACTATTTAAATCAAGATGATAAATCTGCCTTTGTGTTTGAAAATGGAAAAAAAAGAAAATTAAAAGTAAACAAAAAAATAAAATTTAATTATTTGAAAGTAGCTGCTGCTTTTCACGGAACTTTGTCTTTTCAAAAACAAAAAAAAATAATGAAATTTGTTAAGAGAATGCAGTTTCCATGTTTCGATGCACTAACATATTGCCAATTAGCAGAGGGAAGACTAGATATTGTAGCTCAATGTGCAAACAAAATTTGGGACATACATCCAATAATACCAATTATTAAAGCATCAGGAGGAATAATTACTACATGGGATAATAAAGATGCTTCATTAGGTGGAAACATAATTATTTCAAATAATTTATCAAATCATAAAAAAATTTTGAAATTGCTTAAGCCAGCTACATGAAAAATATAATTGTTCTTCAACACATTAAAATTGAGGATCCTGGTTATATTAAAGATTTAATGTTAGAGGATAAAGTTCATATTAAAACTGTAGAACTTGACGAAGGGGAAAAAATTCCAGATGATTTAAAAGGATTTGATGCAATGTTTTGTATGGGCGGACCAATGGATACTTGGATGGAAAAAGATTACCCTTGGTTAATAGAAGAGAAAAAGAAAATCAAAGAATTTGTAGTAGACTTAAATAAACCATATTTAGGTTTTTGTTTAGGTTGTCAATTATTAGGAGAGGTAGTTGGAGGTAAAGTAGTAAAATCAAAAAATCCAGAGATAGGTATTTTAGATATTAATTTTTTAAATAGTAAAAAAGACGATTTATTATTTAAAGAATTTCCTGATATTATTAAATCACTCCAATGGCACTCATATGAAGTTCAAAATCTAGAAAATAATAATGATATCACTCTTTTAGCATCATCTCCTGAAACAAAATACCAAATTTTTAAATACAAAAAACATGCTTACGGTATTCAATTTCATATTGAGATAAAAGATACCACTGTAGGAGAATGGGGATGTGTGCCTGAATATAAGTCTGCTTTAGAGAGTCAGTTAGGACAAGGAGCTCTTGATAAATTTGATAGTGATGCGAAAGACAATATTCAATCTATGAACAAATATTCAAAAATTCTTTACGAAAACTTCAAAAAAATAGTGAATTAAATCACTTTAGTTTACATAATTAATAAGTTAGATTTTTATTTTAATAATATAGGAGAGAGAAATGAAGTATGGGTATTTTATAAAAATTTTATTGGCTTTATGAGTTTTCGGGAGGACAAAGACAAAGAATTTCTATTGCAAGAGCGTTAGCAACAAAACCAAGATTATTAGTTTGTGATGAACCAACATCTGCTTTGGATGTGAGTATTCAGGCTCAAATACTAAATTTACTTAAAGATTTACAAGAACAACTTAATTTAACTATACTTTTTATAAGTCATGATCTACCAGTTGTTCGACAAATGTGTGATGACATTGGAGTTTTAAGGAATGGAAAACTATGCGAGGTTTCTGAGACAGAAGAGTTGTTTAAAAATCCAAATCATGAATATACTAAGGAATTATTAAGATTAATGCCTAAAATAGAAACAATTTACAATTAAGGAGGTGAAATGGCAGTTTTTAATATGATTGAAGAAGCTGATGCTACAGGAAAGGTAAAAGAAGTATTTGAAGATATAAAAAAGAAGAGAAATACAGACTACATAAACAATTTTTGGAAAATGTTAGCCAACAACCCAGAAACTTTAGAGAGAACTTGGACTTCTATACAGCAAGTGATGAAAAAAGGTGCTTTGGATGAAATGACAAAAGAGCTTATTTATGTTGCAGTTTCAATGACAAATAGTTGTGAGTATTGTATTAAATCTCACAGTATCGCTGCTAAATCTAAAGGTGCTACTACTGAGATGTTAAGCGAACTTATTGCAGTCGTTGCAATGGCAAATGAAACCAACAGACTTGTTGAGTCATATCAGGTAAAAGTTGACAAAGTTTATGAATGATAGAGCTAAAGCAATATTAGATTTTTGGTTTGATGATATGGTCGTTGAAAAGCGATTTAAAAGAGATGTTAATTTTGATCAATTGATTAGAGAGAAATTCAAAGATGATCATGAAAAAGCTACTTTGAATGAATATGATGATTGGCAAGATGAACCATTGAGCACTCTGGCTTTAGTTATTTTATTGGATCAATTTTCAAGAAATTTATATAGAGACGATAAAAAAGCTTTCGAGTTTGACCATAAAGCAAGACTGATTGTAAATGATGCAGTCTATAACGGGTATCTTGATCAAATGGATGAATATCAGCGTTTTTTTATGCTACTACCATACATTCACAGCGAAGAAGTAATAGATCATGATAGAGCATATAAATTGTTGGATAACTATTTATCTAACCACCCAAACTACAAAGAGATAAAAAAATTTTGGAAAGATCATACCGCTGCAATTAAAAGATTTCACAGATATCCTCATCGAAATAAAGTTATGGGAAGAAAATCTACACCAGATGAATTAAAATTTTTGGAAAGTCCAAATTCCTCTTGGTAATTATTCTATTGGATAATCCCAAGCATCTCCACCAATAACCTTTGATATAGCTGAAAAATCTTTCGAACCGTTTCCATCTTCACAAAACTTTGAATATATTTCTAATGCCATCTCTCCTAATGGAGTAGATGCATTTGCATTTTTAGCACATTCATTTGCAAGTTTTAAATCTTTGTTCATCATACCTGCAGAAAAGCCAGGCTTATATTTATTGTTAGATGGAGTTCCTTCAATTAATCCAGGTAAGGGTGGATAAACTGAAATAGGCCAGCTATTTCCAGAGGCATTTTTCATAATTTCATGAACTTTCTTTATATCTATATTCAATCTTCTTGCTAACATTAATGACTCTGAAGCAGCAATCATTGTTATTCCAAGAGACATGTTGTTACAAATCTTTGCACCGTTTCCGCTTCCCATCTCTCCAGCATGATAAATATTTTTACCCATTAATTTTAAAATAGGTAAAGCTTGATTAAATGCATCATTTGACCCACCAACCATAATATTTAAAGTTGCTTTTTGTGCACCCATCACACCACCACTTACTGGTGCATCAATCATCTTAATATCTTTTTCATTTGCTTTCTTTCCTATTTCTTTAGAGGTATCTATATCGATTGTTGAACAATCTATTAGTAGACAATTTTTAGAAACTTTATCTAGAACACCATTTTCTTTTAAATAAACTTCTTTTGAATGTTTACCCTCGGGCAACATAGTGATTACAACAGACGTTTCACTATTGATTAGTTTTCCAAAATCCTTCTCAACATCAAGATTATTTTCAATGGCTTTATCAATCATTTCTTTAGAAACATCAAAAACCTTAACTTTTTTCCCTGCATTCTTTAAATTACAGGCCATTGGGTTTCCCATATTACCAACTCCTATAAAAGCTATATTTTCACTCATATGACATCCTCTCTATTTAGTAATTTTTTCCACTAATTTATTAACCAATGGTGCAACAAAAGTCGTTGCAACTAATGCAACCGGCAAACTAATAGACCAAGCTTTGAAAAATCTTTTATAATAAAATTCATCATAACCTGTATTTATAAATGTAATAATTAGGGTCATTAACAAACTCATTCCTAAACCCATAAAAAAAACGAAAAGAATTTTAGAAAATTTTTTTGGAAACATTATTTATATTTGTCTTCAATATCGTAATATTCGTTGAAGCCAACTATATCTCTTAAGTCTGAAAATTTAGAAACATTTTTATTATAAATTTTATTTTTCATATTATTTAAACATTCTTGCATCATTTTTACTGATGCACTCATTAGGGTTAAAGGCATTACAGCAATTTTATAGCCAATTTCCTCTATTTCATTAATTTCTAATAATGGGGTTTCACCATCTTCGATCAAATTTAACATATGATGACCTGGTACTTCTTTAATAATTCTTTTCATATCCTCTTTATTTTTAACAGCTTCAATAAATAAAATATCAACACCAAGTTTTGAAAATGATTGCATTCTTTTAATTGCATCATCTAATCCTCTAGTTGCTATGGCATCAGTTCTTGCCATTATTAAGATATCTTTATTTCCATATTCTCTTGCATCCACTGCAGCTTTAATTCTTGAGTTTGCTTCATCAAGATCGACAACATCTTTACCTTTTGTATGACCACATTTTTTTGGCCACTTTTGGTCTTCAATCATCACACCAGCTGCTCCTGCATCTGCATATCCTCTTACAGTTCTAAATACGTTCACTGAATTTCCATATCCAGTATCCCCGTCAAATATGATTGGAATTGATGTAGCATTACATATATTTCTTACTTGTTCTGCCATTTCAGAGAAAGAAATTAAGCCCGTGTCCGGCATACCAAGTTTTGTTGATGAAACACTGAAGCCAGACATAAAACCAACTTTCAGACCTTCTCTTTCAATTAATTTGGCTGATAATGCATCAAAGCATCCAGGCATTACAATTATTTCTGGTCCATTTAATAATTGTCTTAATTGTTCTGCTTTATCTTTTGATTTTATTTTTGAAAACATATTTATAATTTAAAAGGTATATATAATGCTAGGTCAGGGAATAAGTAAATAACAAATACTGTAAATAACATTATAATGACAAAAGGTATCACACCTTTGGCTATTTCTGACATTTTTGCTTTACCAATTGCTTGGAGAACATAAATATTTAGTCCAACAGGAGGTGTAATTAATGCACACTCAATCATTAGTGTAAAAATTATTCCAAACCAAATTAAATCAATATTCATTGCAGCAATTGAAATCGAAAATATAGGCATCATGATTAAAATTAATGACAGGGTTTCCATTATAAATCCTAAGATTAGCAAAGTAATACAAACAACTAGTATAAATAAACCAGTCTCATTAATATTAGTAACTATGAAAGACGATAAATCTTGAGGAATTCTATAAAGAGAAATTGCTTTACCAAAAACTTTTGCTCCTGCAATAATTATAAATATTGTAACT
Organism: uncultured Pelagibacteraceae bacterium; assembly: GCA_902519695.1. Taxonomy (GTDB): domain Bacteria; phylum Pseudomonadota; class Alphaproteobacteria; order Pelagibacterales; family Pelagibacteraceae; genus Pelagibacter. The sequence goes on along the minus strand of CABYKN010000018.1, from coordinate 13,515 downwards.
GTAGTTTTCATTGTCTCCAAACCAGCTTCGATAAAACCTTTAAAATCTAATCTTTTTTTAGCCACAACATAGATAAATGATATTAAAAAACCAATACCACCTGCTTCTGTTGGTGTATAAATTCCTGCATAAATTCCACCCAGCATGATGAAGGCCATTAATAATATTGGTAAACCTCTTTTTGTGTATTTAATTTTTTCTTCTAAAGTGCTGGATACATTTTGAACTTCTTTATTAAAAAATTTTACGTAAAAAACTGAAAAGATAATAAAAAATAATGCTAAAACTATTCCTGGCCCAATTCCTGCAAGAAACATACTTAGAACAGACTCTTCAACAACAAATGCATACACAATCATTGGAATTGATGGAGGAATTAAAATCCCCAACGTTCCACCTGCAGCCAAAATACCTAAAGTAAAGTTTCTGTGATAACCTCTATTTATCATAGCAGGAAATGCTACGGTTGAGATTGTTGCTGCAGTAGCCACTGATGATCCAGATATAGCAGCAAAAATACTGCAAGAAACTATAGTTGCTATTGCTAAACCGCCTGGAAAATTTCCAACCCAGCTTTGAGCAAAATTAAAAAGATCTTCTCCAACACCTGCTTTTAACAATATATTAGACATCATCAAAAACATCGGAACAGCTAATAAAATAAAGTTATCTGCTACACTGTAAAAAGTTTGTGGGATCATTAAAGGAGAAATATCCCCAAAAAACATTAAACCCAATCCTATAGAACCTAAACCAAATGCTATTGGCACTCCTAAAAAAAGTACAAAAAATAACAAAAATAAGATTATTGCTACTGTCATTTAATTATATCTTTGATGTATTTAGGTATTTCGAAAAGCACTCTTAATACTAAAAATGCAAAACATAATGGTATTGCAAATTCTGTAAGAAAGGATGGAACATCTAAAATTGTAGAGCTTGTTCTCCCAACTTTAAGAGAGTCGTAGGCAATTAACCATCCATAATAAAGTACAAATCCACTAAAAATTAAAATGAATATTGCACTTATTAAATCTAATATCTTTTTTCCTTTATCTCCTACTTTGTCATATATAACTGTTATTCTGATAAAATCATTTTTATGAAAAGTATAAGTTAAAGCTAAATAAGTAGCCCAAATTTGTAAAAATCGAGAAATTTCATTTACCCAAATAGTAGGTGAATTAAATATGTATCTCATGATAACTTCATAAGAAACTATAAAGCCTATCATAATAAATAACGCTGAAGCTAAATAGCCAGAATATTTTACAATTTTGTCGTAGGTATTCATTTGAAAACCCCGCACTTAAGTGCGGGGTATTTATATGATTTAAAGTTTGTTTGCAGCTTTTACAAGTTGATCACCAACTCCACCAGCTCCACCTGTTCTAGAAATGTAATCATCAATAACAGATGACGATGCTTTTTTAAGAGCAGAAACTTCAGAACTACTAAGGTTTACAATGTTCATTCCATTTGCTTTTGCTTCTTTGTAAGCCCCAGCTTCGATGTTAGCCATGTCATCTCTTACAGCTTTTTCAGCTACTTTTGATGCTTCAGCTATAGCGTCTCTTTGTTTTTGAGTTAATGAGCTTAGCCATTTATCATTAGCAACAACAACGAATTCGATATCGCCATGATTTGTAACTGTTAAAGTATCCATTACTTGATATAATTTTCTAGATTTTACACCAGATACACCAGTCATACCTGCATCAACTGTATTTCTTTGGTAAGCTAAATATTGCTCAGATCCAGATATTAATGCTGGTTTACCACCTAAAGAACTCACAAAAGCTCCAAGTGTTTTTCCAAATACTCTAATTTTTTTATCTTTAAAGTCAGCTGGAGTTTTCATCGGACCACCATTAGATAACATTATTGCTGATCCATAAGCTTGATAATAAAGTGGAACAGCTCCAGTCTTTGCTATTGCAGGATCAAGAATAGCTCTTATCTCAGATCCAGCTTGAGTTGCTTTTCTTACTTTTTGTTCTGAATCAAATAAGAATGGAAGATAGAAAACATCAACTTCAGGATTAGTTCCTGCAAATCTTGTTATAGATGCAACACCAGCTTCGATCGCTCCTGAACCTACAGCTTGCGGAACCTCTTTATCTTTGTAAAGTTGTGCAGAGTCGTAAATCTCTACTTTAATGTCTGATCTTGATTCTAATTCTTTTTTAAATACCAAAAGGTTCTGACCTAAGTGAGCCTTTAATGGTAATTGAAGCGTAATTCTCATTTTTGTTTCTGCCAAACTTGCACTGGCAAAAGAAACGAAAATTAGAGAAAATATTATTCTTTTAAAGATTTTCATGTTATTTCCCTCTTTTTTGTTAAATGAGACTATTTAAGTCGACTTTAAAATTAAATACAATATTAATAATCATCAATGAATTGGATAATTGTAGCTATTTCTGGGGCTTTTTTTCAAAATCTTAGATCAACTTTACAGAAAAAACTTAATCAAAAAGTATCTACTATTGCATCAACTTATGTAAGATTTGCTTTTGCGTTACCATTTGGGACAGTTTTATTTTTTTTGTATTTCCAAGATTTAAATGTAATTCCTGAAATACTAAGTCAAAAAAAATTTATATTTAACGTATTATTAGGTTCAATTTTCCAAATAATTTTTACATTTGTTTTACTCTATTTATTTAGATTTGCTAATTTTGTAGTTGGAACTTCATTGAGCAAGACTGAAGTTATTCAGGTTGCGATTTTTGAATATTTGATAATAGGGGACAAATTAAATAAATTTGGAATAACAGGTATTATCGTATCTACAATTGGAGTAATTATACTATCGATTAAAGATTTAAGTTTATTTCTAAAAAACTTATTTTCAAAAACAACTCTAATTGGTTTATCCGCAGGACTATTCTTGGGTTTAAGCGTTGTATATTTTAGAGCAGCAGCATTAACATTGGAAAATTTTAGTAATAACTTTGAAAAAGCTATAGCAACACTATTTTTTGGTCTAGTTATACAAACTACATTAGTTACTATTTATTTAATTATATTTGAAAAGTCACAGTTTAAAAAATTATATGAAAACAAGTACGAATGTTTGACTGCAGGGTTAGCTGGATTTCTTGCAACATTATCTTGGTTTTATGCTTTTACGTTAATACAATCTTCATTTGTTAGAGCTATCGGCCAAATAGAATTATTATTTAGTTATGTCTCTTCAAAGTATATGTTTAAAGAAAAAGTCAAAATTACAGAAATTTTAGGGATAATTATATTTGTAGTAGGTGTACTAATTTTATTACTTAATAAAAGCTAATTAATCCTTCCGAGATAATTAACCATTACAACACCAATAATAATAAAAAAAATCCCAATTAAACCTTATATATTTGGTATCTGGTTATATTTAATCATCCCGAAGACTAAAATAGCAGCCACAGTTGTCCCACTATAAGTAGCATAAGTAAAACCTACTGGTATCATAGACATAGCTTTTGCAAGTCCATACATAGTTATACACATAAAAGCTATTGATAAAATCGTTGGAGTTAATTTTAAAAATCCATCTGAAATTTTAGCAAAACTATTTGCAGCAATTCCTGTTGATATATCCAATACTAAATAAATGTAACCAGATAATGGTTTCATTTATTTGTTCCTAATAAGTTAACTATTAAGACACCCGATATAATTAAAATCAATCCAATTATTGTATAAAAATTTGGTACTTGATTAAATTTTATAACACCGACAGCAGCTGTAGCAATTATACATAGGCCTGCGAAAGAGGCATATGTTATTCCAACTGGTATACTTTTCATAACTAAAGATAAAGTATACATACATCCAACAATTGTTACTGCTGTAATTATACTAGGTATTAATAATGTAAAACCTTGAGCACTTTTAGCGAAACTGTTAGAGGCTGTTCCAAGAATTACTGCGATTAATAAAATTATATAAGCAGTTATATTATTCATTTGCCTTCGACCATTTGATTGCATCTTCCATTCTATCATCTCCCCAGAATATTTCATTTTTTACAACAAATGACGGACTTCCAAATATTTTATTTTTTCTAGCTTTTTCTGTATTTGATAAATAAATATTATTTATTTCCTCAGAGCTTGCCTCTGAAACAATCTTTTCTTTATCTAAGCTGAGTTTTTCGCAAATTTCACTCAAGTTAGGTTCAACAGCAGGCTCTTTTCCTTCTTGAAACCATCTTTTATAAGTAAGCTGAACGTAATCTACACCCCAGTTATTTTTTAAACCTAATATTGCAATTTTATTAGCTAAATCAAATTCTGTTAAAGGGTAAGGGACTGGTGTTTTGGCAAAAAATCCATAATTTTTTGCTCGTCTTTCTATGTCCCTCCACATATAATCTACTTTATTTTTTTTTTCTTTAGGAAAGGGAACATTGTTCATTTCTTTCATTATTGCTCTCACACTAAAAGGAGTCCAGTTAAACTTAATTTGATGTTGTTTTTCTGCTTCTAGTGCTCGAGTAACTGAAAGATAAGTATAAGTACTTCCGATAGAAAAATAAAAGTCTATGTTGTTCACTTATTTTGGCATTGGCGTTGCACCGGTTTCTAAACTAATCATTTTACCATCTTGGTATTTGTAGACTGCCATAACTGCTTCTACATTACCGTCATCAAATGTTACGAACGCATGGTGAACACCAACTTCATCATTTTCATAAACAATTCTAGTTTTATCTTGTTTGATATCACCACTCATTGCCCATTTGATAACATCACCTTTAGTTAAAACACTCCCTGATTTATGCATTGTGAATTTAAAATCATCATGCAAAAGTTCGTTCATTGCTGCTTCATCTTTATTTTTAATTGCAGCACTATATTTTTCTAAAATTGACATTTTTTTCTCCTTTATGCTCCTTTAATTATTAATGTATTTGATACTGTATTATCCAATCTAATTTGTCTGATAGGTTTATATATTTCTGAATTGTACCACTCAAAAACTTTTTCATAAGATGGGAATTTAATTACAACAGTTCTTGGATATTTCCACTCACCTTCAATGACTTTATTTTCGCCACCTCTTATTATGTATTCACCACCAAACATTTGAGCAGTTGGAGGAGCTTTTTCCAAATACTCTTTGTAATTTTCAGGATTTAACACATTAATATTTAATATGATATATCCTGAAGGCATTACAAACCTTATTACAAAAATTATTACATATCTACTTTATTTAATTCGTAGACACTGTAACTTTCCATAACTTCTTTCATAACTGGAGCTGATACTGGATTGCTTCCATCTATAAAAGCTTTAAGGGCAGCTTTATCGGTCACAAAAATTTTAAACATTACTGTTTTTTTGTCAGGTGCAACTGTTCCAATTGTTTTTGATACATTTGCAACTTTCGATCTCTCTGCCATACCAGCATCCGATTGCATAAAGCCCATAAATTTTTCTAACATACCTTCTTTTAAATGAGCTACTACTAGTGTTTCTGTTTCCATATTTTATCCTTTCTTTATATTGATTGTTTATCCACTAAAATTTTCCATAAAATCTTCATGCATCGGTGTAACCTTTGCTGAATCTAAATCCACGCCTGCTTCAGCTCTTGCTGCATGAAGTTCTTTGTCATTTTTAAATGCTTCAAAACCTTCCATGGTTGCATACTTAACGATTACAGTAAATTTTGTAGGGTCTTCTTTTGATACACCTGCAAAAATAATCGTAGCACCAAATCCTTTAATTTTTTCAGCATTCGCTTTTACCATATTCATCCATGATGAAAGTGATTTTATATTTTCTTCTATTTTAATTATCATTTCTGTTTCCTCTCTATTTAACTGGATTTACAATCTTCTGACCTTCAACACCGATTGCAACTACTATTGCTTTAGCAGGCACATTTCCTATATTTCGGGATTCATGTGCAATACCGACATCTTCAACAAATGCATCACCAGCTTTATAAACTTTGGTTTTGCCATCCATCGTAAGCTCAATTTCACCTTGTTGGATCATTATTAATACTGGAAAGGAATGTGTGTGAGGTTTTACTGGAGCTCCTACAGGGACAGTAAATTCAAAAGCTGTTATTTTTGCTTTACCCGATGGATAAACAATTTCATTTCCCATACCAGTTTCACTAGTTGATAATATTCTCTTTACATGACCATCTGCAAAGCAATTTGAAGTAAAGATACTTAAGAATAATACGACTATAATTTTTTTCATAATTTTTCCTATATTGTTTAACTATTAAAATTGAATACTTCTTCTTTTACCTCTGTAAATTGATGTGGTTCAAAAAAATCATTCATAGCAGAAAGTTGCTCATTAATAGCATCGGTGCTTTCAGCCATCCAATGACAGAACATAGTCATTGTCTCATCAGGAGTGTAGTATGTCATTTGACATTTGGCCTTATCACTTGTTGATGATTCAATTATTTGTTCTCTAGTCATTCCGCCTAAAGTTTCATTAAATTTTTCTTTCATTTCTTTAGATTTAAACGTGTGAGTTACCATATAGTATTTCATATTACCTTTCAGTTTGTTTTAATCTGAGCAAACGCTCATCATTGTTGTTTCTTGTTTGTGTCCAGATTCTTCGATTACTTTAGCATTATCTGGGTCTTGCATAAATTTTTGCATTGTATCTGCTGCGGGCGTCTCCATGACTATATGAACTTTATTTGGATTATCTATTTCATTTCCAACATAAACTGTTTTTATACCAGCAGCTTCCCTAGGTTCTTTATGGGCATCAAAAGATTTTTTCCAGTGATCCCAATCTTTTACTTCAAAACTACCTACCATCTTCACCATTATTCGCCCCACACTCCACCAAACTCGTATGCAATAACTGGCTCATCACCAACTACCCATGCATCATGACCTGGTTTAACTGAGTAAGCGCTACCGGCGGTATAAGTAATTTCTGTTCCATCGTCATGTTTTGCACACACAGTTCCTTTTACAATAACCCCAATATGATTTGCCTGACAACTTGCAGCGTCGGAGTCTATTTTTGGTTTAACATCTTTTGACCATTTCCAACCTGGTTGAAGTTTAATTTGTACTAACCTCTGTCCACCAACATTCACATGGTACATGTCTGCATTGTCAAATTGTTTAAATTCCTGATCTGGTTTATCAAAACTTTTTGTTTCTGCGCCACTCATAATCCTCCTTAATTTATTCTTTTGGTAATTTTGTTGCGCCTGTTTCTACTTCGATGATTTTTCCATCTTTGAACTTCCAACAACACATTAACGCTTCTGTGTTTCCATCTTGATAAGTCACATAAGAATGATCAAAACCTATCTCATCATTTTCAAAAAGAATTCTATGTTTAACAGGACTCATCATTCCTTTACTTACAGCCTCTATCATACCTTCTTTACCCATATGCACATATTCGCCTTTAAGATGAGAAAACATCTTATATTCTTCATGCACTAACTCTCCAGCTGCAGCCCCATCCTTTTCCAAAATTGCTTTATTAAGTTTTTCTAAAATTGACATATTTCTCCTTAGTTTAAATTATAATTTCCTGTAATTTCATTGTAAGAATGAACAATCCCTTCTTGTGCAGAATTCATACCTTTTATAGTCGCAGTTCCACCACCTGATATATTTTCATACTTTCCAGTTCCACTTACATATTTCCATCTCAACATTTTTCCAAAAACACCTTTATATTGTGAAGTTGCTGTTCCACCATCTTCAAATTTATTTACGCAAGTACCACTTTCATATCCTTTTCCTGCAAAAACAACTATTGAACCTACGCATCTCATTGAAGATTTATCTCCAAAAGTCGTTCCATCTAATGCTTTTAAACCCAACATACCATCATAGATAATTGTAAAATTACCTTTATCGTCACCTAAAACCTTTGATGTACCTGCAAAAAAACCGTTTTGTTTAATTTGTCCTTGTTCAGCAAAAGCTGTGCTCGACATAAATATGATAATTAAAAAAAAATATAATTTTTTCATAAACTCTTACTTTTTCATTGCATTGAACATGCTCAATGTGTCGTCAAACGCAATAAACAATGTCAGTTTACCATCATCGCTTACTTCAAAATAATGACCAAAAATAGTATCCATGCCATCTGCCTTAGCAATTGCTTTAACAAACACTTTATTCCCCTCACTTATCATCATATCAGGGGTTACTGAAAAATTACTCCATAGATCTGGAACTTGCATCATGGTTTTCATATATGCTTCTTTGCCTTTATGAGTTCCTGACATTGGATGCTTATCTCCAGGATAAATCCAAGTGATATCATCATGTACCATTTCCATAAATCCCTCCATATCTCCTTTGCCAAAAAGTTCATATCCTTTTTTAACTACTTCTTTTGCGTTCATAAAATTCCTTTGATTATTAGATAATATTTATTTATTCTAAATTAAAAATGTAATGGTTTTATTACAGTGCTGGTATGCGTGATTATATCCAGTCGGGATAAGGCAAACCTTTTTCAATTAAAAAAGGTTTATTAAACATCTTTGAGTTGTATCTGTCTGATTTGTCGCAAAGAATAGTGACAATAGTTTTACCTGGTCCTAATTTTTTCCCTAATCTAATTGCACCTGCAATATTTACTCCACAACTTGTTCCAAGACTTAAACCCTCATTTTTGATTAAATCATATAGTATTGGCAAAGATTCTTTATCTTCAATTGAAAAAGCTCCATCTATTTTTGCTTCTGCAAAATTAGCAGTTACTCTGCTGGATCCAATGCCCTCAGTTATTGATCCACCTTCAGCTTTTAGCTCTCCGTTTTCAATATGATTGTAAAGAGATGATCCTTTTGGATCTGATAGATAAATTTTTATATCTTTATTTTTTTCTTTTAAAAAACTACTTACTCCACCAATAGTTCCACCAGTTCCAGAAGAACATACAAATCCATCAACTTTTCCCTCCGTTTGCTCCCATATCTCAGGACCCGTTGTATGGTAGTGACCTTTAGAGTTTGCGGTATTATCAAATTGGTTAGCCCAAACAACTCCGTGATTATTTGAACTTTTTAGCTCTTCAGCCATTCTAGCAGCAACTTTAACAAAGTTATTTTCATCTTTATAAGGTTTTGGTGGAACTAATTTTAGATCTGCACCAATATTTCTTAATGTATCTTTTTTTTCTTGAGTTTGATTATCGTTCATTACAATAATAGTTTTGTAACCTAGTGAATTTCCTAATAAACATAATCCAATCCCAGTATTTCCAGCAGTACCTTCAACAATTGTTCCACCTTTAGATATTAATTTTTTTTCCTCAGCGTCTTTTATAAGAGCAAGTGCTGCTCTGTCTTTTACAGATCCACCTGGATTTAAAAATTCAGCTTTACCATAAATATTACAACCAGTTATTTCAGATGCAGCTTTTAGTTTTATTAAAGGAGTATCTCCAATTGATTGGATAAAATCATCCTTGTAATTTTTCATTATTCTTTTTCCTCACTGCCATTAGTAACAGCATAAGGTTTAAATTCTTCAGTTGCTGTACCAACATTCTTAGCAGGTATTCCTACCATAACAGCATTTTCAGGAACATTTTTTGTGACAACTGCATTCGCACCAATTTTAGCATTTTTTCCAACTATTACTGGCCCTAAAATTTGAGCACCTGAACCAACTACAACATTGTCATGAAGAGTAGGGTGTCTCTTAACTTCTCTTTGATCATTTGAATTAATACTAGGGGATATTCCACCTAAAGTAACCATATGATAAATAGTTACATTGTCTGCAATGTCTGATGTTTCTCCAATTACAACTCCCATACCATGATCAATAAATAAATTTTTTCCAATCTTTGCTTTAGGGTGAATTTCAATACCAGTCAAGAAACGGGAAAACTGAGAAATAATTCTTGCGATAAGATCAAATTTTGCAGTAGCAAAAAAATTTGCAATTTTGTGAAAAAATATCGCTTTAACACCAGGATAAGTTAAAATTAAACTTATCTTAGATTTTGCAGCAGGATCTCTGTCAATAATAGATTGCAAAAAGTCGTTCATAGACAGCCTATATAGTTACTTATGTTGAAATTTAAAGTTAATTAATATTGTCTAAAGTAAGCCCTTTTACATTAGCTGGAACTGCGACATCCATCATTTTAGGATTTGCAAGATTTAGATTGTTCATTATATCTGCATATTCTTCTTTTGAGCTTACTTGTAATCTTGGATTATTATTTTTTTCATTTTCAATAGTGGAAAATTTCTTACCGTTGTAGTCATGGGCTGGAAATACAAAAGTTTTTTCAGGTAACTTTAATAATTTATTAAATATAGAATCGTAAGCATCGTAAGCATTACCATTTTGAAAATCTGTTCTACCACTTCCATTTATTAAAAGTGTATCTCCAGTAAAAACTCTATCATTCATCAAAAAACTATATGAGCAATCAGTATGACCAGGAGTATAAATTGCTTGAAGCTCAACTTCTTCAACATTAATTTTTTCACCATCTTTTATTCTAAGATCAATAACTTCAGATTTAGATTTTTCTCCCATAACTCTTATACAGTTTGTTCTTTTGTTTAATTCATTTAATGCTGAAATATGATCAGCATGAATGTGTGTATCAATTACTTTGACAAGTTTAAGATCTAAATTTTTCAAAATAGTTGAGTACTCATCTGAATGCTCAATAACAGGATCTATTATAAGCGCTTCTCTACCTTCACCACTTGCAATTATATAAGTGTATGTAGAAGATTTTTGATCGAAAAGTTGTTCAAATATCATAAATAACTAACCTTATAAAAGTTTGCTTAGTAAAACAATCTTTCATATAATATTTTTTTATAAGGAGGAGACAATGTTAAAAATAAATAGTATGTGTCCTGATTTTCAAGCTAAAACAACTGAAGGAGATATTTCTTTCCACGAATGGTTAGGTGATAGTTGGGGAGTTATTTTTTCACACCCTAAAGATTTTACACCAGTTTGTACTACAGAACTTGGTGCTCTAGGTTTGATGAAAGACGAGTTCGATAAAAGAAATGTAAAAGTGATTGGTTTAAGCGTTGATGGAGTAGAGGACCATAAAAAGTGGTTAGATGATATTAAAGATGTATCTGGCACAAAACCAAATTATCCAATTATAGCTGATGAAGAATTAAAAGTTGCAAAACTTTTTAACATGTTGGAGGGTGATGCCGGCACAACGTCAATGGGTAGAACAGCAGTTGACAATGAAACTGTTAGAACTATTTTTTGTAATCAGACCTGATAAGAGAATTGGTTTATATCTTACATATCCCATGGCAACTGGAAGAAACTTTTTAGAGATCTTAAGAGCAATAGACTCTATGCAGTTAACAGCTAAACACAAAGTAGCTACTCCTGCTAATTGGAAAAAAGGTGAAGATGTAGTTATTTTGCCAGCCATTAAAGATGATGAGGCGAAAAAAATATATCCTGATGGATGGGAAACTGTGAAACCTTATTTAAGAAAGGTACCAGATCCTTCTAAATAAATTGGATAAAAATATTTTAAACCAGCAATCTCAGCATTGGGAAATAAATTTCTCAAATAAGCCTGAGATGTTTGGTTTAGAACCAAGTTTAGCAGCAAAAAAAGCTTTAAATATTTTTAAAGAAAACAAATATTCTAAAATTGTTGAGTTGGGAGCGGGCCTAGGTAGGGATACTATTTACTTTGGAAAGAATTCGATAAATGTGACAGCATTAGACTATAGTGAAAATGGTATTAAAGTTATCAATGAAAAAATAAAAAAAGAAAATCTAAAATCTTCAATATCAACATTACAATTTGATATTAGAGAGGAATTACCATTTGAAAGTAATTCATTTGATGCTTGTTACTCTCATATGCTTTATTGTATGGCTTTAACCCAGAAAGATTTAAACAAAATTAATGGTGAAATTTATAGAATTTTAAAACCAGGAGGAATAAATATTTACACAGTAAGAAATACTGACGATGGAGATTATAAAAAAGGTATTCATAGAGGAGAAGATCTATACGAAATCGATGGTTTTATAATTCATTTTTTTTCAAAAAAAAAAATTCAAAATCTGATAAACGGATATGAAAATTTATCTATTGATTATTTCGAAGAGGGCTCTTTTCCAAGAAAGTTATTTTTTGTTTGTAATAAAAAGGAAAATTAAATGTATTGTTTGTTATCTTCATTTACAGCATCTTGAAGTCTGTCTAAAAAATCAGGAATAGCACTTTTAACTCTGCTCCAAGTTGGAATAAATGGTGTATCCATAGGATTTAAATAAAATGCTTCACCAGCTTTCATTATATTTATTGCAAAAAGTTCTACTGCCTTCTCTTCTGTGTGAGAATCAAATTTTAGACCATTCATTTGTGCATCACTTCTATATATATCAATTAAATCTAAAGCTGACCTATAATAAGTTGCTTTCAAAGATCTAAATTTTTCTCTACTAAAAGAATGTCCTTGCGTGGCTAATTTTTTAATAAAAGTTTTTATTATATCTATAGACATTCTAGACAAACCTTTTGTTTCATCATCAAAAGATAGTTTCTGGTGCTTGTGATCGTAAGTTTCTGCAAGATCAACCTGACATATGTTTTGTGGAGAATAACTCCTTTGCATTTCAGATAAAATTCCAATTTCTATACCCCAGTCAGAGGAAATCCTTAATTCAGGTAGAACATTACGCCTAAAGGAAAATTCCCCTGCGAGAGGATATTTGAAGGATTTCATGAAATCTAGATAATCACTTTTACCAATAGTTTTTTCCAAAGCTGTCAGTAAAGGAAAAACCAATAATCTTGCAACTCTGCCATTCATTTTACCATCAGCAACTCTTGGATAATATCCTTTACAAAACTCAAAATTAAAAAGAGGATTTACAACAGGATAAAACAATTTAGCTAGCATTCGCCTGTCATAAGTTTTTATATCACAATCATGTAAAGCCACAGATCTTGCTGTATCTCTAGCAATGGACATTCCTATACAATACCATACATTTCTACCTTTACCTTTTTCACTTGGGGCTAAATCCTTTTTTTTTAATTCTTTATCTAACTTTTTTAAATTGGGTCCGTCGTTCCATAAAATTGTAAAAGGTGTTTCAAGTTGCTCGAAAAAAGTCCATGCCTTTCTAGCTTGATCATCGTTAGCCTTATCGAGACCTATAATTATATGATTTAAATAATTAGTTTTTTTTATTTCTGAAACGATATTGGGTAAAGCATCACCTTCAATCTCTGAGAAGAGACATGGTAAAATTAATTCCATTTTTCTCTCACTAGAAAATTTTAATAGTTCACCTTCTATTTCTTTAGTGGATTTGGTACCAAAATCATGCAATGTTGAAACAATTCCATTTTGTGAAAATTCACTCATGGCAGGTATTAATCATATTATTTTATTTTAAGTAACGCCTTTTTGATCACATCAGCCCAGCCCTGAGGAGATGGCTTACTAGAAATTATTAATTTTTTATATTTAAGTTAGTTGTTTTAAAATTCTGATTAAAAACTAAGCATGGAA
>CABYKN010000017.1 GCA_902519695.1 uncultured Pelagibacteraceae bacterium | reverse complement strand
TGTTGCAGAGCCTAGAGCATGTGAATGGGATATAGCAGCTGGGCATGCTATTCTTGAAAATGCAGGAGGTATAGTTACAGATTTTGAGGGAAATGAAATACTTTACGGAAAAGAAAATTTTAAAAATCCTAGTATAATTTTGAAAAGAAATAAAAATATATAATGAGTGAACAATTAAGAATAATATTAATTATAATAGTTTCTGTATCAATTTTTGGATTAATATTATTTGTGATGGTAAAAAACTATATCAAAAGCAAAATTAAGTATTATTTAGAAGAAAAGAACAAAAAGTCTAAAGAAGATTTATAATTTTCAAATATTCCTCTTTATCTAGTTCCATTACTCTTCTGGAAACTTCAAAATCAAATCCAGATCTTGCTAATATACCAATATCTTTTTTATAGAATAAAGGTCTATTATCTTCAGTTCTTGAAGGACCAATTTTTTTTTTTTTACAAACTTTTATGGCTGAAAAAAAATCTTGATCTTCATTATTTTCATTAATTTGTTCAATTGTATTTTTTATGTATTTCTCTCCAACTCCTTTACTTATTAAATAATTTCTAATCTTATTTATTGATGAGCCTCTTTGAATTAAACTTTTTGCTTTTGTTTCTGAATAAAATTTATCATTTATAAATTTAGATTTTTCTAAATCTTCAGCTACAATCTCAATTAGATCTGAAATATTGCTTCTTTTAACATTATCAACTTTAGATCTTAAATATTTCTTTAAAAGATATGTTTTTAGCTGTTGTTTTGATGGTGCAAATTTTTCTACATAATTAAGTGCAAAGTTACGCATTTCATCAATTGTCGCTTCTAAGTTTTTTTTTTTATTTTTTATAGGAATCATTATTGCATTTAATATAATATAACCCTGATGATTGAACAAATATCTGCATTTTTTACAGTAGAAATGATCTATATGTGGTTGAATATAGGTGTAATACCTTTTTGGTTAATGCTTATTATTTTTCCACAAACCAAAGTTTGTGGTTTATTTGTTACATCAATAATTCCAACATTTATTTTGGCAAGTGTTTATGTTTATCTGTTATATATATTCTTTTTTGCCGGATATGATTTTGATAAAAACTTTATTTTATATTTAAGTTTTTATGATCTAGCTGAGCTTTTTGAGAATAATGAGTTTTTAATTTTATTTTGGACGCACTTCTTAGCTATAAATTTGTTTTGTGGATCTTGGATTGTTAGAGATAGCCAGAGGTTTTATATGTCAAAAATTCTAGTCTTTTTTCCTTTAATAATCACATATTTTATTGGTCCTTTAGGATTATTTATATACTGGTTGATAAGAATTTTTTTCGCAAAGAGAATAAGTTTATTTGATTAATTTTTATTTTTCTACTTTAAAGCCACTGCTCTTCATTTGAGAAAAGCCACCATCTATATGTGAAATTTTTTCAAACCCCATATCTTTCAATGATTTTGTAGCTAGTGCAGATCTTAGTCCACCGGCACAAAATAAAACCATTTCTTTGTTCATATCTATCTTGCCTTCTTTAAAGTAAGGACTATCTGGATCCATCCAAAACTCTAACATTCCTCTAGGAATGTGATGAGAATTTTCTATTCTTCCCATTTTCTCAAGTTCTCGAATATCTCTTATATCAATTAAATTGCATTTATCAGTGTTTACCATCTCTAATGCTTCCGCTGGGGAAAGTGTCTTGATTTCTGTCAAAGCTTCTGCGACCAATGTTTGTGCTGATTTAATGCTCATAAAGGTTTAATACATCATTATAAATTTTAATCTACGAAAAAATATGCCAAATAAAGCTCCTAATTTCAAAATCCCATCAACCAATTCAAAACTTTTAGAGCTAAAGAAAATCAAAAGTAAATATAAAGTTTTATATTTCTATCCAAAAGATAATACACCAGGGTGCACAGTTGAGACAAAAGACTTCAATTCTCTACTTTCACAATTTAAAAAATTAGACTGTGAAGTTATTGGTATTTCCAAAGATAGTATGGAAAGTCATGAAAAATTTAGAGATAAATTTAAAATTAAGTTTGATTTGGTAGCAGACGTAAAAAAAGAAGCGATAAAAGCATACAAAGTTTGGGGTAAAAAAAAATTCATGGGTAGAGAATTTATGGGATTAATAAGAAGTACATTTTTATTAAAAGATGACAAAATTATTAAAGAATGGCGTTCAGTAAAAGTTAAAGACCACGCAAAAGAAGTTTTAGAATTTTTAAAAACAGTTTAATAAAAAAGGCCCCATTTACGGGGCCTTTTTAGTTTAACTTAAGGGAGTTAAATTTAGTCTCTTATTGCATAAGCGATAACACCAGTTTCGGTAACATCCGTACCTTTTAGCTCGGCTTCTTTACTCAATCTTATACCCATTGTATTTTTCATAATTGCCCAAACTATATAGGCAACCACAAATACAAATGCATTAATTGATAATACACCGATTAACTGTGCGCTAAAGTTTGCATCAGAATTTGTTAATGGAACTGCAAGTGTTCCCCAAATTCCAGCAAACAAGTGAGCAGGTACTGCACCAACAACATCATCAATTTTAAAATTGAAAAGAAGTTTAGTTCCAAACACAACTATAATTCCCCCAATCGCACCAATGAATATTGCTGCAATAGGTGCTGGAGCTAATGGTTCAGCTGTAATTGCTACTAGTCCACCAATTGCACCATTAAGCATTTGAACTACATCAGTTTTACCAGCTAGTAATCTAGTCATAACTGCTGCAGCTAAAACACCACCACACGCTGCTAAGTTAGTATTAATAAAGATATTTGATACAGCAACTGCATCATCGAAAGTTCCCATAGCAAGCTGTGAACCACCGTTGAAACCAAACCAACCTAACCATAAAATGAATACTCCAACTGTAACTAAAGGTATAGATGAAGCTGCAAATGGTTTCATTGGTTTTGCTGCACCTGATTTATCAAATCTTCCTGTTCTTGCACCTAATAGTATTGCACCTGCTAATGCAGCAGCTCCACCAGTAGAGTGTACAAGAGTTGAACCAGCAAAATCAGAGAACCCTAGAGTAGCTAACCAGCCACCACCCCACTGCCATCCCATGACAATTGGATAAATGATTCCTGATAAAATTGCTGCGAATAAGAAGAATGGCCATAATTTAATTCTTTCTGCCAAAGTTCCTGATACGATTGAGACTGTTGTAGCACAAAATACCATTTGGAAATACCAATCTGATCCATCTGCATATCCAGTATCAACAGCACTCGCGTCAGACCATGGTGTGAACGTTCCTATATATCCACCTTCTGGAATTCCGTAAGCTAAGTTATATCCAACCATCCAGAACATAATTCCAGCTATCGAATATAAACCGATATTTTTCGCACAAATTACAGATACACTCTTAGAAGTTACCATTCCTGATTCTAGCATTGCAAATCCACAAGCCATAAACATGACTAGAAAACCACAAACTAAAAATAAAAATGAGTTAAAAATTGCTTGAACTTCTGCGGAGACTGTAGTTTCAGCGAAACCCGTACTTGTCATACTTAATAAGAAAATTAAACTTACTAAGGGACTAACAAGTTTTTTTAAATGTTTTGTCATTTAACCTCCAATGTTAAAAGGAGGTTCTTATAATTTAAAATAAATAAAAACTAATGAATGTTGTTAAAAATAGATATGCAGTTTTTGCATGTAGAAACAGCCTTTATTAAGAATTTTATCGTTCCTAAAAAAGGCTGTTAAAAGAGTTTTACTTGTTAAATACTTCTTTAAGTGCTTTAGCAGGTAAAAACTTTACCTTTTGAGAAGCTGCGATTTGGATTTGCTCTCCAGTTCTAGGATTACGTCCAATTCGGGCTTTTCTTTTAGCCACTTTATATGTACCAAAACCTGCAATCTTTACAGAATCATCGTTTTTCAACGCATCTAGTATAGTATTCGTAATAGTATCAAAAGTACGCTCTGCATCAGCTTTACTTTGATTTAACGAACCAGCTAGCTTTGCTACTAATTGTTTTTTGTTCATTTTAGCTCCGGTTTTAAAGGTTTATGGAGCTATACTTAACAAAATCATTGATAATTCAAGCTCTTTTTTAGTATATATTTCTTTTTATAGTACAATATATAGTGGTTAAAAAAGTAAGTAATTACAACGCTTTTTTAATTATTAAAAAAACCTTAAAATAAGCCTAAATCTTTAAGGTCGTTAAATGTGGCGAAAAACATCAAAGATAGCAACAAAAACATTCCGATTCGAAAAAAACCTTCCTGTGTTTTTTGACTTAAAGGACGACCTAAAACTTTTTCAAAAGCATAAAACATCAGATGTCCTCCATCTAATAAAGGTATAGGAAACAAGTTAATTAGTCCTAAACTTATAGAAATATATGCCATCATACTGACAAAAGGTATAATTCCAAATTCTGCTACTTGGCCAGAAATTTTAGCAATTCTAATAGGACCACCCAATTGAGAACTGTCTCCTGCTCCTGTAAACATTGATCCAAGATATTTAAGTGATGAAGTTGTTACAAAATAAACTTCATTAAATGATTGAAATAAAGCTTGAGCAGGTCCAAGTTTTTTGTGCGTTATTTGATTGTTATAAGGACTAAGTTTAATACCCACCATCCTTTTCTTCAATTTGTTTCCTAATTCATCAACACTATCTACAAAATTTGGCTTAACTTTTAAAATTATCTCCTGGTCATATCTTGAAACTTTAAAATCGATAAATTCTGATGTTGACATTGCTATTAATTTAGAAACATCAAGAATACTTTCTACTTTTGTATTATCTATTTCAATAATAACATCATTTTTTTGCATACCAGCGACTTCTGCTGGACTATCTTTTAACACTTCATCAATTACAGCTGGGGTGAAATCTTTACCTGCAAACATGTAAATGAATGTAAAAATAAACAAAGCCAATATAAAGTTAGCTAAAGGTCCTCCAGCAACAATTAATGCTCTTTGGTAAAGGGGTTTTGTTACAAACAATTTATGTTGGTCTTCTTTGCTATATTTTTTTAGTAGTTCCTCTTGATCTGCTTGTGAAAATACATTTCTATCACCAAAAAACTTTACATAACCACCTAGTGGTATCCAACAAACTTTCCATCTTGTTCCTGATTTATCATTCCATCCAAATAATTCTCGACCAAAACCTATCGAAAAATCTGTTACACCAACACCATATCTTTTTGCAAAATAATAGTGTCCATATTCATGAATAAAAACAACAACAACGATTAATACAATAAATGGCAATACAAAATTTAGCATTTATTTAATTATACAATAATTAAGTTTTTAATAAACATCAATTATTTCAATTTCCATGCAATTATTGGTGATAAAGTTGCCGCAATAAATGAACAAAATAAAAGAGATTGAGAAATATATGATGGTGCTAAATCCATTGGCAAAATTATGCCAAATAGTATTGATTTAGAAAAATCTGGGCTTGGAAAAAATAATAGTCCTGCAATTAATCCAATTAATATAGAAACATATGCATTTTTTTCATCATAAGATTTAGAATAAAAAGTATAAAAAACACTTAGAACAGCCGCACAACAAAATAAATCTGCTATTAAAAATAAATAAAGGATACTAAATCCTTTTGATGCAACAAAAAAAGCTATGAGCGAAAGAATAATGACAAATTGTTTTGAGATATTTAAATGATTATTTTTTAAATTTAATATTTTGTCTACATCTACTATTACCAAACTTGAAATAGCATTTATTAAAGTATCAATACTGCTTATTGTTAAAGAGATAGCTAAAATTATTACAATGACTGAAAATATTATTAAATTTTCTTTTAATAAAATTGAGAAAAATGCAAGATCAGGTATGACATTAGTATCTTGAGAGACAGCCACCAAACCACTAAATCCCATAAAAAAGACTATTGGTAATATTATTAAAAATGAAAATATTAAACTTTTTTTTAAAACCTTGTAATTTTTTGCAGCATAAACTCTTTGCCAATTACCTTGATGAAAAAGATTAGTTGCAGCAACAGCTATAAAGAAGGTTAAACCAGCAGTATAATTTGGAAGATAACTAAAACTTAGCAAATGCGGATTATTATTTTTAATAATTTCAAAGCTAAATTCGTTTGTTTCGATTGAAAAAATAAAAATTATACTAGTTATTAAAAGACCTATAAATACAAAAAATTGAATATTATCTGTTATTAATGATGCTCTAAGCCCTCCATATAATGTGTAAAGTAACGAACATGATATCACTATTAATGAGGTAATCCATAATTCAGTGCCAGATACATAATTAATTAAAAAAGCTACAGCAGTAACCTCGGCAATTAAAAAAATTGTCATATAAAAAATAGAAAAAACTAAAATAAGTTTATATAAATTCGGTCCAAATCTTAATCTTATTATTTCAATAATACTTTTACCTTGCGGATAATTGGTTCTAAATTTTTTACCAAGATAAATTAAAATAAATAGTGGAAATGCTGTCCCTACTGAATAGCCAATAACTGCACCAATCCCTCCCCATGTTGCTGCGGATGCTGGTCCAAATAAAATCCAAGCACCAAGAGCAGAAGCCACTAAACTCGTAGTAAGAGACAAAGTACCAATTGATCGATTTGCAACTAAGTAATTATTCAGTCCTTTAAATTTTTTTGAATAATAAATGCCTATAAAAACAAATAATAAACTTAAAGTTATAATCAAAATAATTGCTGTTGATTGATCAATTATATTTAGTTTATTCATTTTTCCCTTTCTGAATTACCGGACAGGTTCAATGGGTTATTCTCAGCTAAAAGCACCCCAAAGTCTAAGTAAATCATTAAATTTAAAATTTCAAGAAATTATCCTAGATTTTGCATTACTGATTAGACTAATTAGCATTGTATTTTCTGAGTTGATTGAATTAGTTTACGAATTATTAATTCCCTTCCTTTTAGTTAAGAACTTATTAGGCTTTAAGAAATTAAAGCCTAATTAAACCATAAAATCAAATATTAACTTAAAGCTACTAACTAAAATTAAAGCATAAATAATATTGTAGAATAAATTTTCCTCAATTATTTTGAGTAATTTATAACCTATAAATATTCCAATTAGCGCTAAAGGGAAAAGAGTAACTGACTGATACAGAGTATTAAAATTCATCATGGATAAATAAACATACAGAGGAAGCTTAATTAGATTAACACAACTAAAAAAAATAATTCTTGTCCCAACGTAAATTTCTTTCTTCATTCTTAACGGGAGTAAATACAGACTTGTTGGCGTTCCACCAGCATGTACACAAAAACTTGAAAAACCAGCGATAGATGAGCAAATTGCACCTTTAAAAAAGTTTTTTTTTGCTGGTATATTTTTTTCTTTTTTAAATAAAAAATAATGACCAGCAAATAAGAAACCCATTATTCCGACAATTAGTTTAAGCAAATCCTCTGAAAAATAAGTAAAGGTAAATGAGCCTATTATTATTCCTGTAGCAGCAAATGGAACTAATAACTTTAGTGTTCCAAAATCAAATTCCCTTCTAAATCTATAAACAGCAATAATGTCTGAAAAAATTAATATTGGTAAAATTATAGCAAGTGCTTGGTTTAATGGCATTACCACTGTCATTAATGGAACCGAAATTAATGATATCGAGCCACCTAAACCAGATTTAGCAATTCCATATAAAACAATTGCTGGAACAACACTAATAAAGAATAATAAGTTAATCTCCATTATAAATTAGAAATATAGCAACAATGATAAAACTACTAATATTAAAACTAATATGATGATGGCTATATAATTGAGTTTAATTTTAAATTTGCTAAATAAAAATTCGTTAATTTTTTCCCAAAAAATTATAATTAAAATTAATATAACTGCTGGAAGAATAAATTTAATCATAAATCTATTTACATCAAAAAATACATCAATCCAAATATTACTAGTATTATTATTATCCAGATAGAGAAATTTGATATTAATTGTTTAATATTTGAGTTTGATCTCAAAAAGTTTGGTAATACTAATATTAAGACTAGAATTAAAAATATTGCAGGAATTATTTGATCAACTGTCAAATTAGTTTTTTATATTATAACCCTTTTTTAATATAGCTGCCACCAGTGTTACACAAACAATTAAAAATAAAATCATTGTTGATATACTTATCCATATATTAAAATCTGATACTCCATAAAATGAAAACCTTAGTCCATTAACTAAATATACAACAGGATTAAAATATGTGACTGTCTGCCAAAAACTTGGGAGCATGTCTAGAGAGTACAAACTACCACCAAGGAAAACCATTGGCGTTATAACTATTGTAGGAATTATAGACATTTGCTCGAAATTTTTGCTTAATAGTCCAATCAAAAATCCAAACAATGCAAAAGTAAAAGCTACTAAGATTAATAGAAAAACCATTAGTAAAGGAAACTTTACATTTACCTCAGCAAAAAAAAGTGATGTAAAAAAAATCACTGCTGCTACTAATAATGTTTTTGTTGCCCCTGCTCCAACATAAGCTATAACAATCTCAGTTGTTGAAATTGGTGCAGCTAGTATTTCATAAATCGTTCCATTAAACTTTGGAAAAAATATTCCAAAAGAAGTGTTACTTATTGATTGAGTTAATAAGGTTAACATCAATAAACCAGGTACAATATAAGAACCGTAACTAATTCCATCAATGTTTTCGACATAATCACCAATTACTGAACCAAATACTATAAAATACAATGATGTAGACAAAACTGGCGAAAGAAGAGATTGTATTAGTGTCCTTCTAAATCTATCCATTTCATGAAAATAAATTGCTTTTAACGCATGAAAGTTAATCGTCATTGTTTTCCTTTACCAATGTCACAAAAATCTTTTCAAGGTTATTTTGCTCTGTCTTTAAATCTCTCATTCGTAAGCCTGCATTTTTTAGATCCTGAAGCATTTTAGTAATACCTGTTCTTTCTGCATGTAAATTATAATTATATATTAAAGAATATTTATCATTTGAAATAGAGAGATTATACTCATCAAGCTCACTCGGAATATTTTCAACTTTATCTTGTAATTCAATTGTTAATTTTTTATGTCCCATTTTTTTTAATAAATCAATTTTATTATCTACAACGATAATTTCACCTTGATTAATAACTGCTACTCTATCAGCAATAGCTTCTGCTTCTTCGATATAGTGTGTTGTTAAAATTATAGTTACACCAGTTTTCCTTAATCCCTCTACAACTTTCCACATATCTTTTCTCAATTCTACATCTACACCAGCTGTTGGTTCATCAAGAAATAAGATTGAAGGTTCGTGTGATAAGGCTTTGGCAATCATCACTCTTCTTTTCATACCACCAGATAATTGGTTTAATCTTAAATCTTTCTTATCCCAAAGACTGAAATCTTTTAATATTTTTTCAATATGCTTAGGATCAGGTCCTTTGCCATATAATCCTCTTGAGTAAGAAACATTATTAAAAACTGTTTCAAATTGTTCTAGTGAAATTTCTTGTGGAACCAAACCTATTCTAGATCTTGTCTCTCTATAATCTTTTATTATATCATATCCATCAACAGTTATTTCGCCAGAACTAGGTTTTACAATTCCACAAACAATACTAATTAATGTAGTTTTACCAGCACCATTAGGTCCTAGCATTGCAATTATTTCACCTTGTTTTATTTTTAAATCTACAGATTTTAAAGCATTAAAACCATTGTCATATACTTTAGATAAATTATTTATTGTGATTAAATCTTTTGACATTTTTGAAAATCAAATCTGATATAGTGATATTTTTAGTGACAAGCAATGTTATATTTTTTTAATCTCCAGTAATTGTAAGGCCATGGAGTTAAAAAACCAGCAATAAGCATTATTGGAACCACCCACCAATTTAAAATAGCTCCACCTGTTAAAATTACATCTGTGAGGTTCATGGCTATTTCCATACTGACCATAGATATGAAACTCATTCCTAATGCAGTCTTAAATGCTTTAGAGAAGTTAAGATTTTGTCTTAGTAAGATTATAGTTTCTAAAATTATACTAGTAATCAATCCATTTATAATTGCTAAGGTCATAATTCCTAAAACAGGAAAAGGAATTTTAGTAAGTTGAAAAAATAAAATTGTACCTAAATCTCCGATTGCGCATCCCAGTAGACACCAACCAGTATTTTTAGCACTTCTTTTCCATGTATGTTTACATGACCAATTAAAATTTATTGCCTCTGAACTCATTGTTTGCTCATTTCTAAATGATATTCGTAAATATCATCTTTCCAATAGGACTTAATATAAGATAAAATATTGTCTATTCCTTCATCACTTATCTCATCCCCAAATCCCATCATTTTTCCTTCATAATTTTTTATTAATTTTGCAAATCCATATTTAATCATTCTATGTAATAACTCATCAGTATGATGCCAAGTATGCCCAGTACCATTCAATGGAGGTGCTTTTCTATGCCCATCTTCATCTAATCCTTGCCAATTTGTTGCTCCTGCTAAATTTGCTTGATGACAAGATACACAGTATTGATTGTATAATATTTTACCATTTTTAATTGCTTCGATAGAATCTCTGGTTATTGGATAATGAGAGTGTGAAAACGCAAACTCGGAGTAAAGTAAAGTTATTATAAATAAAAAAAATATTCTCATATAATTAGTGAGGCATTCTAAATTTACTATGACAAGCATTACAATTTTTCCACATATATTGTTTTAAAGTTGCTCTGATATCATCACTTTCTTCTATAACGCTTGCAAGTTTAATCATGTCGTCTGAGGATTTTTGCATCAATGCATTAAATTCATCTTTATTTTCCCAGATGCTAGGCAATGCCTCGGTTCCATGTCCCTCCTTAGTATTTTCTGGAAAAAGATTTATTAATTCTAGATAATTTTCACTCACTTCTTTCATAAATTTACTAGCTTTCTCAAATTCTAAATCTTTTGATAAAATATCAACTCTCTTTGCTGTCTTATAATTAGCACTAAATAATGATTTTCTTTTCTTAATTATATCTTTTGCACTTTCTTCAGAATATATATTGGTATTAACTGACCAGATAAGTGTTACAAAAAATAATATTTTCAAATGTCTCATAATATTTATAGAATAAAGTATGAAAGATAATACAACACATCAATATAATTGGTTAGCTAAATTTTTTCATTGGTTCACTTTTTTGATTTTAATTTTTCAAATACCGATGGGATTTATATTAGTCAGGCTTGATTTTTCAGACCTAAGAATAACAATTGAAAATATACATGTTATTGCTGGTATTACTGTATTTTATATAACTATATTTAGATTGATTTATAAATTTTTTAGTCAATCTCCAAAATTAATGCCTGCGTCATTTATGGGACAAAAATTAATTGCCAAATTAAATCATATATTTCTTTATGTCGCACTATTGACAATAACTACCTCTGGAATTTTTAAAAAGTTGTTTAATGGTGAAAAATTAAACTTTTTTTTCTTCAAAATAAAAATTGAAGACAATTTTGCCTTAGCAGATCAATTTTACAATATACATATAATTTCAAACTATACTTTAATTGCTTTAATTTCGTTACATTTGTTGGCTGTATTATTTCATCAAATATTTTTAAAAGAGAATATCTTGAAAAGAATGACATAATAACTAA
Source organism: uncultured Pelagibacteraceae bacterium (assembly GCA_902519695.1). GTDB lineage: Bacteria > Pseudomonadota > Alphaproteobacteria > Pelagibacterales > Pelagibacteraceae > Pelagibacter. The sequence goes on along the minus strand of CABYKN010000017.1, from coordinate 9,322 downwards.
ATAAGCTTTATGAAAAAAATTTTATTAATAATTATTTTATTAACTATTCCAAACATATCTATAGGATTAGAAAAAAATACAAATTTTGATCTGAAAAAGTTATTTGAAATTCAAAAATCTGGTAAAACAATTGTTATTAATTCATGGAATAAATATTGTTCAACTTGTGCGGCTCAAACAAAAGTTTTTGATCAGGCTATGAAAGATTTTAAAGATGTAGAATTTTTATTTTACGAGCAGGATAAAAATAAAGATATAGCCAAAACCCTTGGGATAAATTATTGGACTACTATTGTAGTTTTCAAAGGACAGAATGAAGTTGGAAGAGAAATGGGCTTAACCGACAAAGACCAAATATACGAGCTTATAAATAAAGGTATATAATTCCCTTTTACCTCCCCTTTCGAGGAGGTGAATTCAACAAAAAAGAGAGAAATAAATAAATGTTAAATTCAGAAATAATTTTTTTTAAATTATGACTGCTGTATAGAATTAATTTTTTTTTTGTCAATTTATGAAAAAGCAAGAAAAATTAGGGATTTTAATTAAGCAATGCTTTTTGAGCTGGTAAATAATCATGACCAAATAGATCAGCTACAGCTTTATGAGTAACACCTCCTTTAAATACATTTAATCCTGCTTGAAAATTTTGATCATCATTTAAAGCTTTTAAGTACCCATCTTTTGCTAATTTAGATAAAAAAGGAAGTGTTGCTTTATTTAAGGCAATTGTTGATGTCCTAGGAACACCACCAGGCATGTTTGCAACGCAATAATGAACAATATCATCTATTATAAAAGTTGGTTCTGCAAAAGTAGTCGGTTTACTGGTTTCAACACATCCTCCTTGATCAATTGCAACATCTACAATTACTGATCCTCTTTTCATTTTTTTTAACATATTCTTTGTAACTAATTTTGGCGCCTCAGCACCTGGTATCAAAACTCCACCTACTAACAAATCACATTCAGAAATTAATTTTTCTAAATCAGTTTTATCACTTAAATTAGGTATTATTTTATCTCCAAACATTTCGGAAAGTTCGTTTAATCTTTTTTCAGATTTATCTACAATATTAACCTTAGCTTTCATGCCTGTTGCAATTATAGCAGCATTTTCTCCTACTACTCCACCTCCAAGTATAACTACATTTCCAGGCTCTACACCAGGAGCCCCTCCTAACAAAAGACCACGCCCTTTTTGATTTTTTTCTAAACAATGTGCACCTGCTTGTACTGACATTCTTCCAGCTACTGCACTCATTGGTGCTAACAAAGGAAGTCTACCATTATTATCTGTAACTGTTTCATAAGCGATACATATTGATTTGCTGTCTATTAAACCTTGTGTCAGTTCCTTGGCTGCAGCAAGATGAAGGTACGTAAAGACAACTTGATTTTCTCTTATCATTTTTACTTCGCTAGATTGTGGCTCTTTAACTTTAACAATGATGTCAGAGTCATTAAATATATCTTCAGCTGTATTAACTATTTTTGCTCCACTTGATACGTAATGATCGTTTTCAAATCCTGCTTCAAACCCTCCATTGTTTTCAATTAAAACTTCATGGCCGTTTGAAGTCAATGTCTTTACACTTTCGGGAGTGAGTCCAATTCTATTTTCCTGAGGCTTTATTTCTTTTGGAACCCCTATTTTCATAGAATTAAATTAATTTTTTTTGCTTTTTGAATAGTTGGTAATACCAGTTCTTAGTTTTTCGATTATTTCATCAATATGTTTTTTTTCGCAGATAAACATTGGAGCAATAATTAAACAATCTCCAGTCGCTTTAAAGTTAACTCCTGCATCATAACAGTGTTTGAAACATGTAAATCCTGCTGCTCCAGGTTTTTTATGCATTTTAATATCAATACCACCCATCATTCCATATCCTCTTATGTTATCAACAACATCAATATCTTTTAAAGACATTAAACCTTCTTGGAAATATGGAGATAAATTTTTTGCTCTATTAAAGATGTCATCTTTCTCAAAAATATCTTGAACCGCTAAGCCTGCAGCTACTGACACTGGAATTCCAGAGTAAGTGTAACCATGAAATAGTTCTATTGTTCCTTTTGGAGATCCATCCATAACCGTGTCGTAAATTTCTTCTTTACACGCTACTGCCCCTAAAGGACTTATTCCATTTGTTGTTGCTTTAGCCATTGTAATAATATCTGGGGTAACTCCGTATTCTTGTGATGCAAATGGTGAACCTGTTCTTCCCCAACCTGTGATAACTTCGTCAAAAACTAATAGAATACCATGCTTATCACAAATTTCTCTTAATCTTTGCAAATAACCTTTTGGTGGAACTAATGTTCCTGTTGATCCAGCAATTGGCTCAACAATGCAAGCTGCTATATTTTCTGAACCAAAATTTGTACAAATTCTCTCAAGGTCTTCTGCCATTTCCGAACCAGTTTCAGGTTGACCTGAAACAAATTTATGCTCTGGTAAATGTGTATGTCTCATGTGAAGAACACCTGGCATCAAAACATTGGCAAATGTTTTCACATTGTTAATCATTCCACCAACAGAAGTAGCTCCGATATTCATGCCGTGATAACCTCTTTCTCTTCCAACAAACCTAAATCTATGTCCTTCACCTCTTGCTTTATGATATGCAACTGCAATTTTAATTGCTGTTTCAACAGCAGTAGATCCACAAATTGTATAAAAAATTCTATTTAAATTTCCTGGTGTATGTTTAGAAATTTTTGTTGCAAGTTCAAATGAACCACCAAAACCTTGTTGAAATGGTTGAGCATAGTCTAATTTTTTTAATTGATTTGTAATCGCATTAATTATTTCTTCTCTTCCATGACCTAAAGGATTGCAAAATAATCCCGAGCTTGCATCTATCTGCGTTTGACCTTGATGATTTTTTAAATAAACACCTTTTGCCTCTACAATTAATCTTGGAGACTCTTTAAAATCTCTATTAGATGTAAATGGCATCCAATGTTCATTTAAAGAATTTGGTATTTGAGGTTTTTCTGAACTCATAATTATGTTTCGATTCATAGACTAATTATATAAATTAACCAGTAAATTTTAGTCATACTTGCTATGTTAAATGACCGCAACTATAGGTTGTAACTTATGACTTTTGAAGCCTGTGTAATTTATTCATCATTTACTTAAAAGAAAATTTAAACTTAAATATCGATAATTAAATTTAATTAACAGGAGATGAAATGAAAAAAATATTTAGTTTCATTTTAGGAAGTTTATTTGCTCTAAACTTAACAATCACAGCAGCAAACTCTGCTGCGAACGAAGTTAGAGTTGCATACTTTCTAGAGTGGCCAAGTCCAAATTTAGAGGACATGCAAAAAAAGAATTTTGCTAAAGCTTTAGGAGTTCCAGTAAAATGGACAAACTTCACAAATGGTGGAGCAATGACAGATGCAATGTTAGCAGGAGATATTGATATTTCTTACTCACAAGGTTTGGTACCATTTATTAATGCTGTAAAATCAAATGCACCTATCAAATTAGTTGATATTGCAATGGAATACGGAATGGGTGGAACAACTTGTGTAACATCTAATGCATCAGGAATAACAAAAGCGAACGCAACAGAATTAGAAGGTAAAAAAGTTGCTGTTCCGTTAGGTACTATGGCTGAGTACGTTTTCGATGAAAGTATGAAAGTTGTCGGAGCTGACAGAAGCAAAATGGATATTATTCAAATGGACCCTGAAGAAGGTGCGGCTGCATTAGTAAGTGGCGATGTAGTAATGGCATGTCTATTTGGTGGTAATTCCATCAAAGCTGCAGTTGCTGTAGGATCAAGACTTTTAACTGTTCAAGAAGCAAGAGATGCGGGTATTTTAGGAATAGATATTACTTCTGTAACAGACAAGTTTATGAAGGAAAACCCTGGAATGTTGAGAACTTTTATTGAAGTAACTCATGAAGCAAATGAAAGATATAGAAATGGAAAAAGTGATATGAATTCTATGTCAAAAGCATCAGAGATGAAAGTTGCTGATATGAAAGAAACTTTAAGTGGTTTCAAATTCTTAACTCCAGAAGAAACTAAAAAATCTATGGAAAGTGGAAACTTAGATGCATTCTTAAAAGGAATGGGAACTCCAGGTGGAGCAGTAGACACTAGTTTCTTACCTTTATAATTTAAAGATTAGAATAATTAAATAGGCGCCAATTTTATTGGTGCCTATTTTTTTAAGTAAATATTTTATATAAAGTCAGCTAATGAGTGATTTGATATCTCAAAATCTAAACATGATTTTCAAAACTCCAAAAGGAGAGATTGTTCATGCTTTAAAAGATTTAAATTTCAAATTAAAAAAAGGAGAACTTCTAACAGTTCTTGGGCCTTCTGGTTGTGGAAAAACAACTTTGTTAAATATTGCAGCTGGTTTTTTAAGACCAACATCTGGAAATATAACTTTGAATGGTAAAGAAATTGATGGACCTGGAGTTGAAAGAGGCATGGTTTTTCAACAAGGTGCATTATTTGAATGGTTGACTGTTGCAGAGAACGTAAACTTTGGTCTTAGAATGAAAAAAAAAGATCCTATAGAAACTTCAAAAAAAGTTGATGAGTGGCTGGAGATTGTTGGCTTAAAAGGATTTGGAAATACCCCAACATATCAATTGTCTGGAGGAATGCAGCAAAGAGTAGCTCTTGCAAGGTGTTTAATCAATAATCCTGATTTGATTTTAATGGATGAGCCTTTAGGCGCTCTTGATGCTTTAACAAGAGAAAAAATGCAATCTTTAGTTTTGAAAATTTGGAAAGAAACTGGAAAAACAATTATTTTAATTACACACTCGGTTGAGGAAGCACTCTTGCTTGGTGAAAGGTTGTACGTAATGGCACCAAGACCAGGTAGGATACATAAAGAATATAATCTTCCATTTGCAGAGATGGGATTAAAAGAAGATTTAAGAGAAATAAAAAAAAATAAAGATTTTTCATCAAAAAGAGAAGAAATTTTATCCATGATTTGGAACATGGAGGAAGAAATTATGGGAAAAGAAAATTAAATGTTTACTCAAATAATAACAATATTAATTCTCGTATCAATTATCGGGTGCATACTTTATGGAAGACGTTTAATAAAAACTGAAAAAGTTGATGCAGTTTTTGGAAATCCAGAAAGAGCAAAAGGTGGAACTCATTGGATAATTGTCGGAAGTAGTGCAATATTGTTAGTTTGGCTTTATTATTCTTGGGATATTGCAAAAGGATTTTATCCAAAATCAGCAAATGAATTATGTCAGGTCGCAAAAATAAATGAGTCTTTATTAGGATTAAAATATCAATTTCCAATTGAAGAAAGAGAATTCAAAAGTACTTCAATAATAAAAATAGAAAATAAAAATCTTAAAAAAATAAGTTTAGAAATTCAAAATTCGCCAGATTTAAGCAACATACAGAAAACTGTATTAGTTGATTTTATTAATAAAACAAACAAATTAATTCCATTACTTACTAACGATAATCTAATGGAGATTAACACAAAAATTAAAATAGATGAGATGACTGATGAAATTAGATTGTTAAGCACTAATTTTCAAAAGAAAGATTATCCATTTGAAACAACAGAGCAAAAAAATGAAAGACAAAAAGCAATTGCTGAGCAAGGAAGCTGGGGCATAGTAACTGTAAGTGCCGGAACAGGATCAATAGAAAATACTATTGAAGTGCCTTTAGTGCCTGAAACAGATAGAGGGTTGAAATTTCACGCTGCAGCTGAACAATTAAAAAAAATTAATGATAAATTTTTTAAATTAAGAAACCATAATCCTCAATTCAAAAATGCAATAAAAGAACTTAAATCAGAGATAAAATTATATAGAAAAAATTTAGATGACACTGAGGAAGTGGCATCTACTTACGCAAAAAACATTGTAAAAATTGCAAGAAGAATTGAATTTGCAAGTATTTATCCACCAAATGCTCTTAATGAAATGCAAAATGCAATTATTGAATTTGATAATCTTCAAAAAACTGAGCAAGGGGGTTTAAGATTAATTGACATTCTTTTATTCCCGGCAGGAACTATCGTTGCAAGTGGACCTAGTTGTTCTGAGCAGGGTTCAGGTAGATGGTTACCAAAACCCTCGGATACACTTAATAAATTTATTTTAATGTCTAAGCCAAGTGTAGGTTACAAAAATATCCCACTTCTTTGGATTGATATGATGGATGTAAGCCAGATAATTGGCTTTATATTGCCAGATTGGATAGCTGATGTTTTGCCTGGAGAATATCCGGTTCACACTAAAGATGGTGTAGTTAAGCAAAATTTTAAAGGTAAAGTTTTAAAAATTGTTACTGGTGATTTTAAATTATTTAAAATCCCTGTTCCTTATGGTCATATTTGGGATTCATTTTTAAGAGTTTTTCTTGGATTAGTTTTTGGAATATTAATTGGTGTACCATTAGGACTTTTCATGGGCTTAAATAGATTTGCTAAAGGTTTCTTTGATCCATTAATTGAACTTTATAGACCAGTACCTCCTCTTGCGTGGGCTCCTTTAATAATCTCAGTTTTAGGGATTGATAATACTGGAAAAGTATTTTTATTATTTATGGTTTCATTGTCTATAATGATTATTTCAGCCAGAGCTGGAGCATCAGGCACACAGTTATCTAAAATACATGCAGCACACTCTCTTGGTGCTTCTAAAAGACAAATACTTAGATACGTTATTTTTCCAAATTCTTTACCTGAAATTTTAACAGGTATTAGAGTAGCTGTTGGTATGTGCTGGGGCACTTTAGTTGCAGCAGAATTTTTAGCAGGTACAACTGGAATTGGATTTGTAGAAAATGTTGCCAAAAAGTATTTCCAATATGAAGTAATTTGGATAACTATTTTTATTATGGGTATGTTGGGTCTTCTATTTGATGTAACTTTAAGAAAAATTATAGACAAAACTATACCTTGGCGTGGCAAAGGTTAAGTTTCTACTATTTAAAGAACTATACCTTTTTCATAAAACCAATAGCTGCACCAATGGTAGTTAAAAATCCAGCTAATGGAAGGATGGCAACTGCATATTTTTTGGGCATATAATTTGGTTTGAATTCTATACCTTGCATACTAATTTCAAAATACCACATTTCCCAATATTTCCCCCGCATACCTTCTACAAGTTCAATTCCATAAATAATTAAGACTACACCAATTATCATAATCATAATTTTCCAAAACTGACGTATGTATAACGAAACTCTCTCTGGTAATTTTTCATAAATCAAATTTAAAGCTACATGTTCATTATCTCTAGCTGTTAAAGAAAGTGCTATAAACATCAACCAAATATTGCTTAATACTGTTAGTAAGTCTCCCCAAACAGGAGGATTATTAAAAACATAGCGCATTGTTACATTATAAAGAGTAAAACCAACCATAGCAGCCAACAAGAGTGAGCACATAGACTCCAGCATACGATGAATAAAACGGTCAATACTGTTCAAAAATTTCATCATTTCATTAATTGCTCAATAAGTTTGGAAGAAACATTGTTAACCCTGGAACAATAAGAATAAAAAATAAAAGTAAAAATAATCCTATCAGATAAGGAATTAACGCAATAGCAACCTTTTCGAGACGCACTTGCGCTATTGTTGCAGAGGTAAAATAGGCAACACCAACAGGTGGCGTAACTGATCCTATTAAGAAACCAACTATAACAACCATAGCTGCTTGTACCTCCGGAAAACCAGCTTGAGACATAACGTTGACTAACACTGGGCCAACAATGATAATATTTACTGCTGAGTCCATTACCGTTCCAAGAAGAAAAATAAATAGTATTAATGCTAAAATAAATAATATAGGTGAGTCCGCTAAGCCTAAAAGCCAGGTTTCAAGATCACCTATTGCACCAAGAGAAGTAAGTAACCAACTGAAAGGTCCTGAGGCAGCTATTATAATAAAAACCATAGCTGAGTTACGGAATGCTCGACGAAAAGCTCCTTTACAATCCTTCCATTTAATAGTTCGATAAACAAATACACCTGTAAGTAAAGCAACTAAAGCTGTGATAGCTCCAGCCTCAACTACAGATGCTATGCCACCCATTACTGAACCTACTAAAACCAAAGGTATTAGAAGTGCAAAAGAAGATCTATATAATTCTTTACCAGCTCGACGTATTGAAAATGATTCATCACTACGTTCAAAGTTATATTTAATTGCGAAGTAATGGTTTATTACCATTATTACAACACCTATTAATATTCCTGGAATTATCCCAGCTGCAAATAAAGATGCAATCGAAATCTCAGTTGCATTAGCAAGTACAATCATCATGATACTAGGTGGAATAATCCCTCCTATAGTGGAACTTACACCTGTAACCGCAGCTGAAAATGCAGCTGGATATCCAGCTTTCTTCATAGCCGGTAAAACTAATGCTCCTACAGTTGCTGTATCTGCTACTACAGATCCATTCATGCCAGCAAAAAACATACTCACAAGAACATTAACTTGAGCCAACCCTCCTCTTATACGTCCAATTAATGCTCTACTTAAAGCAACTAAACGATCTGTAATTGTTGCACTTGTCATTAACTCACCTGTCAGCATAAAGAATGCAATGGCGGTCAATGGAACTGAGTCAATGGCTGTAAACATTTGACTAGGAATTAAAACAAGAGGTACAGCATCTGTGAGAAGAATATAAATAAATGGAATAAGTATTAATATAAAGCCAATCGGAGCTCCTAATAAAATTAAAAAAAGGAGAACCACAAGTAGAATTATACTTTCCATAAATACTTACAAGTTATGATTTATTTTAAGTAAAGACCATCTAATTCTGAAATAGAGCTAAATGGTCTTTACATAGTTTTGTTTGAAGATTATAGAGCTCCAGCTTTTTCTAACTGAGCTACAAATCCATCCATACCTTGTTCAAGAAGTACTCTTTTAGCTACTTCTGGTTCAAAAGTACCCTTAGCGTCTAACCAAGCACCGATTGCACCTGCTCTCCACTTAGTCATTTCCGCTTCTGTTGGTACATACCACTCTTTGGCAGATGCTTTTATTGCATCTTCACCATTTTTAATCCAAGCGTTATCCAGCTCGTTTACTTTTTCTCCATAAGCATCAGCTGCTTCGTGTAACCATTTTCTTTGTTGGTCAGACAATGCATTGTACTGTTTAGCATCCATCGCTAAAATATTTCCAGACCACATTCCTCCAATTTCAGTGAAATATTTCGCAACTTCATGGAGTTTTGCTACATGCTGCCATGGACTAGCAACATACTGACCTTCAACTACACCTGATTGAAGACCTTGATATAATTGGCTCCAGTCATAAG
>CABYKN010000016.1 GCA_902519695.1 uncultured Pelagibacteraceae bacterium | reverse complement strand
AAAAGCTCTTAATGAATATTTAAACACTCTTGATTGCAAAAAGCATTTAATCCTTGGAATGATGTCTAATAAAGATCACGAAAAATATTTAAGCAATTTTAATAAAATATCTTCCATTACTACAATTGATATTCCTAACCAACCAAATGCTATCAAAGGAATAGATTTAAAGAAAAAATTAAATAAATATCCTAATGTAAGTTACAAAAAATCTATTGAAGAAGCTATTTTGTCCCTAAATTTAGAAAAAGATGATTTGATAATGATAACTGGGTCTTTATATCTTGCTGGTGAGCTACTTAATTTGAATTAAATATTTTCTTTTATAAAAGCAACTATATCGCTCTTTGGTGTAGCTCCAACCTTGGTTGCTTTTAGTTCACCACCTTTAAATAGAAGCATTGTAGGAATTCCTCGAACACCATACTTAGTAGGCATGTTAGGCTCTGAGTCTATGTCATGTTTTGCAATGACAATATCATTTGCCATCTCCTCTGAAATTTCCTCTAAAATTGGTCCAACCATTTTACATGGCCCACACCATTCAGCCCAAAAATCTACTAAAACGGGTTTATCGTTTTTTAAAACTTGTTCTTCAAATATTTCGTCTGTAACTTTTAATGTTGCCATTAGCTTTATATATAAATAAAAATTTTTTTATCAATAGTTAAAAAAAAAATGTTAAAATTATCCACATCAAACATTTTCATACTTTTTCTGTATTGACATTGCATATTCATTAAACTCGTCTAGCAGTGATAGCTTTTCGTTATCATTCTCATTAGTATATTTTTCTCTCAGAGTATCAATTTCTGTGTAGAGCGTTGGAATTGTCCACCATTTTTCTTTTTTTTCACTCAAAATTCGCTTTGCAATTTCTCGTTTTATTGTTTTAAACATGCTCTCGGGTAGAACTTCAGGTGCCTCTTGAAATATGATTTTTTTTCCAAAACCAACTAAACGATCATCATCAAATTTATCTAATAATTTAAGTTTTTCTTTCCATGATGCTGCATGCCAAGCAGGAAATAAGGCAGTATCTTTGTTTGATGTAAATTTAGTATAAATACTTTCTTCAGCATATATATCTTCTTGTGTTTTAGACTGTTCTTTTTCTTCAGCTACTTCTCTTAATGCATAAAGGATATTTTGAGAAAATTTCTCATTATTTTTAACGATATCTGCTCTTTTATTAATTAATGACTTATCCATGGCACTATAAGGTTCTGCTTGCATACCATATTTTGCATCTACAATAATTGGAGCCTTGTTAGATCTAATAGTTCTTAGAAATTTAGGAGACTTTTTCATTTCAACCTTAAGCTCATTTATTGATAAATTTAGTAAAGGTTCTATATCAATCCTTAAGTCGAAAGCATAATACCAACCAGCATATATTGGATGCATACAATATTTTTGATGAAGAGGTGCAACTAAATGAAGTCTGGATTTACCATAATAATACTCATTTAATGTAATAATTTCCCCTTTTTTGATTATAGTTTCAGTGTCAGATTTATTTGCAGTTTTAAAAAAAGATTCCCAAGTCTCTGGCTGTTTTTTTTTGACTATATTTAAAACTTTAGCTGTCATTATACTATCACTTAATGCACTATGGGCGTCAGTAGAATCAATACCTTGCATTCTAGCTAACGATTCTAATTTAAATACTGCATTATTTTTTTCATTAAACTCTACTTCTAAAATTGAAGGGTCAATTGCATAAGCCGCACGAGCAATATTAATGCCATCATGTCTTTTATTGGGAGCAGCATTTGTAAGATATGGATATCTAATCCCTTTAAAAAACTCTTTTCTTATCATTTCATCGTCAAATCCAATATTAGACCAACCAAGAAATACTGCGGGGCTCCATTTTTTAAATATTTTTTCAACTTCTGCTAACATTTGATAATGAGAAAGATTAGTTTGAGTTAATTGCTTTATTGATGTTTTATTTACAATAAGTGCCATGGCCTGAAAGATTTCTCCTTCAGGTAAGCTGCATCTTAAATTAAATCTGTCTTTCTCTTTAAAATTCTGATCAACTAAAACTCCGCCAATTTCAATAATGCTCCCAAAGTCTGTGCTTGCACTTGATGATTCTATGTCCCAAATTGCTAAATTCATAATTTTATCCTCAAATTAGCTAATATTTTATGGGTTTTTGGAAAGTTTTTTAAAGACTTTACCATTAGCATATAAACGATTAGCTCAGGTATTAATAACTCTTTTATGGATAGGTTAAGTAAAGTCAAGATATATTATTCAATTCGTAAAACTTTTTAACCCTTCCTAAAAATAAATTTTGATACATTTCTAATTCTGCTCCCTCAATTTTAAATTCTTGGAACAAAATATCTTTAGTACATAATAATATTATTCCTGCTTTCATTTTAGTTCCATGAACAACATCATGAGCTAAAGTATAAGCTCCTAATTGTAAAAAGTAGTCTTGAATAAAATCTGTTTTTTTTGGTTTATTAGCTTGTTTAAAATCTACAATAACATCTCTACCTTCATAAACTGCTATCATATCAGCTGTACCAGCATATTGATCTGGATAATATAATGTTTCTTCCATGCCATATACTTCATTTAGTCTTCCAGTAATTCCTTTTTGAATAATTTCTTTAGCCATATTTTTGTATTGCTCATTACTCTCAAAAAAACTCTCGTTAATTCTCCCTCTTAAGTAGTCCTCAATATAAGAGTGCATAGAGGTACCTCTTGATGAAGCTTCAGTTTTAATTCTATTTGCTTCCTTAATTCCTACCCTCTCTTTCCAATTCGCAAGAGCTGCCTTCTCTTCTTCTGACTTTGTGGCCCCTAGAATTGTAGTAACACTTGGTAGTTTATTCTCCCCTAGTAAATATTTTCTGTATCCATCTTCAATTGATCTTGAAGACTTGGGATAATTAAATTTATTATTCCATTTCATTAAATTTTTTGTTTTAGAATTAAATTAATTGTTTACTTGTCTTGGAATATCCTCAAACTTTTCGACATTTTCTGTTTCAATAGCCTTTTCAATTTGTTCTGGATCTTTTATATTTTCTAATGTTCTTTTAATAGATCTTGCATCCGTTCCAAATTTATCAACAGCTGTCATTGCCTCTTCTAATTTTTTTCTGAGATTAACAATTCCATCAAAGTGTTTTGTAAATCTAGTACTTATTGTTTTTAAATGATCATATATTTCTGTTGCATGTTTTTGAACTTTTAATGTTTGAAAACCCATGTGTAATGATTGTAGATACCCAGATAAATTATTTGGTCCCATAACAGTTACTTTATATTTTTTCATTAGTTCTTGGCTCAATAATTCTTTATTATTTGGATCTTGATAATTAGCTAACTCTAAAAACAAACTCTCTGTTGGCGCATACACTATTGCAAAATCAGTAGTTTTAGGTGGAACAATATATTTTTCATTTACACTTTTCGCTTTTTCTTTGAAAGCTTTTGCAAGTTTAGTTCTTGCATCCGCAATAGCTTTTTTATCGTCTTTTTGGTGAGCATCTTGAATAGCTTTAAATCTCTCAACAGGAAAATGGCTATCAACTGGAACCAATACACCCTCTTGGAGTTTAATAGCAAATTCAACATTTTCACTAGTTTCCTCCTTCATTTTAACATTTGAAAAGTATTGTGAAGAAGGAAGTAAATCCTTAATAAGTGAGCCCAAGCTGAACTCAGCTAAAGTTCCATACTTTTTAACTCCAGCTAAAATTTTATTAATGCCTTTCTGACTTTCGTTTAGATTTTCAACTTGGGAATTAAAAGCTGCAACTTTCTCATCAACTTTTGTCAGAGCTGCTGTCATATCTTTCGTAACACCAGTTGAAAGATTGTTAAAAGACGAAGACATCGAACTTAAAGATGTATTAATAGTAGTATTTAAACTGTCTTTTAATTTAATTATTTCAGCATTTAGATTGGCTATCTCATCAGATCTGTTTTCATCCTCTTTTTTTGTATTTGATTTAATATTTAAATAAAGGATAGATAAAGTCGCTATTAATATTGAAGCTAAAATAATTATTAAAATTATATCCATGATTCGTATGTTACACTTACTTAATAATATTTAAAGTTTATTTAAAACACTTTTAAGAGTTTTTATCTTCCTATTTTTTTTTGATGTCATTAAACAAGCTTGAGAATGAAGGATTATTCCATCTTTTAATATCCTTAAATTGTTAGCTTTCAAAGTTGCTCCAGTTGAAGTTATATCGGTTATTATTTCAGATGATCCAGTAAATGGATATATCTCTGTTGCACCAAGGCTCTTCACCAATTTAAATTGTGTAACTCCTCTTGAGAACATGAATTCTCTAGTCAGATTAGGGTATTTTGTAGCTATACGTAATCTATTTCTTTTTTTATCTTTAAATTCAAAAGCTATTTCTTCAAGATCGGGCATTGTCTGTACATCTATCCAATCATCTGGGATTGCAACTACCAATGCGGCTTCTCCAAAATCATACTTTTTTTTTACAATCACCTTTTTTTGGATATTAATTTCGCTTTCCATTAATAAATCATATCCAGAAAAACCAATATCTAAAGATCCATCTGCTAGACGTTCTATAATTTCTCTAGCATGCAGATAATTGATAATAATATTTTTTTTTCCTTTAATGAATCCAAATAAGTCTCTCTCTCCTCTTTCTGAAAGGATTTTTAATTTTTTTTTTTTAAAAATATTTAATACTCCAAATCTTAAACGGCCTTTACTTGGAATTCCAATTTTTATTGTGTTATTACTCATATTTATATTTTACTAGTTCGTCTTGAAATAAATTATTCATTTTGTTTATTAATTCTTTATCAAGTAACTTTTTATAATCATTATCTTTTCCTAAATTAAAAAAATTTATTTTTTCATTAGAGCCTTTTTTGTAATTGCTTCTGAAAAACCTTTTTCTTTTTCTAATTTTTTTAAATTTGAAAAGTCGCAATTTTTTATACAATTTTTTGCTTTTTCCTTATCGAATTTGTGATTTGAATTTGTTATTTTATTAATAAAATCAACAACAAGTTTAAATGTACTAAATGATTCACTTAATAGGTCCTCATATCTAATAGTTAGAACCGGATATGTTTTATTCTCTATCCAAGACTTCAAGTTTAATTTCCATGAAAATAAGGCTTGGAAACTAACAAATCTTCCATTTTCTTTTGCATAAATTCCTTTTTTTTCTTCTGTCATAAAATGAAATGCTTCCTCAATTGATATTTGAAAGTGATTAGATAATGAAGTAATTACATTTCTTGGATCTCTGATAATATAAATTGCTCCTGACGTATTTTTTATGTTTGTAAATTGATTTCCATCAATTTTGCATAAAGCATTATGTGTTTTATAAAATTTAAAACCTTTAATCTTATTTATTTTTTCTTGCTCTTTTATCCAATATTTTGATGTTTCATGAGGCTCACTAAATTTATCAATATATCTTCTGAAATATCTGCTACTTGGAAAAGAATCTATTCTTTCTAGAAGGCTAAAATCAAACTTGCCAGTTTTAGAGAAATAATAATTAGCAATTAAAGATCTTAACCACGTATTTCCACTTTTCGGATATGAGGCCAACCAAATTATCATAGTTTCTCTAAGTTGATAGCAGCCCCAACAGCTGGAATATTTTTTTTAAAACCAAGATCTTTAATTAAAGAGTCGTATCTACCACCTCTAATATTTAACTTCTCAGACTTTGATTTAATATCAATCTTAAAAACCAAACCAGTATAATATTCAAGATGTCTTCCGAAAGAAGAACAGAATCTGACGTTTAATTTGTTAATTTTATTTTTAGTTATTGGAAAATAATCATCCTGAACTCTAAGATTAATTTTATAATTTTTAAAAAAAGAATTTAACTTTTTAGATGCTTGATTAATAGGACATTCAATTTTTAAATACTCTTTTAAAATTTTTACGACTTTACTGCCTTTTTTTGTTCTTCTTGGATCTTTAATCTTAGAATCAAATCTTAATAATATTTCCTCTATTGATCTTCCAGCTACATCTTTTTTTTGATTTCCATTAATCATTCTAGAATATTTTTTTTTATCTATTTCAATAATTGTTGGATCAATGTCCGAGTTGGTCTCCAATCTTTTTAATAAATCATTAAAATATTTTTCTCTCCAAAAATGACGTTGTAACCTTAATTTCCATCTTGCCGGGCAATCCAATTTATCCAACAAAAGTCTAAAAATTTCTATATTACCTATTACTAAATTTCCACTTTTATATTTAATTTTTGATATTGCTTTTAGTGAGGTTTCTATTATTTTTTTATCATCTTTTTTTTCAGTAAAAGATCCAAATATTTCAAAACCAATTTGATTTCTAATAACTGAATCTTTTTTATTTAAACCTTTTCTAAATGCTTGACCACTATAGAAAATTTTTTCACTAGTTATCTTATTTTGATTTAAATATCTAACACAAGATGCAATTGTTAAATCAGGTCTTAAACAAAGTTCATTTCCCAATTGATCATTAAAGGAAAATATAAATCTTTTGAAATTTTCTCCTGATCTTTCCAGTATCAGATTCGTGTCAATTACTGTATCAACATCAATATATTTATATCCATTTGACTTAATTATTTTTAAAATATTTTCAGATAAGTTTTTTGATTTCATCAATCAGGTTCTCCCTATCAAATGTAATTTGAGTATTTTCAGATTTTTTCCATTCTTCTCTAGATAAATTTTTTGATTTTTCGTCTATGTTTGAGTTTAATTTTTTTATAGTAATTTTATTATCTTTAAATTCATCTTCCCCACAAAGAATTACAGCTGGCGAACTCCTTTTATCTGCATATTTTAATTGAGATTTCAGGCCTGAATCTCCTAAATAAATTTCAGATCTTATATTTTGATTTCTAAGTTGTGATAACAATTCATAATAATCAGAGAGATATTTTTGATCTAAAACACATATTATTATTGGTGAATTATTTTTTACCTCAATTTTATTTAACTGAACTAATGCGTATAACAAACGATCAAGGCCTATGGAAACACCTGTTGCAGATAAGTCTACTTTTTTAAATCGCGAAACTAAAGAGTCATATCTTCCACCTCCACCAACCGATCCAAACTCAACCTCTTGGTTTTTTTGGTTTTTAATTTTAAATGTTAAATTTGCCTCAAATATTGGACCGTCATAATATTCGAGTCCTCTTATAACTTCAGGAGAAAAGATTATTTGATTGAAATTAGGTGAATAATTTAATCCCTCTAACACTTTATTTAATTCATCAACACCATCTTTGACTAATTTGTTAGGTATAATAGACTTAATTTTATCTAATGACTTCATATTAATAAAGCTTAGTATTTCCTCTGCTTGATTGTCAGAAAGGTTTGCTCCAATGGTTTCATCTCCAGATTTATCTTTACGTCCTATTGTAAGTAATTGTTTTACGCCTTCAGTTCCAACTCTATCAAGTTTATCGATAGCTCTTAAAACAGTGAGTTGTTTGTTTTCTGAAATTTTTAAATTTTCAATAAGTCCTTGAATTAATTTCCTATTACTTAACTTGATTTGATATTGATTTTTTTCTAAGCCACAGAAATATAATGTGTCAGCTAAAAGATTACACATTTCAGCATCTGCAAAAGGATTATTAGATCCAACAATATCACAATCGGCTTGTGTAAACTCTCTAAATCTACCAGGACCAGGTTTCTCATTTCGCCATACATTACCAATCTGATATCTTTTAAAAGGATTTGAGATATTTAAATAATTTTGAGATACGTATCTTGCTAATGGCGCAGTTAAATCATAACGTAATGATATCCAACTATCATTTTCTTCTTGAAAACCAAATACTCCAGAGCTTGGTCTATCTTCATCTGGTAAAAATTTTCCTATATTTTCTGATATTTCAAAACTTGGGGTTTCCAGCTTAGAAAATCCAAACTTTAAAAAATTTTCTTCAATTTTAGCAATTAATTTTTCTTTTAATGCTAATTCTTTACCGTATCTATCAACGAAACCCGAAGGGGTATTTGCAGATAATTTTTTTTCTTTATTCATTTTTTGGTACACGGGGACAGATTCGAACTGTCGACCTTCGGTTCCACAAACCGCTGCTCTAACCAACTGAGCTACCCGTGCTCCTTCTGCTGTTTTATACTAAATGTGGATAAAATTAAATTTATAAATAATTAAATAGCTAGCTTGCAGCCAGCATGAAAATGATGTCTGTGAGTTTTTATGTTTATAATAACGAATTTATTCATTGCTTTTTAATTAGCATTTTTTTTTTTAAATGCAAGTAAGAAAAAGTTTTGCACAGGAATAGCTATGTTTTTTACATATTCTATTCCTATACAAATATTTTCGATGAATTAAATTTTATTAACCTAATTTTTTCAAATTTACAGCGCTTGGACCTTTTTCGCCATCTTGAATTTCGAATTCTATAGCATCGTTTTCATTCAAAAATCTCAGTCCAGCTTCTCTAACTGCACTCGCATGAACGAAACAATCTTTTTCTCCGTCTTCTCTCTCAATAAAACCGTAGCCCTTCTTACCGTTGAACCACTTTACTTTGCCTTTTAATGTACTCATACTTTAGTTACTCTTTCTTTGTTATTATATAATTAGCTATAAATAGCTGATGGATAGGTATTAGATTTTAATTTTGAATGCAAGCATAATGATGGATATTAATACCACATGGGGATGGTGGCTTCGGCGGGACTCGAACCAGCGACACAAGCCTTTTCAGGGCTCTGCTCTACCAACTGAGCTACGAAGCCATATTAAGATCTAAAAATTATACGACCTTTTGATAAATCGTATGGAGATACTTCCAATTTGACTCTATCACCTTGTAAAACACGAATACGATTTTTTCTAAGTTTTCCTGCCGTGTGAGCTGTAACGTTATGACCATTGTCTAGTTTAACTCTAAACATAGCATTAGGAAGAAGATCTGTTACCACACCTTCAAACTCCAACGTATCCTGTTTACTCAAATTATTATCTCCTCATTCTAGATTTAATACTTTGAGCATGATTATCTAGTTCTTCATACTCAGCGAGATGTGTAGCGGATTCTCCTAATTTCTCAATACCTTTTTTTGTAAGAGTTATGTGGCTAATTTTTTTATAAAACTCACTAAGATTTAGTCCAGATGAAAATTTTGCAGATCCTAAAGTTGGTAATACATGGTTTGAACCAACATTATAATCTGAGACAGCCATTGGAGAATACTTTCCAATCATAATACTTCCTGCATTATGAATTTGATTTAAATACTTTTTATAATTAGACACATTAATTTCTAAATGCTCTGGAGCAACTTCATTAATTGCTTCTACTATTTGCTTATCACTTTGGGCTAACACAATTAATCCATTATTTTTTAAACTTTTTAAAACAACTCTTTTCCTTTGAACTTTTTTGATCCTTTCTTTTATTTCCATATTAAATTTATTTGCTAATTTTTTATCTTTCGTAATTAAAATACACTGTGAATTTACATCATGTTCTGCTTGTCCAATCATAGATGTTATTACTTGATTTAGATCAGTTTTACCATCTGCTAAAACACAAATTTCACTAGGCCCAGCGACCATTCCTTCTGTCCCAACATCACCAAAGACTTCACGTTTGCTTCTTGCAACAAAAATATTTCCAGGCCCAACAATTTTATTCACTTTTTGAATATACGCTAAACTTGCTATAGCTTGGGCACCACCCATTGAGTAAATTTCCTTAATTCCAACTTTTTTAGCTGCATAAAGAACAGCAGGATTTAGTTTTCCATCAAGTTTTGGATTGGCTAAGACAATTCTTTTTACACCTGAAATTTTTGCAGGCACTGCATTCATTAATAATGTGGATGGTAAATTAGCTGGTACATAAATACCTACAGACTGTAGTGGCACATGCTTATACTCAATTTTATTTTTTAAATTATCTACATACTTAATATTTTTTGGTTTTTGTAGTGAATGAAACTTAAAAATTCTATTATAAGCTAAATCGATACTTTGTTTAATCTTAGGTTCTAATGTATTAATTGCTTTGTTTACTTTATATTTTGAAGGGACTATCTCTGTATTTTTACTAAATTTTTTCTCATACTTTAAAAGTGCTTTTCTTCCATTAAATTTGATATCTTTTAAAATTTTTGGAACTATCGAAGTGTCTACTGCTTTTCCAGATCTCCTTTTATCCAAAAAAGATACTATTTCTCTTTTATAATTTTTTTTCTTACAATTAATTACTTTTATCATTTTCAATTTTTTGGTCTTCTAACGTTACATCAATAACTTCTGTGGACAGTGTTATAATTCTATTTTTTGAAAATAACAGAACTATTTCAAAATTTTCTTTTTTTTTAAAAATATCAATTGCGAATAACTCTAAAGTTAAATCTGGATTGTGCTGGTCAATATTTTTAGATTTAGAACTTTCGATAAATTCAAATTTTACAACACTATTAATAGGTTTATCATTATCTGTTTCTTTATCCTTTCTTAAAACAGAAAGTAAAAAAATTTTCGTAGAAGGCAGATACTTTATATCTGAAATTTTGACTTTAGACTCTGCGCATATTGCAGATATAATTTGTAGGTCATCTGGAGATTGAGCGATTACTTTCTTTAAAAAATTGTTCACTAAGATATTCTTTTAATTTTTACCCCAATCTTTTTTAATTTATTTTCAATTTTTTCATAACCTCTATCTAAATGATATACTCTATTTATAATAGATGTTCCTCTTGAAATAAAAGCTGCTAAAACTAAAGCTACTGATGCCCTTAAATCACTAGACATTAACTCAGCTCCCTCTAGATTATTAGTTCCTTCAATAATTGCCTTGTTGCCTTTAATATTTATTTTTGCACCTAATCTTTTTAATTCTGGAACATGCATAAATCTGTTTTCAAATATATTTTCTTCAATTGTACTTTTCCCGTTTGCTCTAGTTAATAATACCATGATTTGAGCTTGCAAATCGGTGGGAAAATTTGGATATTCTCCAGTTTTTAAAAAATCCAAACTTCTAATTTTTTTTGGTCCCTTAATTTGAATTGTATTTTTTGTAGTTTTTATCTTTGCACCAATTTTCTTAAGTAAATTTATCTCTGTGTTGATGACTTTTGGCTCGAGATTTTTAATTTTTAAGTTTCCA
Source organism: uncultured Pelagibacteraceae bacterium (assembly GCA_902519695.1). Lineage (GTDB taxonomy): Bacteria > Pseudomonadota > Alphaproteobacteria > Pelagibacterales > Pelagibacteraceae > Pelagibacter. Next base: position 9,965 of record CABYKN010000016.1, on the reverse strand, counting down.
CGATTTAAACATGCGGCAACACAAAAAGTACCTGCTTCAATTCTGTCATTCATGATTGAGTAAGTTATACTTTTTAATGTTTTAACACCCTCTATTTTTAAAGTTCTTTTACCGATCCATTTAATCTTGGCTCCCGCTGTTTTCAAAAAATTAGTCAGATCCTTGATCTCAGGCTCAATTGCACAATTCTTTATTGTTGTCGTTCCTTTTGCGAGACAAGCAGCAAGAATTGAATTTTCGGTAGCTCCAACAGATATTTTTGAAAATCTTATTTCTGAACCAACTAATCCCTCTTGGGCTTTTGCATGAACATATCCTTTTTCAATTTGTATTTTAACACCTAACTTTGATATTGCTTTTAAATGTATATCTATTGGTCTAACTCCTATACTACAACCACCTGGACTACTTACTTTTGCTTTTTTATTTTTTGCCAATAAAGGGCCAAGAACTAAAATTCCTGCTCTCATTGTTTTAACTAAAGAATAAGGTGCAAAATAATTATTTTTTTTTCCTTTTGAGATTGTTGCAGTTTTTTTATTATTTTTAAAGCTAATTTTTCTTCCTAGTGATTTTAGCAGATTAAGCATTGTATCTATATCTTTAACACGTGGAAGATTTTTAATTGTTACATTTTTATCAAAGAGTAAAGTTGCAGCAAGTATTGGAAGAGCAGCATTTTTACTTCCAGAAATTGAGACCTCTCCTCTGATTTTAGAGGGACCACTAATTTTAAATTTATCCATTTTAAATTTTGGGAAGCGTTACCCCTTTTTGGCCCATATATTTTCCTTTTCTATCGGCATATGAAACATCAGGTTTCTCATTCCCTTTTAAAAATATAAATTGAGCCACACCTTCATTTGCATATATTTTGGCTGGTAATGGAGTTGTGTTAGAAAATTCAAGGGTCACATGACCTTCCCATCCTGGTTCCAAAGGTGTTACATTAACAATTATTCCACATCTAGCATAAGTGGACTTACCCAAACAAATAACTAAGACATCGCTAGGAATTTTGAAATATTCAACTGTTCTTGCTAAAACAAAAGAATTTGGTGGAATAATACATTCATCAGATTCTTTCGTTACAAAATTTGTTGGTTTAAAATTTTTTGGATCTACAATTTCAGAGTTAACGTTAGTAAATATTTTAAACTCATTAGATACTCTTGCATCATACCCGTATGAAGAAACACCAAATGAAATTTTTCCTTCCCTTATTTGTTTATCTTCAAATGGTGAAATCATTGCTTGTTCTTTTGCCATTTTGATTATCCACTTATCTGATTGAACTGACATTTATTTATTTTTTTTATTTTTTTTTTGAAAAATTTTTCTTTTTCTTAAGTTTTTGCGCAAAGCTTCCTCGAGTTTAGCTTTTTTATCCTTCTTCCTGTCCATCTTGATTACTTTTTGTCTGGATTGGTAAGGTGATCCAAGGTGATTACTTGATCGATTGGTATTGTTTTATCCTCTGGATTTTTGGGATCACCTTGTTTGGCTATTTTCTTTGCTCTTTTTTCAGCAAGCTTTTTTTCTCTTTTGGCCTGCTTCTCCATAGCCTTAGCTCCTCTAGTCGATTTGTAATCGTAGTGAATTCCCATATCATTTACCTAATTTAGATATACCCGATTTTTGTAAAAAATTAAGGCAATTATTTGAAAAAAACAATTTTATACACTAATTATAATTAAAAAGCGCCCTCATAGTTAAATGGTATAACACATCCATGGTAAGGATGAGTTTCCAGTTCAATTCTGGGTGAGGGCACCAGCTATTTGTAGAATTTTTTTCTGATTATAAATCCAATTAAAACCAGGATTATCATACCAATTACTGGCATATAAATATCTGGAGTTAAAATTATATCAAACATACTTGGAATTTCTTGATTATTTTCTATTACTGAATTTAGTCCTGAGCCGAGTGAAGCTCCGACAAATAACTGAGGTGTCATTCCAATAACAGATCCAAAAAAGAAATTTCTAATCTTAACATTGAATAATGTTGGCAAAATGTTTGAAATAAAAAAAGGTATGCCACCAACAAATCTATATATTAGAAAAAAAGTAAATTCATTTTTTTTAAATTTTTCAGTAAGATTAGAAAACCTTGATGAAAATTTTTTTTTAATTAAATCTTTAAAAAAGTAATTTGCACAAATATATAAGAGTGTTGCGCCAATAGATAAACCAAATACTACAAGTATTGTTCCTATCCATTTTCCAAATATAAATCCTCCAACTAAAAAAACCGGCGCACCAAATCCTAAGAGCATAACCCAAATAATTACTCCAATAAAAAATAGTATGCTAGCAATTAAAAGATTAGAATTTTTGATGTTATATAGTTTGTCTCTATTATTTTTTATAAGTTCAAAACTTGAAAAGTCAGCAAATGAAAAATGGTTAAAAAAAAGCAACAAAAAGCCAGTAACTATGGAAAGATATATAATACCAAGAATAATTTTTAATTTATTTTGATTTTCCATTTTTCTTTAATTTATTAAAAATCGCTGTACTTATATACATTAAATTGTATAACTACCGAAATTTAACAAAAAAGAAGCCTTAATATGAAACGTACATATCAACCTAGTAAAAAAGTAAGAAAAAGAAGGCATGGTTTTAGATCTAAAATGAAGACTAAAGGTGGAAGAAAACTAATTAGAAGAAGAAGAAGTAAGGGTAGAAAAAAACTCACTGTTTAATGCAGGTTAAATTAAAAAGTTTATCTAAAAATGAGGATTTTAAATTTATTTTAAATGGTAAAAAAATTTCAAATAAATATTCAACAATTTTTTACAGGAAATTAGAAAGTAAAAGTAATAAATATTTTAATATAAGTTTTATTACAAAAAAAAAGATTGGTACAGCTGTTATAAGAAATAAAATTAAAAGAAGATTAAGAAATATGATGAATGAGGCTTTAAAAAAAATTAAAATTAATCTTAACTATAGTTATTTATTAATTGCTAGAAGATCTGTTTTAGAAGATGAGTACAATTTTATTAAAATAAAACTTTATAGTGAGTTAAAAAAAATTAGATAGTTATGATAAAAAAAGGACTTATATATTTAATTGAATTTTATAAATTTTTTATTTCACCAGTTCTAGGTAATAATTGTAGATATCTTCCAACCTGTTCAGAGTATTTTATTGATAGTCTAAATGAATACGGTGTTGTGAAAGGTTGTTACAAAGGTATTAAAAGAATTTTATCGTGTCATCCCATAAAATTTTTAGGAGGAGGACATGGGTATGATCCGGTAAGAAAAAAGAACTTTAAATAATGGATACAAGAAACGTAATAGCAGCAATTTCATTAAGTGCGGCAGTAATAATACTCTATGGATTATTTTTTGCTCCACCAAGTCCTGATCCAAAGCAGGTAACTAATATTGATCAAAATAAGAATAATCTTCAACTAAACGAAGCACCAAAAATAGAGCAAAATATTGAGAATAATAAAATTTCTAGATCAGAAGCAATTAACAAAGTTGAAAGGATACTTTTTGAAAATGAAAATATTATAGGTTCTATTTCTTTAGAGGGATCATTAATCGATGACCTAATTTTTAAGAAATATACTGAAACTCTAAACTCTGATGAAAATGTAGTTTTGCTTAATCCTAAAGAGTCTGAAAATGGTTATTACATAGAAACAGGTTGGGCTATAAATAATAAAGATATTGAAGTTCCTAACTCAAATACAAAGTGGGAAGTTATCGGAAACAAATTACTAACACCAAACAGTCCAATTAAATTGGTATGGAATAATGAGCAGAATATAACTTTTGAAAAAGAAATAAGTATAGATGATAAATTTCTATTTACTGTTAACCAAAAAATTACGAATAATAGTCAAAATACTTATAACTTTTATCCCTATGGGCAGATTATTAGAAATCTAGCTCCTGATGTAACTGATTTTTATATATTACATGAAGGTTTATTAGGTGTTTTTGATGATAATCTTGTTGAAGAAGATTACGATGACATTAAAGACAAAAAATACTCTGTAAATGCAAACAAAGGATGGATGGGTATTACAGATAAATATTGGATAACAAGTTTAATCCCAGAAAGTAACAAAAGTTTTAGATCAGATTTTGATTATAAAAATAAATTTAAAGCTAACTTCATAGAAACTACTGCAACAGAAGTCAGAGCTAATGAAAGTAAAACTAATCAAGTTAAAGTGATTATTGCAGCAAAAGAAGTAGATGTCGTTGATGGTTATGCAGAAAAACTAAATATTAATAAATTTGATTTAGCAATTGATTGGGGCTTTTTGTACTTCCTTACAAAGCCAATCTTCTTAATCTCCGATTATTTTTTTAAATTAACTGGTAACTATGGAATTGCAATTATACTAATTACCGCTTGTATAAGAATATTATTTTTTCCTCTCGCTAACTACTCCTTTAGATCAATGGCAAAAATGAAAGTTCTTCAACCTGAAATGGTAAGGCTTAAAGAACTACATAAGGAAGATAAAATGAAGTTACAGCAAGAAATGATGGCTCTTTACAAAAGAGAGAAAGTGAATCCTGTAAGCGGATGTTTGCCTATTTTAATTCAAATACCATTCTTTTTTGCAATTTATAAAATGTTATTTGTTACAATTGAAATGAGACATCAGCCCTTTTTTGGTTGGATACACGATCTAAGTGAAAGAGATCCAACAAGTTTATTTAATTTATTTGGTTTATTACCATATGATGTTCCGTCATTTTTAATTATTGGCGCTTGGCCAGTAGCAATGGGTGTAACAATGTGGATGCAACAAAAACTTAATCCAACACCACCAGATCCGATTCAGCAAAAGATTTTCATGTTTTTTCCTGTATTCTTAACAGTTATACTTGCACCTTTTCCATCAGGGTTAGTTATATATTGGACAATTAACAACGTGCTTACAATGGCACAACAGTATGTAATTATGAAAAGAACTTCAGTTAAAACAGTTTAATTGATGGAATTAGATAAGATTATTCCAAAAGATGGTCCTAATATTAATGAAGTTGAAAAATATATAAATAAATATCAGTCTGAGGTTATAGTAATTAAATGTGGTGGATCTGTTTTATTAGATAAAAGACTATTTAATCAGTTCATAGAAGATATTTCAGTGATAAACAAAATCGGTTTATCAGCAATAGTAGTACATGGTGGAGGTAAAAATATTAAAAAAAAATTAGATGAAAATAATATTGATACAAGATTTATCAAAGGACTTAGGGTTTCAGACGATAAAACAATAAGATATATAGAAGAGGCTTTACTAGATCTTAATTTAGAGATTTTAAATGAATTAAAATCTAAAAACACTAATGTTTGTTCAATATCACCTAAAGAAAATAATGTAATTAATATTATCCCTGAAATTGAAGAATTGGGATATGTCGGGAAACCAAAAAAAATTAATAAAGAGAAAATATTAAATTTTATTAACAATAAACAAATTCCAATTGTTGTCCCTTTAGGAATGGGTGATGATGGCAGAACTTACAATATAAATGCAGATGTTGTTGCAGGTTCAATTGCAAAAGAGATCAATGCTAGACGACTTCTTTTGATGACAGATGTTGAAGGAGTTCTTGATCAAAATCAAAAACTTATATCTGAAATTAATCTCAATAAAGCCGATGAAATGTTAAAAAATAATATTATTTCTGGAGGAATGATACCAAAAATAAACACTTGTTTAGATGCAATATCTAATGGTGTTAGAGGTGTAGTTATTGTTGATGGAAGAAAACCACATTCAATACTATTTGAATTATTTTCTGACAAAGGTGCGGGAACATTGATAAGAAAATGAATAATTTAAAAAATATAAAAAATATTTTATTCGACTGTGATGGCGTTTTATATAATGATTTAGAGGCAGTTTTTGGCCAAGTTAGTAAGAGGATGACAAAATATATCTCAAATAAACTCAACTTAGATCTTGTAAAAGCTAAAGAATTGCAAAGAAATTATTTTCACAAATACAACACAAGTTTAAATGGATTAATGATACATCATGATATACCCCCGGAAGAATTCTTGGAGTATGTTCATGATATTGATCTTTCATTTATGGAAAAAGATATTGTTTTAAGAAATGAGCTTGAGAACATAAATTTAAATAAATTCGTATTCACAAACGGAAGTAGAGCGCACGTAAAAAATATAGTCAAAACTCTTGGTATTGAAGACCAATTTAAAGATATATTTGATATAGTAGACGCAAAATATCACCCTAAGCCTGAAGCTAAAGCTTTTGATCTTATGGTTGATAAATTTAAGATTAATCCAAAAGAAACTCTTTATATCGAGGATATAGCTAAAAACTTATCAATAGGTAAAGAGCGGGGGACAATAACAGCTTGGCTTATCAATAATGAATACTGGGGTAAAAAAGAGTCTGATAAAGATTACATCGACTATAAAATTGAAAATCTCTCTTTATTTTTAAAAGAAATAAGGTTATTAAAAAGTTCTTAACTTTATGAGCATAGAAAATATAATTAATGATGCTTGGGAAAATAGAGACCAAGTAAGTCCTAACTCGGATGAGAGTTTAAAAAACACTGTTAATCAAATTATTGATGACTTAGATAGTGGTAAAGTCAGAGTAGCAGAAAAAATTAATGGTGAGTGGGTAACACATCAACATATAAAAAAAGCAATTATGTTAAGTTTTAGAATGTACCCTATGGAAAATTTAAATGGTCCTTATAGTAGTTGGTATGACAAAGCGCATCTTTTAAAAGGTAAAACGGCAGGTTGGTCTAAAGAGGACCATGAAAAAGCTGGTTTCAGAATGGTTCCTAATTCTCCAGTGAGAAAAGGATCTTTTGTAGGCAAAAATGCTGTTTTAATGCCATGCTATGTGAATATAGGGGCATACATTGATGAGGGAACAATGATAGATACTTTTGCAAGAGCTGGGAGCTGTTCTCAAATAGGAAAAAATTGTCATATCTCTGCAGGTAGCGGAGTTGGAGGCGTTTTAGAGCCTGCACAAGCATTACCAACAATCATAGAGGACAATGTTTTTTTAGGAGCAATGTCTGAGGTTGTAGAGGGAGTGATAGTTGGCGAAGGTTCTGTTTTAAGTATGGGGATGTATATTGGACAATCAACAAAAATTGTTAATAGGAAAACAGGCGAAATAAGCTACGGTAAAATTCCACCATATTCTGTTGTTGTTCCAGGTTCTCTACCAGATAAAAATAATTCAAGCGCTCCATCATTATATTGCGCAGTAATAATCAAACAAGTAGACGAAAAAACAAGATCAAAGACTTCAATTAATGATCTTTTAAGAGAATAGATTAATGAAAACTTATAATGAACTGACGTTAGCTCGAGAGCTAATAAAATTTCAAACAATTAAAACAGAAGATAAAGGCATTATGAATTTCCTTTCAAGGAAACTCTCATTAATAGGTTTTAAATGTCAGATAATAAAATCAAAAGGTACGGGTGCTAAACCAGCATTAAACTTATATGCAAAATTTGGTAAATCAAAACCTAACATTAATTATCTGGGTCACACAGATGTTGTTGCTAACCTAAACAATTGGGAGTTCCCGCCATTTAAAGCAGTAGTAAAAGAAGGATATTTATATGGAAGAGGATCCCAGGACATGAAGGGTAGTGTAGCATGTTGGATAAGTGCTGTAAGTAATTTTATTAAAAATAAAAAATTTAAAGGATCTATATCAATAATAATTACGGCTGATGAAGAAACTACAGGTCATGGTTGTCCAGCTGTTATGAAATATTTAAAGAAAAAAAAAGAAAAAATTGATTTTTCAATAGTAGGCGAACCGTCATCAAATAAATCAGTTGGAGATGAAATCAGGATTGGAAGAAGAGGTTCTATGAATGCAACAGTAACAGTGTATGGAAAAAGTGGACACTCTGCATTTTATGGGACATATATAAATCCATGTACTGCTCTTGCTAAAATAATATCTAAATTGAAAAGTGTTCCGCTAGACAAAGGAACGAAGTATATGCCACCATCAAATTTAGAATTTACAAAAATGAATGTGGATAATATATCAGAAAATGTAGTCCCACAATCTGCAAGCGCTAAATTTAATGTTAGGTTTAATTCAACTTATAAATCAACATCTTTGAAAAAAAAACTTAGTAAAATTATTATTGCAATTGCAAAAAAAGAAAATTGCAAAACAAAAATAGATTATAAAGTAAGTGGAGAAGCATTTTATACGGTACCAAATAAAGAAATTTATATGGTAAAAAAAGTTGTAAAAAAAGTTACAGGGAACAATGCAAAATTAAATTGTAGAGGTGGCACAAGTGACAGCAGATTTTTAGGTTCGATACCACGTCTTGAGCTAGGGTTAAGAAATAATACTATTCATATGGTTAACGAGAGAACATCGATCTCAGATTTAAAAAAATTAACTAAGATTTATAAGAATATCTTACACAATTATTTCAATTGAAAACTGCAATTATAACATCTGAATCCTCAGAAAAACATATAACAGGCGATGGTCATCCAGAACAACCGAAAAGAGTGGTTTCAATAATTGATACTTTAAAAAAAAATAAAGAACTGCTTTGGGGTAAGCCAGATGTTGTTCCTAATGATATTCTTAATATGACACATTCTGAAGATTATATTATTAATTTAAATAATTCATTTCCTAAAAGCGGCTTAAACTTTTTAGATGGTGATACAGTTGTATCTCCTGGAAGTAAGGATGCAGTATTTCAAGCCGCAGGATCAGCTATAAGCGCAATAGATGGAATTGAAAATAAAAAGTATAAAAATGCTTTTTGTGTTGTACGACCACCAGGACACCATGCTGAAAAAAATAAATCAATGGGCTTTTGCTGCATTTCTAATGCAGGTGTTGCAGTTAATTATTTAAAAATAAAATATAAGTATAAAAGAATTGCATGTGTAGATTTTGATGTTCATTGGGGAAATGGAAATTATGATGTAATGTATGACAACAAAAATTCACTTTACATATCAACACATCAATATCCATTTTATCCAGGTGGTGGCTCAGAAAAAGATAAGGGAAAGTATAATAATTCTCTTAATATACCTCTTCCTGCAGGCACAAATTCTGAAGAGTATTTTAATGCTTATGATAGAGTTTTAGATCGGTTAATTGAATATAAGCCTGATTTCCTAGTCTTTTCTGCTGGCTTTGATGCTCACAAAAACGATCCATTAGCTCAATTTGAACTTTCATCCAAAGATTTTTATGAAATAACAAGAAGAACACTAAAAGCCACTAATAAATTTACTAACGGAAAAGTGGTATCTTTATTAGAAGGTGGATACGACCTGAAAGCACTTGCTGAAAGCGCTAATTATCATGTAAATGCATTAATCGAGTCGGAAAATATATAATCATGAAACTATATAAACAAAAATCATCAAATATTGATAACTGGGGACTGTTTGCATCTAAAAATATAAAAAAAGGAACTAAGATTATTTACTACATAGGTAAAATAATTACAAAAAAACAAACCGAAAATAATCCAAAATTTGATAACGATAAAGCAATTTATCTTTTTAACTTAAATAATAGGTATGATTTAGACGGTGATTTTGCTTACAATACTGCAAGACTTATTAATCACTCTTGTGATCCAAACTGCGAAGTTGAAGGCAAAGGTTTAAAATTATGGATTAGTTCTATTAAAGATATAAATAAAAATGAGGAACTAACTTATGATTATGGGTTTAGTTTTGATGAAAACTATAAGGATTTTCCCTGTAAGTGTGGCTCCAAAAATTGTTGTGGTTATATAGTTAGAGAAGGATCAAGATGGAGAATAAAAAAGAAAAAAAAGAAATCTAATAAATAATTTTCTCAAGATATAAGCCATGTGCAGGAGCAATAGGAGCGCAATTTTTTCTGGATTTTGATTTAAATATACTGTTAAATTTTTTTAAGTTCCATTTA
>CABYKN010000015.1 GCA_902519695.1 uncultured Pelagibacteraceae bacterium | reverse complement strand
TGTCTCAACAAAAAACTGTTGAAAAAAAATTATCAAAGGCTGCGATAGAAACACTTGCAATTATTGTTTATCATCAACCAGTCACCAGAGCTGAAATAGAAGAAATTCGTGGAGTTGCGTTTGGAAATAATACACTTGAGATATTGATGGAATTGAACTGGGTTAGACCTCAAGGTCGAAAAGATGCCCCTGGTAAACCTATTCAATATGGAACAACAGATGACTTTTTAAGTCATTTCAATCTCCAAAAATTGTCAGATCTTCCAACCGTTGATGAATTAGGAACCGCAGGTCTTATTGATACATCTAGTGTAGATGCATCTATATTTGGAACAGGCAAATTCTATAAAGAAAAACAAGAGGATAAAAAGGAAAATATATACTCTGATATAGATGAGATGCTTAATAGCACTCTTAATACCGATAACGATAAATAAAAAAATAGTTTTAAAACTAAAATTATAAGGTTATAAGTAATTATGAGCATAGGATTTTGGCAAATTGCAATTGTAGTAATTTTAGTAGTATTACTTTTTGGTAGAGGTAAAATCTCTAGTTTAATGGGTGATGTTGCTAAAGGAATTAAAAGTTTTAAAAAAGGTATGGCTACAGATGCTACAGAAGATAGCCAACCAAAAAATATATCTGAAAATCAAGACTCAGACAAAAAAGAGTAATCAATGCCACAGATCGGCTGGTTTGAAATATTAATAATAGTTTCTATTGCAATAATAGTTGTAGGACCAAAAGACTTTCCTGTAATGTTAAAAAAAGTTGGATCATGGATAGGTTCAGCCAAAAGATATTTTTCAGATGTTCAAAATCAAGTTACAGAAATAACGGATGTTTCAATTAAAGAAGAATTAAAAAAAAATACTGAAATTATGAAAGAGGACAAACCTAAAGATGACAGCTAAAAAAAAGAAAATGGTTTTATAAGTCATCTTACTGAATTAAGACAAAGACTAATAAATTCATTTATCTTCTTAGCAGTATTATTTGTGGTTTGTTACTATTTTTCTGAATACATATATGGATTTTTAGTTGAACCTTATGCCAATGCAGTAAAGGATGATAATGTTGATAGAAGATTAATCTTTACCGCTCTTCAAGAAACATTTTTAACATATCTTAAAGTTTCTTTTTTTGCTGCTTTCTTTGTGACCAGTCCATATATCCTTATTCAAATTTGGAAATTTATTGCGCCAGGATTATACACTCACGAAAAGAAAGCAATTATGCCTTACTTAGTAATTACACCAATACTTTTTTTACTAGGAGGTATGCTTGTTTATTATCTAATTATGCCACTAGCATTTAAATTCTTTTTATCATTTGAAAGTGCAGGACTTGGAACTAGCTTACCAATTCAATTAGAAGCCAAAGTAAACGAATATTTATCTCTTGTAATGAAATTAATTTTTGCATTTGGATTAAGTTTTCAGCTACCAGTTGTACTAAGTTTACTTGCAAGAATCGGAGTTGTAAATTCAACTTATTTAAGAGAAAGAAGAAAATATTTCGTTGTAATAATATTTGCTGCTGCTGCAATATTAACTCCGCCAGATCCAATTACGCAAATAGGTTTAGCAATACCTCTGTTAATTTTATATGAATTATCAATTTTTTCTGTAAATATTATCGAAAAGAAAGCTCAAGAGAGAAATGCATAATATTAAGGATATTAGAAAAGATTTCGATAATTTTAAAAATACAATTAAAAATCGAAACGTTGATGTAGACTTTGATCAAATATTAAATCTTGATGAAGAAAATAGAAAATTAATTCAAGAAAAAGAAAAATTAGAAATGGAAAAAAAATCTATTTCTAAATCTAAAGATGAAACCCTTTTTGAAAAATCAAAAGAAATTTCAAATAAAATAGATGATTTAAGTAAAAATCAAAAAAATGTTAAAGACCAACTTGATCAGATATTAAGTAATATTCCTAATTTACCATTGAATGATGTCCCCGTAGGTAAGGATGAAAATAGCAATAAAGAGGTTGTAAAATCTGGTGAAATTAAAGAGATGAGTTTTAAACCAAAATCTCATTATGAAATTGGTGAAAAACTGAATATGTTAGATTTTGATTTAGCAACAAAAACAACTGGATCAAGATTTGTTTTTGTTAAAGACAAATTAGCATCATTAGAAAGAGCAATTTCAAATTTTATGATTGATACACATGTTAATAATAATGGCTACACTGAAATTTCTCCACCTTTAATGGCTACAGACAACACTATGTTTGGGACTGGCCAATTGCCCAAATTTGAAAATGATCAATTCGAAATTAAGTTTGATGATAAAAATGATAGAAAGTTTTTAATTCCTACTGCAGAAGTGATCTTAACTAATATGGTTAAAAATCAGATATTGAACATAAAATCATTGCCAATGAGATTAGTTGCATCAACACCTTGTTTTAGAAAAGAAGCAGGAAGTTATGGTAAAGACACAAAGGGCATGATTAGACAACATCAATTTTATAAAGTTGAATTAGTCAGTATTGTTGAAAATAATAAATGCATTGAAGAACTAGAGAGAATGACAAATTGTGCAACTAAAATTTTAGATGATTTACAATTACCTTACAGAAAAATTATTTTAAGCACTGGTGATATAGGTTTTAGTGCAGAAAAAACTTATGACATTGAGGTTTGGCTTCCATCTGAAAATAAATATAGAGAAATATCAAGCTGTTCTTCATGTGGAACATTTCAGGCTAAAAGAATGAAAGCTAGATATAAAAATAATAATAACGAAAATGAATTTGTTGGTACTTTAAATGGGAGCGGACTTGCCGTTGGTAGAACTTTAATTGCGATATTAGAAAATTATCAAACTGAGGATGGTTCAATAACTATTCCAGAAAAACTAAGACCATATATGAACAATATGGAGAAAATAGGTATCAATTAAGAGTTGTCTTCTAAAAATATATAGTATAAATAATTCTTAACTTTTTAAGGACTTAACATGGACGCAGGAATTGGACAATTTATACCCCTAATTTTAATATTCGTAATATTTTACTTTTTCTTAATTAGACCCCAGCAAAAGAAAGTGAAAGAACATAAGGCTATGGTTGAAGCTTTAAAGCGTGGAGATAAAGTTATTACTTCTGGTGGTATCGTTGGTACTGTAGAACGAGTTATCGATAATGAAAAAGTAGAAGTTATGATAGCTGATAATGTTAAAGTCGAAATTGTTCGAGCTACAGGAATACAAGGACTAGTTACTAAAGCTGAACCAAAAAAATAATAACTTCTTAAAGTGTTATATTTTTCTAAATTAAGAGTTTTTAGTGTTTTAATTTTTACACTTATTATTTCATATTTTACTATTTCTAACTTTACAAAAGTTGATGATGAATTTTTCTCAAAAAATATAAAATTAGGATTAGATCTACAAGGTGGTTCTTATTTATTATTAGAAATTGATAACGAACCAGTCATTACTCAAAGATTGCAAAGTAAAGTCTTAGAGTTTAAAAAATTTTTCAAAGATAAAGATATTAAGGTTAGAAATTTTGTAATTGAGGATAAATCAATTATATTTGATGTTGAAAATACTAAAATTGAGGAAGTTAAATCTCTGTTAGATGATGATAAAAGTGAGATAAATCCATATTTTCAACAATACAAATCTCATCAATTTAACATTGAAAACATGGATACATCATTCAAATTAGAATTTTCTGACTATGGATTGGTATTGTTAAAAAATTCATCATTAGATCAAGCAATTGAAATTGTAAGAAGAAGAGTTGATGAAGTAGGAACTAACGAGCCAAATATTTTAAAAAGAGGTAATGATCGAATTCTTGTTGAGTTACCAGGACTAGATGATCCTGGTAGAATTAAATCTTTATTAGGTAAAACTGCAAACTTAACATTCCAATTTATATCTAGTAGTTCTGAAGAATCATTTGGAACAGAAAAACTTTCTTTTGAGGATGGCTCTAGTGAAGTCATTGTTAGTAAACGAATTGTTTTAAGTGGTGATAATCTTATGGATGCCAAGCCAACTATGAATAATCAAACTAATGAGACAGTTGTTTCATTTAGTTTGGATAGAGTAGGAGCAAAAAAGTTTGGTAAGGCGACTTCAAATGGTGTTGGAAAAAGGTTGGCAATTGTTTTGGATGGAAAAATTATTAGCGCTCCTGAAGTCAGAGAACCAATTATTGGAGGAAATGGACAGATATCTGGTAATTTCACCTTTCAATCAGCTACAGATTTAGCTTTACTATTAAGATCAGGTGCTTTGCCGGCTCCACTTAATATTATTGAAGAAAGAACTGTAGGTCCCGACCTTGGAAAAGACTCAATTAATGCAGGAATTATGTCATTGATAATTGGATTTATATTAGTCGTTGCCTTTATGTTTTATAAATATAGATTTTTTGGCTTAATTGCTAACTTAGCCTTAATTTCTAATTTATTTTTATTAGTCGGTATTCTAACATTATTTGAAGCAACTCTTACACTCCCTGGAATTGCAGGTATCATTTTAACAGTAGGTATGGCTGTTGATGCAAATGTTTTAATTTTTGAGAGAATTAAAGAAGAATTAAAAAATGAAAATAATTCAATTGTAGCTTTTGATTCTGGTTATACAAAATCACGAACAACAATTTTAGATGCCAACATTACAACTTTAATTGCTGCAGTAATCCTTTTTTTCATGGGATCAGGTCCAATAAAAGGATTTTCTATAACGCTTGGAGTTGGAATACTTACAACACTATTTTCAGTATATTTCATTGCTCGTTTAATTACTGCTTACTATGTCATCAAAAATAAACATAAGGAAAAACTTATATAATGAAAACAATCTATTTTAATAAGTTTTATAAAAGTTTTAATATACTCTCAGGTATATTAATTATTGCTTCCTTAGTTTTCTTAGTTTTTAAAGGATTGAATTTTGGTGTTGATTTTAAAGGGGGTACTTTAATAGAGCTAAGGACTGACAAATCTTCTGCTAATATTACAAAAATAAGAGATAGTTTTAATCAAATGAATCTTGGTGATGTTTCAGTGAAAAATTTTGGTAATGAAACAGATTTTGTAGTTAAATTTGAAAAACAAAATTCAAATGACCCACAATTTATAGAAGAGATAAAAACTAAGCTATCAAATACGATAGGTACTGTTGATTTTAGAAGAGTAGAAAATGTTGGGCCAAAAGTTAGTGCAGAACTTTTGAGATCAGGTGTAATAGCGATAGCTTTATCTTTGGCAGCTATGCTTTTATATATATGGATCAGATTTGAGTGGCAATTTAGTCTTGGAGCTATTTTAGCTTTATTTCATGACGTTATAATTACATTGGGAGTATTTTCTGTATTCTCATTAGAAATCAATCTTTCTATCGTTGCAGCTGTTTTAACAATAGTTGGATATTCAATGAATGATACAGTTGTAATATTTGATAGAGTTAGAGAAAATTTGCGTAAATATGCAGATGTTAAAATATTTGAACTAACAAATATCTCAATAAATGAAACTTTATCACGAACAATAATAACTTCAGTTACTACATTGTTGGCACTTTTATCTATATTTATTTTTGGTGGAGAAATATTAAAAGGATTTTCATTAGCAATGATATTAGGAGTAATTTTTGGAACTTACTCATCAATTTATATTGCAAACCCAGTACTAGTCTCTTTAAAAGTTAGCCAAAGAACGATTGTTAAGGAAGAAAAAGAATAATTAATAAAGATTTTGTGCCGCTACCATTGTTAACAACATTGGTAATGATAAAAGTGTATTTGTTCTAGAAAACAGCATTGCAGTCTTTGCTGATTTAGCTTTAACTTCTGGTTCGCACTCAACCATACCTAGAGCTCTTTTTTGATTTGGCCATATAACAAACCAAACATTGAATGCCATTATTAATCCTAACCACATTCCAATTCCTATTGCGGTATTTTTTCCGCCACCTGATCCAATTCCTAATGTCATCGCTTGATGAACGTATCCATTAAAATAGGCTAATAATAATCCTGATATGATTGTAAATAATGCTGCCCATCTAAACCAAAATAATGCTGCAGGAGCTATAACTTTTCCAATTGCTGGTTTTTGTTCGTCTGGAATTTTCGCCATGTTAGGAATTTGAACAAAATTGAAATACCAAAGTAAACCAATCCACATAATACTTACAGTTACATGTACGTATCTTAATAACCAGCTCCAAAATAAAACATCAAAATCAAATCCACCATTACCTATGTAAAGACCAACGAAAAGTAATATTGCAATAGCTAATGATAAATGAACAGTCTTTGATAATGATTGTAATATCGATGTCATCTATAAGATGATTTTATATTATTTTTCTATAAATATTAAGCGGTTTTTTTAAATTTTGTATCTAATAAAGGCTTTAAAAATTTACCTGTATAGCTATCTTTCACTTTTGCAACTTCCTCGGGTTTGCCTTCAGCAATAATATTTCCACCTTTAACACCACCCTCGGGACCCATATCTACAATATAATCAGCAGTTTTAATAACATCTAAATTATGTTCTATAACTACAACTGAATTACCCGTTGCAACAAAGGTGTGCAATATTTCCAAAAGTTTTTTTATATCATGTTGATGTAATCCAGTAGTTGGTTCATCTAATATATACATTGTTCTTCCTGTAGATCTTTTAGATAATTCTTTAGCAAGCTTAATTCGTTGGGCTTCTCCACCTGATAGAGTTGTTGCTTGTTGACCAATTTTTATATAGCCAAGACCAACTTTTTTTAATGTTAAAAGTTTAGTTTTGATATTTGAAATATTTTCAAAATACTCACATCCTTCGTCAACTGTCATATTTAAAACATCTGCAATACTCTTATCTTTGAATTTAATCTCTAGTGTTTCTCTGTTGTATCTAGTGCCTTTGCATTCATCGCAAGTTATATAAACATCAGGAAGAAAGTGCATTTCGTAAGTAATTACACCATCTCCTTCACATGCTTCACATCTTCCACCCTTTACATTAAAAGAAAATCTTCCAGGTTTATAACCTCTACTTTTTGCTTCAGGTAAATTGGTAAACCAGTCTCTGATAGGACCAAAAGCTCCAGTATATGTAGCAGGATTTGATCTAGGAGTTCTACCAATAGGTGATTGATCTATATCTATAACTTTATCAATTAATTCTATTCCTTTAAATCCTCTGAATGGCTGAGGAATTTTTCTAGACTTATTATTATTCAAAGTAAGATTTAATGCATTGTATAAGGTTTGAAGTATCAAAGTAGATTTACCACTTCCAGACACACCAGTAACACAAGTGAAACTACCTAAAGGTATTTTTAAATTTACGTTATTTAAATTATTTCCTGATGCACCATTGATTTCTAAAAATCTACCATTTTTTGCAAGTCTTCTATTTTTTGGTATAGGTATGAAACTCTTATTTGATAAATATCTTCCAGTAATACTTTTATCATTTTTTAAAATTTGCTCATAGGTACCTTCGGCAACAATTTCTCCACCTTTATTTCCAGCTTCAGGTCCTAAATCTATTATATGATCTGCATTCTCCATTGTTTCTGTATCGTGTTCAACAACAATAACAGTATTACCTAAGTCTCTTAATCTTTTTAATGCATCTATAAGCTTAACATTATCTTTTTGATGTAAACCAATTGATGGTTCATCTAAAACGTATAGAACTCCAGTTAAACCTGATCCTATTTGTGAAGCTAGTCTAATCCTTTGTGCTTCACCACCAGATAATGTTCCAGACTCTCTAGATAAAGTTAAATAATCAAGACCAACATTTAAAAGAAAATCTAAACGTTCATTAATTTCTTTTAATATATGTTGTGCAATTTTAATTTGTCTTTTATCTAATTTAACTTCTAAAGATCTAAACCATTCCTTAGCATCAAAAATTGATTTTTCTGTAACTTGGCTAATGTTTAATTCATTTATTTTAACACACAGAGCTTCATCTTTTAATCGATAACCATTGCATCTTTCACATTTTGTATCAGATTGATATTGAGCAATTTCTTCTCTTTTCCAATCGCTATCTGTTTCTAAATATCTTCTCTCTAGATTATTGACTACACCTTCAAAGGTTTTTTTGTGCGAATATTTTTCATAACCATCGTCATAAGTAAATTTAATTTCTTCATCATCAGATCCATACAAAATTACATCCTTAATTTTTTTTGGTAGTTTTGACCATTTATCATCTAATGAAAAACCATAATGTTTAGATAAAGATGCTAATGTTTGGGCGTAATACATTGATGTAGATTTTGCCCAAGGTTCAATAGCACCATCTGCTATAGATTTTTTTTCATTTGGAACAACTAAATTTGGATCAACATTTAATTTCATTCCAATACCCTCACATTCTTTACAGGCTCCATAAGGACTGTTAAATGAAAAGAGTCTTGGTTCAATTTCTTCAATAGTAAAACCACTTTCAGGACAAGCAAATTTGGTTGAGAAAATTAATTTTTCAATTTTTCTGTATTTTTTTGGAAGTGTTTCATTTTCATATTCAACGAAAAGTAATCCATTTGCTAAATTAACAGCTGTTTCAACACTTTCAGCTAATCTGTTTCCTAATGAGGAATTTATTACAATTCTATCAACTAAAATTGAAATATCGTGTTTAAGTTTTTTATTTAACTCTGGAACACTTTCAATATCATACAATTGGTCATCAACTTTAATTTTTCTAAATCCTCTTTTTTTATATCCTAATATATCTTTTTTATATTCACCCTTACGTCCTCTTACGACTGGAGCGTATAAATATATGGTTGATTTTTTTGGTAATTCTTTAATCTTATCAACAATTTGAGTAATAGTTTGAGAAGTAATTGGTTTACCTGTAAATGGAGAATAGGGAATTCCTGCTCTTGCATAAAGTACCCTCATGTAGTCATATATCTCAGTAACGGTTGCAACTGTTGATCTTGGATTTTTAGAAGTATTTTTTTGTTCTATTGAAATTGCTGGACTCAAACCTTCGATTAAATCCACATTTGGTTTTTTCATTTTGTCTAAAAACTGTCTTGCATATGCAGATAAACTTTCAACATATCGTCTTTGTCCTTCTGCATAGACAGTATCAAATGCTAATGATGATTTTCCCGATCCAGATAGACCTGTTATTACAACAAATTTGTCTTTAGGAATCTCTAGTGAAATATTCTTTAAATTGTGCTCTTTTGCGCCCTTAATAAGTATCTTTTTAAGCATAATTTTAGTTGCTTTAGATTAATAAAATTAATATTCAAGCCTATTAATGTTATAAATAACATTTCAAATATATAAATATTATGGCAGGAAGCTTAAATAAAGTACTTTTAATCGGTCGATTAGGCGCAGATCCAGAAGTTAAACAAATGGTTAACGGTAAAAGTGTAGCTAGATTGAGCCTAGCTACTAGTCAATCCTGGAAAGATAAAAATACCGGTGAAAAAAAGGAAAAAACTGAATGGCATAGAGTAGTTGTTTTCAATGAAGGACTAGTAAATGTAGTTCAACAATATTTAAAAAAAGGAGCACAAGTATACGTTGAAGGACAACTGACTACTAGAAAATGGAAAGATGAACAATCAGGTCAGGATAAATATTCTACTGAAATTTTAATTCAAGGATACAATTCATCATTAACAATGTTAGGTGGAGGAAATCAAAATTCAATTCCATCACAAGATAACAAACAAAGTTTTGATGATAGTTCTATGGCTCAAAACGAGCTAGATGATGATATTCCTTTCTAAATAAATGCAAAAAAACGAAGTAACTAAAGATTTAAATATCAAACCAATCTCAATGTATGATGAAATGAGCTCATCATATTTATCTTACGCAATGAGCGTAATAATTAGTAGGGCACTACCCGACATAAGAGATGGACTCAAACCCGTTCACAGAAGAATTTTATATGCAATGCACAAAGGTGGTTTTGATTGGACAAAACAATTTAGAAAATCTGCAAGAATTGTTGGAGACGTAATTGGTAAATATCATCCGCATGGTGATCAAGCTGTATATGATGCATTGGTTAGAATGGTCCAAGATTTTTCAATGAGTGTTCCTTTAATTGATGGTCAGGGCAATTTTGGTTCAATCGATGGTGATCCACCTGCAGCAATGAGGTATACAGAAACAAAACTAGCAAAAATATCTCAATTTTTGATTGATGATATAGAAAAAAATACTGTCTCATTTAAAAGTAACTACGACGAAACCGAGCAAGAACCTACAGTGCTGCCAGCTCAATATCCTAATCTTTTGGTAAATGGAGCTGGAGGTATCGCTGTTGGTATGGCAACTAGTATACCACCACATAATCTTGGTGAAATAATTGATGGAACTTTAGCTCTTATTAAAAATAAAGATATTAAAGTTAAAGAGTTAATGAAGCATATACCCGGCCCTGATTTTCCAACTGGTGGAGTTATTATCGGTAAAGATATTATTCGAGAAGGATACAAAACAGGCAGAGGCTCTTTTAAAATTAGGGGTGAAATAAATGTAGAAAATCTTAAAAATGGTAAAGATAGATTAGTAATTACTTCAATACCCTATCAAGTAAACAAATCCAACTTAAATGAAAAAATTGCAGAATTAGTTAGAGATAAAAAGATTGAGGGTATAAGTGACATAAGAGATGAATCTAACAGAGAAGGTATAAGAGTTGCTATAGATCTAAGAAAAAGCGTTGAGCCCGAGACAATAAAAAGACAACTTTACAAATATACATCTATTGAAACCTCATTTGGTTTTAATTCATTAGCCATTGTTGATAACAAACCTAAAACATGTTCATTAAAAGATTTTTTAGAGAACTTTTTAAAATTTAGAGAAGATGTAGTCATTAAAAAAACAAAATATGATTTAAAAAAAGCAGAAGACCGTGTCCATGTATTACTTGGCTTATCTGTTAGTGTAGAAAATATTGATAAAGTCATAAAAATTATTAGATCTTCAAAGAATCCAGAAGAAGCAAAAAATACTCTAATAAAAACTAAATGGAAAATAACAAAATCTGCAAAATTAATTAAATTAGTTGATAGTAAAAATTATAAAGGATCATATAACTTATCTGAAACTCAAGTCACATCAATACTAGAACTTAGATTACAAAAATTAACCGCCCTTGGAATTAATGAAATTGAAGAAGAAATTAAAAAATTATCTGAATTAATTACAAAGTATAAAAAAATAATAAATTCTAAAAGTGAACTATTAAAAGTAATTAGTAATGAGTTATCTCAAATTAAAGAGAAATTTTCATCTCCGAGAAGAACACAGATTATAGATGCAGTTTTAAACTATAATATTGAAGAAACTATTCAAAAAGAGTCTGTAATAATTACAATTACTTTACAAGGATACATTAAAAGAGGTGCCTTAAGTAATGTTAAACAACAGAAAAGAGGTGGAAAGGGTAAAACAGGTATTAAGACAAGAGACGAAGATTCTGTAGTACAAACATTATCAGTAAATACTCACACATCTGTTTTATTCTTCTCTACTGAAGGATTAGCATACAAAGTTAAAGCTTGGAAAATTCCGGAAGGATCAGCTGCATCAAAAGGTAAGTCTTTATTTAATATTCTTCCTCTAAAAAATCATCAATCAATCAGTTCAATTATGCCATTTCCAGATAGTGATGTTGATACAAAAGACATGCATATCATTTTTGCAACAAGTGAAGGAAAAATTAGAAAGAATAATTTAGAAGATTTTACCTCAATTAATGCTTCAGGTAAAATTGCAATGAAACTTGACGGTAATGATAAAATTATTGGTGTTAAAATTTGTAGAGACGATCAGGATATAATTTTAAGTACTAAATTAGGAAAATGTATAAGGTTTGAGTCTAAAAAACTTAGAGTTTTCAAAGGCAGATCATCAAAAGGTATAAGAGGTATCAATTTAGCAGAAAATGATACTATTGTATCTCTGTCTATTATTGATCACGACACAAATAAGAAAGCAAAAAATAAAGACCAAAAATCAGAAATTAAAGCTAAAGAAAAATTCATATTATCAATCACAGAAAATGGTTACGGTAAGAGAACATCTCATTATGATTATAGAGTTACAAATAGAGGAGGAAAGGGAATTATTGGTATCGTAAATTCGCAAAGAAACGGAAATGTTTCTTCATCTTTTCCTGTTTTTGAAGGAGATCAAATATTAATTTCAACTAATAAAGGTAGGGTAATTAGAACAGCTGTTAAAGAAATAAGAATAGCTGGTCGTAATACGCAAGGTGTTAGAATAATTAAACTGACTGGTGATGAAAAAGTAGTTTCTGCTATTAAATTAGATGATAATCTCATCTAATGAAAAATATAGCTATCTATCCTGGAACTTTTGATCCAATTACTTTTGGCCATATAGATGTCATTAAAAAATCACTTAAGATAGTAGATAAAGTAATTGTAGGTATTTCAGATGGAAATCAGAAAAATTTCCTATTTTCATTAGATGAAAGAATAGAAATTGTTAAAAGAGCTCTTTATAAAGATCTGAAATTTAAAAAGAATAAGGTTGATGTTATAAAATTTAATACTTTGACAACAGACCTTTGTAAAAAATATAAATCAAATATAATCTTAAGAGGCTTAAGAGCAGTTTCTGATTTTGAGTACGAATTCCAACTTGCTGGAATGAATAGAAAACTTAACAATCAAGTTGAGACAATTTTTTTAATGTCAGATGTTGAAAATCAAATAATATCATCTAGGTTTGTTAAAGAAATCGCTCAACATAATGGTGATTTGAAAAAATTTACGACCAAAAGTACAATTAAATCATTGAAAGAGGTTTATGAATAAATTTTTAAATATTTTAATTATTTTTTTTATTTTTTTATCAACAAATTTAATAGCAAAGGAGAATATAATGATTTTAAAATTAAAAGATGGTGATGTAAAAATTGAAATGTATCCAGATGTTGCCCCAAATCATGTTAAAAGAATTCAAGAGTTAGCAAATTCAGGGCAATATGATAATGTTGTTTTTCATAGAGTAATTGATGGTTTTATGGCACAAACAGGTGATGTAAAATTTGGAAATTCATCTTCAAAAGATTTCGATTTAAGAAGAGCGGGTATTGGTGGATCTGATTTGCCTGATTTAAATCAAGAATTTAATGACCTTCCTCACGATAGAGGTACTGTCTCTATGGCTAGATCGTCAGATCCTAATAGTGCCAATAGTCAATTTTTCATATGTTTTAAACCAGCACCTTTTTTAGATAGACAATATACTGTTTTTGGAAAAGTAATAGAAGGAATGGAGTTTGTTGATATGATTACAAAAGGTGATGGTGATAACGGAGCAGTTTCAAATCCAGATAAAATTATTAGTTTTAAATCTCAATAATTAAATAATGAATGTCATTAAAAGCTTTCAATTTTAATGTTCATCATACTCAAAATTATGCAAGAGTAGGAGTTATAGAGACCCATAGAGGCAATATAAACACTCCTGCATTTATGCCAGTTGGTACACAAGCAACTGTTAAAGGTGTTTTTTTAGATGATATAAAAAAAACAGGTAGTGAGATCATCTTATCAAATACGTACCATCTAATGATAAGACCTGGTGTAGAAAGAATTGAAAGTATTGGAGGCCTTCATGAATTCATGAATTGTGATCTACCAATTTTAACTGATTCAGGTGGTTTTCAAGTAATGTCTCTGTCGAAATTAAATAAAATTGATAAAGACAAGGGTGCAATTTTTCAATCACATATAGATGGTAAAACTTTTATTTTAAGTCCTGAAGAAAGTATAAGAATTCAAAAAGGTTTGAACTCAGACATAGTGATGGTTATGGATGAATGCCCTAAAAATACTAAAGACTATGATAAAATTAAAAAATCAATGGAATTATCATCTGAGTGGGCAAAAAGATCAAAAGATGCATTTGGAATAAATGATCACAAAGGTTTATTTGGAATTGTACAAGGTGGATTATTTAATGATCTAAGAGTCAAATCTTTAAACAATCTTATCGATATTGAATTTAATGGATATGCTCTAGGAGGATTGGCAGTAGGGGAAACACAAGATGAAATGTTTGATGTTCTTGATGGAATAAAAGATCATATGCCTAAAGATAAACCAAGATATTTAATGGGCGTTGGTACTCCATCTGATATACTCGGAGCAGTTAAGAGGGGTGTTGATATGTTTGACTGTGTAATGCCAACGAGATCAGGGAGAACTGGTTTAGCTTTTACATGGGATGGACAAATTCAAATTAGAAATTCAAAATATAAAAATGATAATACTCCTTTGGACAAAAATGTCACAAAGTTCAATTTAAATAAATATTCTAAGAATTATTTAAATCATTTATTTAACACTAATGAAATGTTGGCTTCAATGATTCTAACCCTAAATAACATCAACTTTTATCAAGATTTAATGAAAAATATTAGAGATAATATAAAACAAGGTACTTTTGATGAATTTCACGATAAGTACATCAATAAATTGTAAATTTTTAACATTGATTAATAAAAAAAAATCAATATAAAAACGCTTCTTGGGGGCCCTTAGCTCAGTTGGTAGAGCAATTCCCTTTTAAGGAATGGGTCGATGGTTCGAGTCCATCAGGGCTCACCACTTATGCAATTGGCGGATATTTAATAATAATTTCGTTTATCCAATTTGTAATATTATTAATTCTATTTGTTGATGATGGGTGAGTAGACATAAATTCTGGCGGTTCTTTCCCTTTTTTAGCTTCCTTCATTCTTTCCCAAACTTTTATTGTTTCCCTAATGTCATAACCAGACAGTGATGCAAATATCAGACCAAGATAATCAGCTTCACTTTCTTGTTTTCTATTGAAGGGATTCATAATTCCTATTTGTGATAATAAACCAACAGCATTCATCCCTGTGGTTCTATTTATTTGAGATACTTTACCTTTAGTGGCTATATCTAAAATTGCTGTCCCTGTATTTAATAAAACACCTCTACTTGCTCTTTCTACTGAATGTTTTGCAACTGCATGCGCTATTTCATGGCCCATTACAGCTGCCAATCCATCTTCATTTTTAGTTATATCTAATAGACCTGTATAAACAGCTATTTTACCTCCAGGCATACACCAAGCATTTTTAACTTTTTTTTTATCAATAAGTATATATTCCCAATCAAAATTTATAGTTGGGTCAGGTATATTATTGCGGTCAAAGTATTCTGATATTGAATATTCAATTTTAGATCCAATTTCTTTTATTTGATTTAATGTTTTAGTATCATCACTTAAAGTTTCTTTCTCTTTTACCTTTTCATATAATTGAGCAGCTTTCGCATTGAGGTTAGATTCGGGAATTAATTTTAGTTGTTTTCGATCTGTTATCGGTGCACTGCCACATGCAGATAGG
Source organism: uncultured Pelagibacteraceae bacterium (assembly GCA_902519695.1). Taxonomy (GTDB): domain Bacteria; phylum Pseudomonadota; class Alphaproteobacteria; order Pelagibacterales; family Pelagibacteraceae; genus Pelagibacter. The sequence continues at coordinate 7,715 of CABYKN010000015.1, read as the reverse complement.
CCAAAAGATAAGCAACTACAACCAAATAAATGTATGAAATTTCTTCTATTCACTTTTTTTACTTAATATATTACACCTTTTTTATAATAATTTATATGATACTTAATAACAAAATTTTAATAGTACTATTTGTACTGGCAGTCGTATTTGTTTTGTATGCAAGTTACAGTTAATTTATGGCAAAATTAAAAAGAAGAGGTATTTCAATTCTTGGAAGACTTAGAAACTATTTTATAGCAGGAATTGTTGTTCTTGTACCAATAGGTATCACATTATATTTAACTAGATTTTTTATATCTATATCGTCAAAATTAATACCAAACGAATTAAATCCAAATAGTTATTTGCCTTTTGCAATACCAGGTTTGGAAATATTGTTAGCTATAATTTTTATTACAATAGTTGGGAGTTTATCTCTTTCATTTATTGGAAAGAAAATACTTAAAATATTTAATGATATATTAAAAAGAATACCAATTCTTAGAACAATATATTCAGCAATTGGCCAAATGACTGAAACATTGGCACCAAAAAAAGGATCAAAGAAAAGTGTAGTCTTAGTTGAGTATCCAAGAAAGGGTAGTTGGGCAGTAGGGTTTGCAACCAGAGAAAACGATGGTGAAATATCAAAAAAAACAAATACTAATCTTATTAATGTATTTGTTCCAACAACACCAAATCCTACAAGTGGATTTTTATTAATGTTTCCCAAAGATGAAGTTATTTATTTAGATATGACTTTTGAAGAAGCGTCTAAATTTATTGTTTCAGCCGGTACTTCAGATCCAAAAAAAGTTTAAGAAATTTCGTTAATTATTGAGGCTCGATCGTATAATTTTAACAATTTATTATATTTACTGAAATTATCACCTTTCATCTCTAATTTTTTTACTTCTGCTTCAGCAAGTAAGAATAAATCTTCATTTAATATGGGATCAGCTAATCTAAAATTTTTAATTCCACTTTGCTTAAATCCTAACAAATCCCCATATCCACGTAATTTCATATCTTCCTCAGAAATTATAAAACCGTCATCTGAGCTTTTGAGAATATTAATTCTTTTTTTTGCATTTTCACTTAGTGAGGATTTAAACATCAATATACAGTAAGATTGTTTACTACCACGTCCGACACGACCTCGTAACTGATGTAATTGGGATAAACCATACTTATCAGCATTTTCAATAACAATTATGTTAGCATTAGGAAAATCAATTCCAACTTCAATTAGTGTTGTTGAAACTAATATGTCCAACTTTCTATCTAAAAAATTATTTAAAATTTTATTCCTTTCATCCTTATCAAGAGAGCCATGAATTAATCCAATTCTATTTTTAAAATATTTTTCTAAATATTTAAATTTATTTACAACAGATTGCTGTTCAACTTTTTTCGATTCTTCTATCAAAGGACAAACCCAGAAAATCTGATTTTTATTAGAAATTTCTTTTTTAACAAATCTAATTATTTCAGATATTTTATCTTCTAACTTACTGTATGTGACTATTTTTTTTCTATTTTTTGGTTTTTCTTTAATTAAAGTTAAGTCCATATCTCCATAAACCGTCATCATCATTGTTCTTGGTATTGGAGTTGCAGACATGACTAGAACATCGCAGTTATTTCCACCTTTTTCTGATAAGTCTTTACGCTGACGAACACCAAACTTATGTTGTTCATCAATAATTATTAAACCCAGTTTATTATATTCAACTTTTTTTTGGAATAACGCATGTGTTCCTATCAGAAAGTCTATTTTACCAAATTTAAGATTTTCTAAAATTTTCTTTCTTTCAGCATATTTTGACTTACCTGTTAACATTTCAATTTTTAAATTTTTGGGTAGATATTTTTTAGCAAAAGAAAAATGTTGCTTTGCTAGAATTTCAGTAGGCACCATAAAGCTTGTTTGATATCCAGCATTTATACAATTTACCGCTGCTATCATTGATACAATTGTTTTACCAGATCCAACATCTCCTTGTAATAGTCTAAACATTCTACTTTTTGATTTAAGATCTTCGTTTATAATTTTTATTGCTGCTTCTTGATCATTTGTTAATTTAAAATTTAAATCTTGTATCAATTTTTCCTTACAATCTTTAAAAATTTTTTGTGATTTCTTTATTTTTTTTACTTTAGTTCTTATTTTTGAGGATAATAAAAAATGAGCAAACAATTCGTCAAAAACTAACCGTTTATAATACTTAGATTTTAAAATTTCTTTAGTATCAAGACTGTGAATTTTTAGGATTGCGTCTTTCCACTTAATATTATTAAATTTTTTCTTTATATCGTCATTTAGCCACTCATCTAAATCTGGTAATTCTTTTAAGACTTCATTAATTATATTATTGTATTTATTGATTGTAAGACCTTCTGTAAGACTATATTTATTTTGAGTCTTTAAGATATTTTCATTACTTTCTTTAACCTGAGTCGGATTAGTGATTTGATATTTATTTCTAAAAAAATTAATTTTTCCACTTATTATTATTTCAGTATTTAACGGTAAGATTTTTTTTATATATCCTTCATATGAATTAAAAAAAACACAATCAATTTGTATATCATTACTTTGACATACAACTCGGTTAGGTAATCGTCTTATTCTAGGAAAATTATATTTTAAGGGTGTTAATTTAATTGTTTGTAATTTACCTATTTGTATATCATCAATATTTGTTACTTTTGAATTTTCAATTTTACTCGTAGGCAGATGCCACAATAAATCAAAAATTGTATTTATATTTTTTCTTTTAAATAATTGGCATGTTTTTTTCCCTATACCTTTAATATTCTGAATATTTGACAATAAATATTCGTGATCATTCATGATTTATATATATAAAGATTTAATTAATGGATTCAAATAAACAAAATTTAATTAATAAAATTTTATACAGAGCTCAATATCGTGGAACTAAAGAAATGGATATCTTTGTTTCTAAATTTGTTAATTCAATTATTGACAATCTCGATCATAATGAATTAGTTTCTTTAGATAAGTTAATTAATTTTGATGACGAAACGTTAGTCAACTTAAGTTTAGGTAAAAATTCAAAAGATTTTGAAGATAAAATCATCTTAGAAAAACTTATAGAATTTAAAAATAAATATTAGTGGCGGAGAGACTGGGATTCGAACCCAGGAAAGAGTTGCCCCTTTGCCGGTTTTCAAGACCGGTGCTTTCAACCGCTCAGCCATCTCTCCTAATTTGTAATAATTAAAATTCTATATTTCATAAACAAAATAGTTTAATTGATCAATATAATGTTAAGCAAAAATCAATTTAATAAAGGTATAATTTTAACGGCATTTGGTTCTTTCTGGTGGGGTTTTATTGGAGTTATATATTTTAAATATATTGCTTTTGCTGGACACATTGAAGTTGTCCTACATCGAAGTGCATGGACAACCGTTATGCTAATTTTAACAACAATCATTTTATCAAAGTGGAAAAAATTTAGCTCGGTTTTTAATGATAAAAAAAAAATTATGATGCTTTTTTTATCTGGATTATTAATTTTTACAAATTGGGCTGTTTGGATTTATGCAATAGGGAATGATCAAGTTATAGATGCTAGTTTTGGATATTTTATAATGCCTATAATAAGTGTTTTTTTAGGTTATTTTTTTTTCAAAGAGGAATTAAGTTTCAAAACTAAAATTTCACTTTTAATGGTAACTATATCAATTTTGTATTTAGTTATATCAAGTTTCCAATCAATACCATGGGTTGGATTAATTGTAGCTTTAAGTTGGAGTTTTTATAATTTAGTAAGAAAAAAAATTGATGTAGACACAGATATTGGTTTATTAGTTGAAAGTTTATTTATTTTTCCAGCGGTAATATTTGCATTTTATTTAATTGTACAAAATGATTTAAATGATTTTGACATATCGAATGTCAAATTAATGTTAATATTCATGCTGGCAGGTCCTATGACCGTGATTCCTTTATATTTATATGTTAGGGGTGTTGAATTATGTGGTTTAGGTCCAACAGGCATGGTTTTTTATATAACTCCAACTTTACAATTTTTGTTGGGTTATTACTTATACAATGAGGAATTAGATATACATAAATTAATCAGCTTTATTTTGATATGGATTGCTGTATCGATATACCTAAAAGATTTGTATGAAAAAAATTAAATTATTTATCGTATCAATATTAATTATATTAAATTCTGCAACTGTAATTGCTGATGATTTCAATGATTGGAAAGTTAAATTTAAAAAAAGAGCAATTAAAGAAGGTGTTAGTAAGGCCACAGTCAATAAATTAATAGACAGATCAAAATTTTTATCTGATGTAATTAAATATGATAGATATCAACCAGAATTTTATGAAGACACAAAGACTTATATTTCTAAAAGAACCTCATCAAAAAAAGTAAAATTAGGAAAAATCATATTAAATAAAGAAAACAATATTATTAATAAAGTATCTTCTGAATACAAAGTAGATAAAAATTTACTATTAGCACTAATGGGTATTGAAACTAACTTTGGAAAATATTTAGGTAAAATGGATATTGTTTCATCACTTGCAACATTAAGTTACGATCAAAGAAGAAGTGAATTTTTTACTAAAGAATTAATCACCCTTTTAAAATTAGTAGATGCAAAAATTATAGATCCGAGTACATTATTTGGATCTTGGGCAGGTGCATTTGGTAATTTTCAATTTATGCCATCCACAATTAAAAATCATGCAATTGACTATAATAAAGATGGATCAATTGATCTAAAAAATATTGAGGATTCTTTTGCATCTGCAGCGAACTATTTAAGTAATCTTGGATGGAATGATAATACTCCGTGTTTTTATAGAATTAATCTAAATGAAAATATTCCTGATAAATATTTAAATACATCAGCAAAAAAAATTAAACATGAGAGAAAAGTAAAATATTTAAAAAATTATATAAAAAATTCGTCTTTTTTGGACAAATATGACAATTTGACAGCAGCAATAGTTACTCCTGATGCTGAAATAGTAGAAAATGCAAATAAACTTAAACCAGCATATATTATTTTTAACAATTATAAGCTAATCTTAAAGTGGAACAGGTCATTAAGATTTAGTTTGGCGGTATGTACATTAAAAAATAGTTTTGAAAATGAAACTTAAGATAATAATTTTTTTAGCAATAATTTTAACATCATGTGAAACTACTAATAAAAAAGTAATCACGAATAAAGATTTCAAAAATTATTCAAATGATGGATTTGCTCTCATATATAATAATGATATTTTCAAAAAACGAATAGTTTCAAAAAAAATAGATCAAAGATCATTAATTATTTTCAATAATAAACTTAAAAAAGATACAGATATAAAAATAACAAATTTGTTAAATGAAAAGTATTTGATTGCTAAGGTAGGAAGGAATTCAAAATATCCAATATTTTATAATTCGGTAATTTCCGAAAGAATAGCAACTGAACTTGATGTAGACCCTGATCAACCCTATGTACGTGTAGAAACAATAAATTCTAATAATACTTTTGTTGCAAATAAAGCTAAAATATTTGATGAGGAAAAAAAAGTAGCTAATAAAGCTCCAGTAGACAGCATTTCAATCCAAAATATATCAATTGAAAAAGATAATAATTCAAAAGTTAAAAAGGTAAAAAACACAAAATTTGAATTTATAATTAAATTTGCAGATTTATTTTTTGAAGAATCTGCAATTACATTGAAAAAAAGACTTGAGGATGAATACAATTTAAAAGACATAAATATCAAAAAAATGTCTAAAAATTTATATAGAGTTTATAAGGGTCCTTTTTATAATTTAGGATCAATTAAAAATGTATATAATGAGATAGCTAATATAAATTTTGAAAATATTGAATTAATAAAATTATGAAAATAAAAGCACTATTAAGTTTTGTCCTATCATTTCTAATTATAACTAATATTTCTTATGCAAAATTTAACATAAATGCACGAACTGCAATTTTGCAAGACTATTTATCTGGTGAAATTTTATATGAAAAAAATCCTGATGAGAGAATATTTCCTGCCTCTATGACAAAAATAATGACTTCAATCGTTGCTTTTGATTTGTTGAAAAGCGGCGAAATCACTTTAGATGAAAAATTTATTGTATCTGAAAATGCTTGGAGACTATCCTCATCTGGCTATTCATCTATGTTTATAATGGTTGGAGATGAAGTTTCGGTTGAAGATTTATTATTAGGTATAATTGTTGCTTCAGGTAATGATGCTTGTGTAGCTTTAGCAGAGGGTATTGCAGGGACAGAGGATGAGTTTGCTTTGCTAATGACTGAGAAAGCACAGGAAATTGGAATGGAAAATACGAATTTTTCAAATTCATCAGGGATTAATGATGATAATAATTATTCAACCGTTCGAGATATTTTAATTATGTCTAATTATTTAATTAAGGAACACCCTAAATATTATGACTATTTTAAAATTAAAGAATTTACTTGGAGTAGGACAGGTGGGGATCCAATTACACAAGGAAATAGAAATCCATTATTATATAAAAATATGGGTGTAGATGGAATTAAAACAGGCTACCTTGGTTCAGAAAAATATTCACTTGCATCTTCAATTCTAAGAAAAGAAAGAAGATTGATAGCTGTTGCAAGTGGTTTTGAAACTAAAAATTCAAGATCAAAGCAATCACAAAAATTGTTAACATGGGGAATTACAAATTTTGATACAATAAAAATAACTAATGATAACGAATATCTTTATGAACTAGATGTTTGGCAGGGAAATAAGAAAAAAGTAAAAGTTAATACTAAAGATACAATTTATAAGACTATTCCAAAAGCTAAAAAAAAATACATGAAAGTGAAAATTGTTTATGATGGTCCTATACAAGCACCTATAAAAAAGGGAGAAAAATTAGCAGAAATAAAAGTATTATATAAAGATGAAGTTATATCTAATCATGACTTATTTTCTACAGAAAATATCAAACAGCAAAATGCAATATCAAGGTTGATAACTTCTATCAATTTTTTGATATGGGGTGATGTCTAAATATCCAATTATTATATTTGAAGGCATTGAGGCCTCAGGAAAAACTACAAATTTTAAAATTGCAGCAAATTATTTAAAAAAGCGTAGAAAAAGTTTCATAAAATTGAGAGAGCCAGGTGGTTCAATTTTTTCAGAAAAAGTAAGAAAATTGATTTTAAATAAAAAACTAAATTTAAATAATAAAACCGATCTATTACTATTTTATGCTGGAAGATCAGAAAATTTTGAGAAAATTATTAAAAAAAATTATAAAAAAAAAATAATATTAATTGATCGTTTTACAGATTCTACTATTGCGTATCAACATTATGGAATGAAAATTGATTTAAAGGTAATTAAAATGCTAAATAAGTTTATAATTGGAAATTTTAATCCTGATATAGTTTTTTTAAGTACTGTAAATTCAAAAAATTTACAAAAAAGGCTTAGAAATAGATCTAACTTAAATAGATATGATAAATTTAAACTTAAATTTTATAACAAAGTTCAGAACGGGTATGAAAAAATATCAAACAATAAGAGCAAATATATTAAAATTAATTCAAACACAAATACAATTAACGAAGTAAAAAAAATCATAATAAATAAACTTGAGAAACTAATATAAATGTCTGAATATAAATTAATAGGACATGAAACATATTTAGAAAAATTTGTAACACTTTATGAAAATAATGAACTT
>CABYKN010000014.1 GCA_902519695.1 uncultured Pelagibacteraceae bacterium | reverse complement strand
TTATCAAAATCATTTTATAAAAAAGCTGTAGATGATGGTGATGGTGAACTATTTATAAGTGAATTAATAAAGAAGAATTAATCTTTCTTTTCTTCTTTTTCTTTTTCAGCAAAGAATAAAGCAATTGCAAATAAAGTTGTCCATCCAATTCCTAATAAAGCTTTTGGACTGGTTTCAGCACTCCATATATCTAAAAAGATTGCACCCAATGCAAGACCAACGAGATAAATAACAATTGCAATATTTGTTTTGCTCATATCAATTAAGCTAATGTTTTACACTATTATTCTAATTGGACAATTATAAACAATCATATATAAAGCACCAATAATTTGGGCGAGTGGCGGAATTGGTAGACGCGTTGGTCTTAGGAACCAATAGTGCAAACTGTGAAGGTTCGAGTCCTTTCTCGCCTACCATATTTTATGAAAGTAACAATAGAAAATAAAAAAGGTTTAGAAAAAGATATAAAAGTTTTTATCGATAAAAAAACTATATCTGGATATCTCGAAGAAAAATACGAAGAGATAAAAAAAGATGTTGTTTTAAAAGGATTTAGACCAGGAAAAGTTCCCACAGAAATTTTAAAAAGACAATTTGGAAAAGCAGTCTATGGAGAAGTAATAGATAAAGTATTAAAAGATACTACTACTAAAGCTCTAGAAGATAATAAAATTAAACCAGCTGGTCAGCCTAAAATTGATTTAAAGTCATTTGGTGAAGGAAAGGATCTTGAATATACAATTTCAGTAACAGAATTACCAAATGTTGAAGTTGGATCATTAAAAGATCTTAAAGTAGATGAGTATGTAGTTAAAATTGATCCAAAAGAAACAGATAAAAGAATTGATCAAATAGCTAAAACACAAAAAAACTTTAAAGATGCTGAAGAAAGTTACGCAGCTAAAGTGGGTGATTTAGTTGTTTTTGATTATAAAGCAACAGTTGATGGCAAAGATTTTAAAGGAAATGAAGGAAAGAATACTCAATTAGAACTTGGAAAAGATTTATTTATTAAAGGATTTGATAAAGAATTAGAAGGTGTGAAAAATAAAGAAGATAAAAAAGTAGAAGTTAAGCTACCAGAAAACTTTCCAGAAAAAGAAGTGGCTAATAAATCTGCAGTGTTTGAATGCAAGATAACAGCTGTCAAAAAACCAGAAGAAACAAAAATTGATGATAACTTTGCAAAAAATTTAGGAGCAAAAGACTTAAATAATTTAAAAGAGTTAATATCTAAACAAATCAATGATGAATTTAAAAATTCGTTAGAAATGATTTCAAAAAAACAAATTTTAGAACAAATTGAAAAACAAAAACTCGATCAGTTACCAGCAAATCTCATTGAACAAGAAGTAAATTTATTAGCTCAAGGCATGAAGGAAGAAGAAAAGAAAAAAAATATGAAATACTTTGAGGAACAAGCTAAAAAAAGAATTAAAACTGGTTTAATTTTAAATGCATTTGGAGAAAAAAATAAAATTAAAGTATCTCAAGAAGAGTTAAATGCAGAAATACAAAAACAATTCAGAATGATGCCTGGACAAGAAAAAATGGTTAAAGAGTATTATGAGAAAAATCCAGGGGCTATAGAGAGTTTAAGAGGTTCCGTATATGAAGAAAAGATAATTGCTGAACTTAAAAAAATTGCAAAAGTAAAAAAGAAAGAAATTAGTAAGGAAGAAGCTGAAAAAATATTAAAAGATGAAAATGAAAAAAATCTAAAAGAGCAAGAGAAATTAGCAAAGCTATCTGAAGGATCTGATAAAGTAAAAGAGAAAAAAGAAGTTAAGTCAGAAGATAAAAAAGAAAAGAAAACAGCTAAACCATCTAAAGCTCCAAAAAAAGTAGCTAAAAAAACTAAATCAACAAAAAAAGTTAGCAAAAAGTAATCACAAGTTGTATAAGTAAATCGAATCACTTATGACAACAAAAATTCCAGAACATTTAAGCACTTTGATCCCAATGGTAGTTGAGCAATCAAGCCGTGGTGAAAGAGCTTATGATATTTATTCAAGATTATTAAAAGAGAGAATTGTTTTTGTAGTTGGACCAATAAATGATGCAGTTGCATCTTTGGTTACTGCTCAATTATTATTTTTAGAGTCCGAAGACCCAAAAAAAGAAATATCATTATATATCAATAGTCCAGGTGGATTAGTTACAGCAGGTTTAGGAATTTATGACACCATGCAATATATTAAACCTGAGGTCAGCACATTATGTATTGGTCAAGCTGCAAGTATGGGATCATTTTTATTAGCTGCAGGATCTAAAGGGAAAAGATTATCATTGCCAAATTCAAGAATAATGGTTCATCAACCATCTGCAGGTTTTCAAGGTCAAGCAACTGATATAGAAATTCATGCTAATGAAGTTATGTCTTTGAAAAAAAGATTGAATGAAATTTATTCTAAACACACAGGTAAGTCAGTTGATCAAATCAAAGAAGCTTTGGAGAGAGACAATTTTATGACTCCAGATAACGCAAAAGATTTTGGTTTGATAGATAAAGTAGTAGAAAAAAGAGACTAAACAACAATATATAGTTTATTCACAACCTATACTTGATTAAGAAGTAATCTTTGTAATAAAGTATTCAAATTGATTCGTTATAAAAAACTATGAGCAACAATAATAAAAATATTCTTTACTGTTCTTTCTGCGGAAAGAGTCAACATGAAGTCAGAAAATTAATTGCTGGACCAACAGTGTTTATTTGTGATGAGTGTGTTGAATTATGTATGGACATCATCAAAGAAGAGAGCAAAGATACTTTTGTAAAACATCAAGACGGATTACCATCACCAAAAGAAATTTGTGCAGTTCTTGACGACTATGTAATCGGACAAGACCATGCAAAAAAAGTTTTATCAGTTGCAGTTCATAATCATTACAAAAGATTAAATTACGAAAATAAAACTAGCAAAAATGTAGAGTTATCAAAATCAAATATTTTATTAGTTGGACCAACAGGATGTGGAAAAACACTATTAGCTCAAACGTTAGCAAGAATTTTAGACGTACCCTTTACAATGGCAGATGCAACTACATTAACAGAAGCTGGTTATGTTGGTGAAGATGTAGAAAATATTATATTAAAATTATTACAAGCCGCAGATTATAATGTTGAAAAAGCACAAAGAGGAATTGTTTACATTGATGAGGTAGATAAAATTAGTAGAAAATCAGAAAACCCATCAATTACTAGAGATGTTTCTGGTGAAGGAGTTCAACAAGCTTTATTAAAAATAATGGAAGGAACGGTTGCTAGTGTACCTCCTCAAGGTGGGAGAAAACATCCACAACAAGAGTTTTTACAAGTAGATACCACTAACATTTTATTTATATGTGGAGGCGCTTTTGCTGGTTTAGATAAAATAATTTCTCAAAGAGACAAAGGTTCATCAATTGGATTTGGTGCTGAAGTTAAAAGTCTTGAGGATAAAAAAGTTGGTGAGTGGATGAAAAATCTTGAGCCCGAAGACTTATTAAAATATGGATTGATACCAGAATTTATTGGAAGATTACCTATAACTGCAACGTTAGATGATCTTGATGAAAAATCTTTAGTTAAAATTTTATTAGAGCCAAAAAATTCTTTAATTAAACAATACCAAGAGCTATTTAAATTAGAGGGCGTCAAACTTACTTTTAAAGATCAATCAGTCAAAGACATTGCTAACAAGGCTATATCAAAAAAAACTGGAGCGAGAGGACTTAGATCGATTCTAGAAAATATATTGCTAAAAACTATGTTTGATCTTCCAAGTCAAGATAACATTGAAGAAGTTATAATTGATTCTGGTGCGGCGAAAGGTGTATCAGCACCTGTTATTGTTCATTCGAAGAACAAAACTAAAACTGACAAGACTTCAGCAGCATAATCGTACGTTAATAAACCATAATTACCTATTGCATTATAAAATATAATATCCATATTTCATTTATGGATATAAAAGTGATTTTACCATTATTGCCGTTAAGAGATATAGTTGTTTTTCCAAGTATGGTAATCCCTCTATTTGTTGGAAGAGACAAATCAATTACTGCATTAAACGAAGTTATGAAAGGCGATAAAAAAATTGTCCTTGTAACACAAAAAAATTCTGAAGTTGATGACCCTAAGAAAAATGATGTATTCACATATGGATGTGAAAGTAATATTTTGCAGTTACTTAAGCTTCCGGATGGAACAGTAAAAGTATTAGTTGAAGGTACCAAAAGGGTAAAAATAGTTGATTTTAAAGATGATGAAAAATTTATCAAATGCTCTTTTGAATATCAAAAAGATATTTTATCAAAAGAAGATGATTTATTACCATTAAGTTTAACAGCAATAAAAAGATTAGAAAAATTAACCTCAGTTAATAAAAAAATATCTTCAGAGACTATAAACACTATCAAACAGTTAAAAGATCCATCAAAAATTGCTGACAACATTATTTCACATATCAATGCTAGCATCTCAGAAAAACAACAAATCTTTGAAACTCTAGATGTTAAGAAAAGATTAAATAGTGTTATTAAAATCATGGAAAATGAGGCAAGCATTATAGGAGTAGAGAAAAGAATTAGAGGAAGAGTTAAAACTCAAATGGAAAAAACCCAAAGAGAGTATTATTTAAATGAGCAATTAAAAGCTATTCAAAAAGAATTGGGTGAAATTGAAGATGGTAAGGACGAGACAACAAGCTTAAAAAAATCAATTTTGAAGGCAAAGATGCCAAAAGAAGTTGAAAAGAAATGTATGTCCGAATTAAAAAAATTAAAAAATATGAGTCCAATGTCTGCTGAGGCAACTGTTGTAAGAAACTACCTAGATTGGATGATAGATTTACCTTGGTTTAAAAAAGATAAAGTAGATATAGATTTGAACAAAGCTTTAAAAATTTTAGAAGAAGATCATTTTGGGTTAGAAAAAGTTAAAGAAAGAATTATAGAATTTTTAGCTGTGCAAAAAAGAATGGATAAAATAAAAGGACCCATTCTATGTTTGGTAGGTCCTCCAGGTGTTGGAAAAACTTCTTTAGGTAAATCAATAGCAAAGGCAACTAACAGACAATTTGTGAGAATGTCTCTGGGTGGAGTAAGAGATGAAGCAGAAGTAAGAGGTCATAGAAGAACTTATATTGGTTCACTTCCTGGAAAAATTATTCAGATGATGAAAAAAGCTGGTACTAAAAATCCTTTATTTTTATTAGATGAGATTGACAAAGTTGGAAACGATTATAGAGGCGATCCATCATCGGCTTTATTGGAGGCTTTAGATCCTGAGCAGAATACTACATTTAACGATCATTACCTTGAGGTTGATTATGATTTATCAGATGTAATGTTTGTAACAACAGCAAATACACTAAATATTCTTCCCCCGCTTTTAGATAGAATGGAAGTCATAAGAATTCCAGGATATACAGAAGATGAGAAGATTAACATTGCTAACAAATATTTACTTCCTAAACAAATCAAAGACAACGGTGTTAAAGAAGGTGAAATGAAGTTAGCTGATGATACAATAAAAGAAATTATAAGAAGTTATACAAGAGAAAGTGGTGTTAGAAATTTAGAGAGAGAAATATCTAAAGTAACAAGAAAAGTTGTTAAAAAAGTTGTAAATAATGAAGAAAAGAGTGTAGATGTTAATGAAAAAAATATTCCAGACTTTCTTGGAATTAAGAAATTTAAATTTGGTGAACTAGAAGCTAAAGATAAAGTCGGAATAGTAATAGGTTTAGCTTGGACAGAGTTTGGCGGAGAGATACTAAAAGTTGAAACAGTTAATATGCCAGGTAAAGGCAGAATGCAAATAACTGGTAAGTTAGGTGATGTAATGCAAGAATCTGTTAAAGCTGCAAAATCTTATGTTAGATCAAAATGTCTTGAATTTGGAGTAACGCCTCCACTATTTGAGAAAAAAGATTTTCATATTCATGTTCCTGAAGGCGCAACTCCTAAAGATGGACCTTCAGCAGGTATAGCTATGGTTACATCAATAGTATCTTCAATCACGAAAGTTCCAGTAAAGAGAGAAATTGCTATGACTGGAGAGGTAACAATTACGGGACAAGTTTTGCCAATTGGTGGATTAAAAGAAAAATTATTAGCAGCTCATAGAGCTGGAGTTAAGAAAGTTTTAATACCTAAAGAGAATGAAAAAGATTTAGTTGATGTACCAAAAAAAGTCAAAGATGATATTGAAATAGTACCAGTAGAAACTGCTGATGAAGTAATTAAAATAGCTTTAACAAAAGAATTGAAGCCTACTGAATGGACCGAAGTAGATAAATTAACTGAAACTAAAAAAGACGACAAATCTCAGGCTAGTATTCAGTAATAAACAATTTACATTATAATAACCTTGATGTAATAGTACCATGTTTTGGGCGGTTAGCTCAGTTGGTAGAGCATCTCGTTTACACCGAGGGGGTCAAAGGTTCGAGTCCTTTACTGCCCACCAGAACACGGGGGTGTAGCTCAGTTGGTTAGAGCGATCGCCTGTCACGCGATAGGTCGAGGGTTCGAGTCCCTTCACTCCCGCCATCAAATAAATGAATAAAATAGAGCTTTAAAATGTGACCTATCTACTCTTTTAGTTGATCTAAAAGGTGCTATATAGACTCATCATGCTTGCGGAATTTTTAAAAGATTATTTGCCAATAATTGTATTTTTATTAGTTGCACTTGTCCTAAGTGTAGCATTTGTGGCAGTTAATTATTTAGCATCTCCAAAAAACCCTGATCCAGAAAAATTATCAGCGTACGAGTGCGGATTTGAACCATTTAATGATTCTAGAATGGAATTTGATGTCAGATTTTATCTTGTTGCAATATTATTTATTATTTTTGATTTAGAAATCGCTTTTCTGTTTCCCTGGGCTATATCCCTAGGCAAAATCGGAATATTCGGATTTACATCAATGATGATCTTCTTATTTATTCTTACTATAGGTTTTATTTATGAATGGAAAAAAGGAGCATTAGATTGGGAATAAAATGAATTTAGAAGAAAGAAAAAAAAATATTCCAGAAGAATTTAAACAATTAGCACAAGATTTTAGTGATAATGGTTTTATAACAACATCACTAGATAATCTAGTTAACTGGGCAAGAACTGGATCATTACATTGGATGACTTTTGGTCTAGCATGTTGTGCGGTTGAAATGATGCAAACTTCAATGCCAAGATATGATTTAGAAAGATTTGGCGCTGCCCCTAGAGCTTCACCTAGACAATCAGATGTTATGATTGTTGCAGGAACACTTACAAACAAAATGGCTCCAGCACTAAGGAAAGTTTATGACCAGATGCCAGAACCAAGATATGTAATTTCCATGGGAAGTTGCGCAAATGGTGGTGGATATTATCATTACTCTTATTCTGTAGTAAGAGGATGTGATCGTATTGTACCAGTTGATGTGTATGTTCCCGGGTGTCCTCCTTCTGCTGAGGCACTTTTATATGGGATAATGCAACTTCAAAAGAAAATCAGGAACAAAGGTTCACTGGAAAGATAAAAAATGCAAAACATCCAGGATTTAGAAAAAATTTTGAATTCAGAACTAAATACTAAAATAAAAAGTTCTTTAATCAAACATAATCAAATTTACCTAAAAATTGAAGAAGCGAACTTAACAGAAGTTATTTTATTCTTAAAAACAAATTCAAAAACTAAATTTAGACAATTGATAGACATTACAGCTGTAGATTTTCCTGAACATGAAATTAGGTTTAAATTAGTTTATCTATTATTAAGTCATGAATTTAATCAAAGAATTATTATAGAGATAGATGTAAAAGAAAAAGAAATTGTTGGTTCAATAACTTCTATATTTCCTTCAGCAAATTGGATGGAAAGGGAAGTATTTGACATGTATGGAATTGATTTTAAAGATCATCCGGACTTGAGAAGAATACTTACAGATTATGGTTTTGAAGGACATCCATTAAGAAAAGATTTTCCTTTAACAGGTCATAATGAAGTTAGATATAGTCATGAAACTAAAAAAGTTATTTATGAACCAGTAAAATTAGAGCAAAATTATAGAAACTTTGATTATGAAAGTCCTTGGGAAGGAACCAAATATATAAAAGAACAGACTAAAGAATAATGGCAAAAGAAACTAAAACTTTAAATCTAAATTTTGGACCTCAACATCCAGCAGCTCATGGAGTTTTGCGATTAATATTACAATTAGATGGTGAAATCGTTGAAAAAGCAGATCCACATATTGGTTTATTGCATAGGGGGACAGAAAAATTAATTGAAAATAAAACTTATACCCAAGCTGTTCCTTATTTTGATCGACTTGATTATGTTGCACCAATGAACCAAGAGCACGCTTTTGCTTTAGCAATTGAAAAAATCTTAAAAATAGAAGTTCCGATAAGAGCTCAATACATAAGAGTAATGTTTTGTGAAATTGGAAGAATACTTAGTCATATTTTAAATGTTACAACACAAGCAATGGATGTTGGCGCATTAACTCCAACTTTATGGGGATTTGAAGAGAGAGAAATATTAATGGGTTTTTATGAAAAAGTTTCTGGTTCTAGATTGCATGCTAATTATTTTAGAGCTGGAGGAGTACATCAAGATCTACCAAAAGGATTAGATAAAGAAATCGGAGAATTTTGTGAAAGATTTCCAAAAATAATAAATGATTTAGAATTACTTTTAACTGATAACCGAATATTTAAGCAAAGGAACGTTGATATAGGAGTAGTATCAAAACAAGATGCTCTCGATTATTCTTTTTCAGGTGTTATGTTGAGAGGATCTGGCGTTCCATGGGATTTAAGAAAATCCCAGCCTTACGATTGTTATGAACAATTCGAATTCAAAATTCCAGTAGGAAAAAATGGTGATTGTTACGACAGATACCTATGCAGAATTGAGGAAATGAAAGAAAGTGTAAATATAATAAATCAATGCTTGGCAAATTTACCTGTAGGACCAATTAAAACTGATGATGGAAAAATCAGTCCACCACCAAAAAAAGAAATAAAACAATCTATGGAAGCGTTGATCCATCATTTCAAGTTATATACCGAAGGTTACAGAGTTGATAAAGATGAAATATATACAGCTGTAGAGGCTCCTAAAGGAGAATTTGGTGTTTACTTAATTTCTGATGGTTCAAGCAAACCTTACAAATGCAAAATTAGAGCTCCAGGATTTTCTCATTTGCAAGCGATGGATTACTTAATTAAAGGTCATATGTTAGCTGATGTTCCTGCAGTTTTAGGTTCAATGGATATTGTTTTTGGAGAGGTAGATAGATAATGGCTGTTAAGAAAATATCAAAAGTACAACCTGAAAATTTTGAGTTTAATAAAAAAAATAAAGAAACTGCTGACAGTATTATTAAAAATTATCCTTCTGGAAAACAACAAAGTGCGGTTATGGCTTTATTGTACTTAGCACAAAAACAAAATGATAATTGGATACCTTTAAGTGCAATGAAATACATAGCAAAGTATTTAGATATGCCATATATAAAAGTATATGAAGTATCTACGTTTTATAGCATGTATAATTTAACTCCAGTTGGTAAATATTTCTTTCAAGTATGTACTACAACTCCATGTATGTTAAGGGGCGCATATAATTTAGTAGATGTTTGTAAACGAAAAATTTCTGAGGAAGAAAATCGTTTATCAGAGGATGGAAAAACTTCTTGGTTAGAAGTAGAATGTTTAGGTGCTTGTGTGAATGCGCCAATGCTTCAATTAAATGAGGATTATTATGAGGATTTAGATCCAACAAAACTTGAGGAAATAATTGATAAAATAAGTAATGATGAGATTCCACAACCAGGATCTTATAGAGGTAGATTAAGTTCTGAACCAGAAAATACTAGAAAAACATTAATAGGTAATAAAAATGCTTGAAGATAAAGATAGAATTTTTCAAAATTTATACAATGATTTTGGTGCTGATTTAGCATCTGCTAAACAAAGGGGAGATTGGAAAGATACAAAAGAAATTTGCAGCAAAGGAAGAGAATGGATAATTAATGAAATTAAAGCATCAGAACTTAGAGGAAGAGGTGGTGCTGGATTCCCTACAGGATTGAAATGGTCTTTTGCTCCAAAAGAAGTTGGATCAAGACCGCATTATTTAGTAATTAATGCCGATGAGTCTGAACCTGGAACATGTAAAGATAGAGATATACTAAGATTTGAACCTCATAAATTAATAGAAGGCTGCTTAATTGCTTCTTACGCAGTTAATGCACACAAGTGCTATATTTATATAAGAGGAGAATATTTTAATGAAGGACAAAAGCTTCAGACAGCTATTGATGAAGCTTACAAGGATGGTCTCTTAGGAAAAAATTCTGCAGGTACCGATTGGGAATTAGATATATATATTCATTATGGTGCTGGGGCTTATATCTGTGGCGAGGAAACTGCTTTGCTTGAGAGTATTGAAGGAAAAAAAGGTCAACCAAGATTGAAACCTCCATTTCCAGCTTTAATAGGTCTTTATGGTTGCCCGACAATAATAAACAATGTTGAAACAATTTCAGTGGTACCAACTATACTTAAAAGAGGAGGAAAATGGTTTTCATCACTCGGTAGACCAAAAAATACTGGTTCCAAAATATATTGTATTTCAGGAAATGTAAATAATCCCTGCAACGTAGAAGAAGAAATGGGAATTCCATTAAAAGAATTAATTGAAAAGCATGCAGGTGGAGTAATAGGTGGATGGGATAATCTAAAAGCAGTTATACCTGGTGGTTCTTCAATGCCATTACTTCCAAAAGAAACATGTGAAACAATTAAAATGGACTTTGATGCATGTGTCGAGAATAAAACTGGTTTAGGAACAGCTGGTATTGTGGTTATAAATAAAGATCAAGACATTATTAAGTGTATGGCTAGAATAGCAAGATTTTATAAACACGAGAGTTGTGGTCAATGCACACCATGCAGAGAAGGTTCTGGTTGGATGTGGAGAATGTTAGAGAGGATGGCCAAAGGCGAAGCAACAAGAGATGAAGTAGATATGTTATTAGATGTGACAAAACAAATTGAAGGTCATACAATTTGTGCTTTTGGAGAAGGATCTTCATGGCCTGTCCAAGGATTGATCAGAAATTTTAAAGATGAAATAATTGAAAGAAACAAGTTTGATCCAATTGTGAAAAAGCAAAAAGATATACCGTATTTAGTTGACCAACATTTATTAGAAAAAGAAAATGCTAAAACTTAAAGTAAATGACATTGAAGTAGAGGTAGAAGAAGGCACAACTGTTCTACAAGCATGCGAACAAGCTGGAGCAGAGATACCAAGGTTCTGTTATCACGAAAAATTATCCATAGCTGGAAATTGTAGAATGTGTTTAGTTGAAATGGAAAAATCTCCTAAGCCAATAGCATCTTGCGCTATGCCTGCTGCAGAGGGGATGGTACTTAAAACTAATACTGAAAAAGTGAAAAAAGCAAGAAAAGGTGTAATGGAATTTTTATTAGCAAACCATCCACTTGATTGTCCAGTATGTGATCAAGGTGGGGAATGCGATTTACAAGATCAATCGATGTATTACGGAATTGATAAATCAAGATTTAAAGAAAATAAAAGATATGTGCCTGAAAAATATATGGGTCCACTAATTAAAACTCAAATGACAAGATGCATTCATTGTACAAGATGTATTAGATTTGCAACCGAAGTTGCTGGAGTTCCTGAACTTGGAGCAATTGGTAGAGGTGAGAATATGCAAATCACCACTTATTTGGAAAAGGCAATGGAGTCTGAACTCTCAGCTAATGTTATTGATTTATGTCCTGTCGGAGCACTTACATCAAAACCTTATGTCTTCGAAGCTAGACCATGGGAGCTAAAAAAAACTGAGACAATTGATGTGATGGATGCTGTTGGATCAAATATAAGAGTAGATACATACGGATGGGAAGTTAAAAGAGTTCTTCCAAGAATTAACGAGGAAATAAACGAAGAATGGATATCTGATAAGACTAGATATGCATGTGACGGCTTAAAAAATCAAAGACTAGATACTCCTTATGTAAAGATTAATAACAAATTAAAGCCATCAAGTTGGGACGAAGCTTTTAAAGCTGTATCTGAAAGAATTGCAAAAACAAAGTCTGAAAGAATTGCTGGATTTATAGGTGATATGACAAATATGGAAACTATATATGCAGCAAAAGATTTTTTTGAAAAAACGATCAAGTCTGAAAATTTGGAATCCAGATATGAAAAATTATATATTAATACAAAGGTAAGAAGTAATTATCTATTTAACAGTTCAATTGAAGGAATAGAAAAAAGCGATTTAATAATTCTAATAGGTACAAATCCAAGATTTGAAGCAACAATATTAAACTCACGAATAAGAAAAAATTATTTAAAAAATAAGACCGAAATTATATCTTTTGGTGATGTAGGTGATTTAACTTACCCTTACCAAGTTATATCGAATAATACCGACACTATAAAAGGTATTATTGATAGTAAGCATGAAATTTCAAAAAAAATTAAAAAATCAAAATATCCAAGTATAATTTTTGGACAATCAGTTCTTAAACTTAAGTCGGCACCTTATATTTTTGAAGAATTCAAAAATTATCTATTAGAAAATAACAAAATTTCCGATGATTGGAATGCATTAAATATATTATCAAAAAATTCATCCGCAGTAGGCTCATATGATTTAAATGTATTGTCAAAAAATTCTAGCTACAAAATATTGGATAAATTAGAAAACAACGAATTTGAAATTTTAATTTTATTTGGTCAAGATAATTTAAATTTTGAGAAAAAAAATGAATTTATAATATATATAGGTAGTCACGGTGATAAAGGTGCAAGTATTGCTGATGTTATTTTGCCTGGTGCTACTTACACAGAACAAGATGGTTATTTTACAAACTTAGAAGGAAAATTACAAAAAGCCTACAAGGCATCATATCCACCAGGTGAAGCGAAAGAGGATTGGCAAATAATAAATGAATTGTCCTCATTCATTAAGAGAAAAAATTTATATAAAGATAAAAATCAACTTATCGATTCATTAATAAATTATTTAAAACTTAATAATAAAAATGAAGCTGATTTTGAGGTGCCTGAATATAATTTTAAATCAGAAAAAATTATTACTGAAGAGATTGATTATTATCACTCAAATGTAATAGCGAGAGCATCAAAAACAATGTCAGAGTGTAAAAATATTAGAATGAGTTTACCAAAAACTGGAACCGATAATTAATGGCTGAACTATTTATATTTTTTGAACAAATTTATAGAATTCTGTTTCTATTGATCCCAGTTTTAGTATCTGTTGCAATGATTGTTTGGTTAGATAGAAGAGTATGGGCATTTGTTCAAAAAAGAAGAGGTCCTAACGTTGTTGGTCCATTTGGATTATTTCAAACATTAGCTGATGCATTAAAATACATCTTTAAAGAAATAATCATTCCAGCAAGCTCAAATAAATTTATATTTATCTTAGCCCCAATAGTTACAATGACTCTGGCTTTAATTGCTTGGGCGGTAATTCCTTTTAGTGAAACATTTGTACTAGCAGATATCAATGTCGGTATTTTATATCTTTTTGCAGTTTCATCTTTAGGTGTTTATGGAATAATTATGGGTGGATGGGCATCTAATTCAAAGTATCCTTTTCTAGGAGCAATTAGATCAGCTGCTCAAATGGTTTCTTATGAAGTTTCCATAGGTGTAATAATTATAAATGTATTACTTTGTGTAGGTTCATTAAATCTAAGTGACATCGTTTTAGCTCAAAAAGATTTATGGTTTGTAATACCTCTATTCCCAATGTTTATAATATTTTTTATTTCTGCCTTAGCAGAAACGAACAGACCACCTTTTGATTTGCCCGAAGCTGAAGCAGAGTTAGTTGCAGGTTACCAGACAGAATACTCTGGAATGATGTATGCAATGTTTTGGTTAGGTGAGTATGCTAACATTTTACTTATGTGTGCAATGGGATCCATTTTATTTCTTGGTGGCTGGTTATCTCCTATAGATTTATTTCCATTTAACATTATTCCAGCTCCAATATGGTTAATCTTAAAGATACTCTTTTTATTTATCTTATTTGCTCTGATAAAAGCAATAGTACCTAGATACAGGTATGATCAATTAATGAAACTTGGATGGAAAATTTTTCTACCATTTTCATTAATTTATGTAGTATTAACTGCAAGTTTTTTAATGTATTTTGATTTATTACCGGGGAATTAAAATGAGCTTAATAAGATTTTTCAAAACAATTTTTATGATTGATTTTTTAACAGGATTAATCATGGCAATAAAAGAAATATTTAAACCAAAAAAAACAATTAATTATCCATTTGAAAAAGGTTCAATTAGTCCGAGAGCAAGGGGAGAACATGCGCTAAGAAGATATCCAAATGGCGAGGAGAGATGTATTGCTTGTAAACTATGTGAAGCTGTTTGTCCTGCTCAGGCTATAACAATAGAGTCTAGTGAGAGAGAAGATGGAAGTAGAAAAACTACTCGTTATGATATTGATATGCTAAAATGTATTTATTGTGGTTTGTGCGAACAATCTTGTCCAGTGGACGCGATTGTGCAAGGTCCAAATTTTGAATTTGCTACAGAAACAAGAGAAGAACTTTACTATAACAAAGAAAAGTTGTTAGAGAATGGAGATAGATGGGAGAATATTTTAGCAGCAAATATTAATGCTGATAGCTCCCACAGATAATCAATGATTGCTCATGCAATAGTCTTTTATATATTTTCACTGATTGCAATTGTCTCTGCAATTATGGTAACTGTTTCAAAAAACACAGTTAACTCAGTTTTTTTTTTAATATTGGACTTTATTAGTATTTCTTGCCTATTCATCATGATTGGTGCCGAATTTTTAGGAATGATAATGCTTATTGTGTACGTAGGAGCAGTGGCAGTATTATTTTTATTTGTGGTTATGATGTTAAATGTGGCTCAACAAAAAAATGAATGGTTTAATTCTAGTGGAAGAAGTTCCCATATTCCAGTTGGTCTATTAGTAAGTATAATTATATTTTTTGAATTAATTATTGTTATAGGTGGATGGAAATATAAACCAGATTTGTTAGATTCAATTGCGATTGAAATAAATAATGACTTAACAAATACTCAGTCTTTAGGAAGCGTTATATATACTGATTATATTCATTTGTTTCAATTATCCGGAATGGTTTTATTGGTAGCCATGATAGGAGCAATTGTATTGACCTTCAGACAGAGATCTGGAGTAAAAAGACAAAGTTATTTCAAACAAATATCTAGAGATAGAAAAGATGGTATTGAATTAGTTGATGTTGAAAATAATAAAGGAGTTAAAATAGATGCTTAGTATTGGTCTTGGACATTACTTAACTCTCGCTGCTATTATATTCACAATTGGTATTGTGGGTATTTTTCTAAATAGAAAAAATATTATTGTTATATTGATGAGTATTGAATTAATACTTTTAGCTGTAAATATAAATTTAGTATCTTTTTCTATTTTTATTAACGATCTGAGTGGCCAGGTTTTCACATTATTCATATTAACAGTGGCTGCAGCTGAGGCCGCAATAGGACTTGCAATTATTGTAGTTTACTACAGAAATTCTGGAACAATAAGAGTTGAAGAAATCGACAGATTGAAAGGGTAAATGGAATACTTAATATTATTTTTACCTTTAATAGGTTCAATCATATCGGGTTTCTTTGGTAAAACCATTGGTGATAGATTATCGCAATTAATCACGTGTATTTTGGTTTCTATTTCGGCATTACTATCTTTGTTAATATTTTTTAAAGTTGTTTCATCAGGATATGAGCATAATGCAATTATCGCAACTTGGATAAATTCAGGATCTTTAAATGTAAATTGGTCAATTAAAGTTGATGCTCTTTCTGCAGTAATGTTAGTTGTGGTTACTTTAGTTTCATCCTTAGTTCATATCTATTCTGTTGGTTACATGTCTCATGATCCACATAAACCAAGATTCATGTCCTATCTATCATTATTTACATTCGCTATGTTAACCTTAGTAACATCAGATAATTTTTTGCAATTATTTTTCGGATGGGAAGGAGTTGGTCTTTGCTCATACTTTTTAATTGGTTTTTGGTATAAAAAAGAAACTGCTAATGCTGCTGCTATTAAGGCTTTTATAGTAAATAGAGTTGGGGACTTTGGTTTTGCATTAGGTATTTTTTTAATATTTTATATTTTTGGCACAGTAAATTACGATGAAGTTTTTCTTAAAATACCTGAAATTATAGATCAAAAAATAAATTTTCTATCTTTTGAATTTTATACAATAGATTTAATTTGTTTATTACTTTTTATTGGAGCAATGGGAAAGTCAGCACAATTTTTGCTTCATACATGGTTACCAGATGCTATGGAAGGTCCAACACCAGTATCCGCATTAATTCATGCAGCTACAATGGTAACTGCAGGAGTTTTTTTAGTAGTTAGATGTTCTCCAATTTATGAGTACTCAGAATTAGCTTTGTCTGTAATCACATTAGTTGGAATGACCACAGCTTTTTTTGCAGCTACAGTTGCATTAGTGCAAACAGATATAAAAAAAATTATCGCTTATTCAACATGTAGTCAATTGGGATATATGTTTTTTGCAGCAGGTGTAGGTGCATATAATGTTGCAATGTTTCATTTATTTACACACGCTTTTTTTAAAGCTCTACTTTTCTTAGGCTCTGGATCAATAATTCATTCATTTAAAGATGAACAAGATGTTACTAAGATGGGGGGAGTATTTAAAAAATTACCTTACACTTATGCATTAATGGTTGTTGGTACTTTAGCTTTAACAGGATTTCCTTTCTTATCAGGTTTTTATTCTAAAGATGCAATAATTGAATTTGCTTATATAAGTGACACAAAATTTGGAATTTATGCTGCTGGTATAGGTGTATTAACTGCTGTAATGACTTCTATATACTCATGGAGATTAATATTTAAAACTTTTCATGGAGATTACAAAAATAAAGATCTTAGTATTGATACAATGCACGAGTCTCCATTAAGTATGATGTTACCTTTGGTGCTATTAGCAATCGGTGCTGTTTTTTCAGGATTTTTATTTAAAGAATTATTTATAGGTCACGATACAATGTACAATTTTTGGGGAGATTCTATAAAATTTCTAGAACCATTGGGAAAAGAACATCCTCCAACCTGGTTTTTGTTTCTAACTCCTACATTAGTAGTTTTAACAATTCCATTGTCATATTATCTATTTGTTAAAAATACTAAAATTGTAAATGAAATAGTTTCCATTAACATGCCAGTTTACATTTTTCTCCAAAAAAAATGGTATTTTGATGAATTGTATGATCAAATTTTTATTAAACCTTCAAAAAGTTTTGGAATATTTCTTTGGAAAAAAATTGATGGATTAATAATCGATAAATTTGGACCAGATGGAATTTCAAATTTAGTAAAACTTTTTTCTTTTAAAGCAGTAAAGTTTCAATCAGGTTATATTTATCAGTATGCCTTTATAATGCTTCTAGGTTTTTCAATTCTATTAACTTTATTAATAGTAAAATAATATGAATTTCCCAATTCTATCATCATTAATTTTACTTCCAACAATAGGAGCCTTATTTATTTTTTTTGTCAGATCGTCCAATTCTCAATATCAAAGTAGCAAATATGTTGCCCTTTTTATAACTTTAGCTAATTTTTTCTTGTCTCTATATTTATGGATTATTTTTGATAAATCTATAGTTGACTTTCAGTTTGTTGAAGAAAGAGAATGGATATCAGGATTTGTTAATTATAAAGTAGGAGTTGACGGGATATCAATTTTATTTATTTTACTTACCACATTCATTACACCAATTTGTGTAATAACTGTGAATGCAACTATCAAAAATAGATTAAAAGATTTTTTAATAGCAGTCTTGATACTTGAAACTTTTATGATTGGTGTCTTTTGCTCGTTGGACCTAGTTGTATTTTATTTATTTTTTGAAGCCGGTCTTATACCAATGTTTTTAATTATTGGTATATGGGGTGGAGAAAGAAGAGTTTATTCAGCTTTTAAATTCTTTTTATATACTTTGCTAGGTTCAGTTTTAATGCTGGTTGCTATTATATCAATATATTGGATAACTGGTACAACTGATGTCATTAAGTTATATGAATTGGGTATCGATGCTAAGTACCAAAATTTATTATGGCTAGCATTTTTTAGTTCCTTTGCTGTTAAAACACCAATGTGGCCAGTGCATACATGGTTACCAGATGCTCATGTAGAGGCACCAACTGCTGGTTCAGTTTTACTAGCTGCAATACTTTTAAAAATGGCTGGATATGGATTTATAAGGTTTTCTCTAGGTTTGTTTCCAGATGCTTCATTGTATTTTGTTCCTTTAGTTTACACACTTAGTTTGATAGCGATTATTTATACATCACTAGTAGCCTTAATGCAGGAAGATATGAAAAAACTAATAGCTTATTCGTCCGTAGCTCATATGGGATTTGTAACACTAGGTATTTTCACAATGACACAGCAAGGAATAGAAGGAAGTATTTTCCAAATGATAAGTCATGGTTTGGTATCTGCAGCACTATTTTTATGTGTTGGAGTTGTCTACGATAGACTTCATACAAGACTTATAAATAGATATGGAGGCTTAGTTTCTATAATGCCAAAGTATGCAATAGTTTTTATGGTTTTTACTTTAGGAGCTCTTGGATTACCTGGAACAAGTGGTTTTATTGGTGAATTTTTAGTTTTAATGGGTGCATTTAAAAAGAATATACTTGTAGCAACGATTGCAAGTCTAGGAGTGATCTTGGGGGCGGCATATATGCTTTGGTTATATAAGAGAATTATCTTTGGAAAATTAATTAATGAAGATGTAAAAAAAATGGTTGATTTAAAAAGATTTGAAATTGTTACATTATGGCTTTTAGTATTACCGATCATATTTTTTGGTTTTTATCCAGAACCTTTGATTAATTCTATAGAGGTATCAGTTGCAAACATGATAGATATGAATGATTTAGACAAGATTAATAAATTAGCATTAGGCGATTAATGGAAAATCTTCAACTTATAATTCCAGAGTTATTTATATCAATAATAATTATGTTTTTATTAATATTTGGGGTATTTAAGAAAAATAGTTCTCAACTAGTTTATAATTTAACAACAGTAAGTTTAGTTGCTACTTTAGCTTTAATAATTAACTTAGACACACAAATTCAATCATCATTATTCAATAATAGTTACAATATAGATAGTTTAGCTAGATTTATGAAAATTTTATTAATTTTATCTGGAATTTTTGTAATGCTATCATCATCAAAATACATTCAGATTAGTAAAATTAGCAAAATTGAATATCCAATTCTTATTTTATGCTCAATCTTAGGCATGATGGTGATGATTAGTTCAAATGATCTTATTGTTTTTTACATGGGATTAGAATTGCAATCATTAGCATTATATGTGTTAGCATCATTTAATAGAGATAATTTACTCTCAACAGAGTCTGGATTAAAATATTTTGTCTTAAGTGCTCTTTCATCTGGGCTTTTATTATATGGTTGTTCACTTATTTATGGTTTTTCAGAAACGACTAATTTTAATCAAATTATGGTTAATACAAAAGAAATAGAATACGGATTAACTTTTGGAATAGTATTTATTTTAGTTGGATTAGCTTTTAAAATTTCTGCTGTTCCTTTCCATATGTGGGCACCTGATGTTTATCAAGGTTCACCAACATCTGTAACAGTCTTTTTCGCATTACTTCCAAAAATTGCTGCATTAACCGTATTTATTAGATTTCTATACATTCCTTTTTATGAATTAGGTGATCAGTGGCAAATGATAATTATATTTTTATCTATTGCATCAATGGTATTCGGAGCAGTAGCAGCAATTGGTCAAAAAAATCTAAAAAGACTAATAGCCTACAGCTCAATTAGTCATATGGGATACGCTCTTGCAGGTTTATCTGCAGGTACAACGCAAGGTGTGCAGAGCTCTATTACATATATAACAATTTATCTTGTCATGAATTTAGCGTTTTTTAGTTGTTTGTTTATGCTTAAGCGAAACGATGAATATTATGAGAACATAGATGATTTATCGGGTCTTTCAAAAAATCATCCGTTATTGTCATTATCATTGCTTGTTGTGCTATTCTCTTTAGCGGGAATACCTCCACTAGCTGGTTTTTTTGCAAAATTCTATATTTTTGTGGCTGTAATAAATGAAAAAATGTATTTTTTAGCAATAGTTGGACTGCTAGCTACAGTAATCGCTGCTTTTTATTATCTAAGAATAATCAAAATTATATATTTCGATCCAGAAAAAGAAAAATTTGAAACGAAACATAATTTAGGTTTAAAATTTACACTAGTAGCATCAACTTTTTTCATTCTTGCTTACTTTATATATCCAAGTGGAATAGTAGATATAATCTCACAAATAAACATTAATTAATGAAACTCAAAATATATTCTTATAAGGGTGTCAAAAGCACTAATGATACAGCAATAAGATTAATCAAACAAAACATAAAACAAGGTATAGTTACTAGCGATATCCAGACTAATGGAAAAGGACAAAGGGGAAAAAAATGGGTTTCTAAAAAAGGAAATCTTTTTATTTCAATTTTTTTTCCTATTAACGAAAGCTTAAATTTAAAAAAAATTACATTTTCAAATCTAAAAATAATAAAAAATATTTTAAAAAATATTGTTCCGTATAAAATCAATATTAAACTACCAAATGACTTAAAAATAATGAATAAAAAGGTATGCGGAATTCTTCAAGAAATAATTTATTATAATGAAATTAAATTTCTAATTATTGGAGTAGGTATTAATATAAAAAGTAGTCCAACAATAAAACAATATGAAACTACTTATATAAATAAATATAATAATAAAATTAATAAATCTAAAATTATAAATTTTATAAAAAATAACTTCGAAGAAAAATATTCTTATTATGCGTAATTTTTACATTATTGGAGATATTGGAAATACAGATATAAAAATCTGTGTTTACAAAAATAAAAACATTGTCAAAAAAATCAGACTATCTACAAATAAAGTCAATTTAAAATATTTAAGAAAAAATTTAAATATTTTGAGAAAATATGATAAAAAATTAAAACAAATTTTATTCTGCTCCGTTGTTCCTGACTGTTACAAGAAAATTAAAAATTATTTTAAATTATATTTTAATACAAATTGTAATGAGTTAAAAAATCTTAATTTAAGTAAATTATTAAGTATAAAAGTTAATAGAAAGCAAATAGGCTCTGATAGGTTAGCTAATGCAATATCAGTAATTGACAATAAAAATAATTATATTGTTGTAGATTTTGGAACAGCAACTAATTTTGATGTAATCTCAGCAAATAGTTATAACGGAGGGGTAATTGCTCCTGGAATAAATCTATCATTAGAAAATTTATCAAAAAAAGCATTTTTAATACCTAATGTAAAATTTAAAAAATCAAATAATGTTGTAGGTAAAAATACTATAAGTGCAATTAATTCAGGATTTTTCTTCGGTTATTCTGGTCTGATTGACAATATAATTCATTCCATTATTAAACAAACCAAAAAAAAATATAAAATAATATTTACTGGTGGACTGGCAAAAATGTTTAAAAATTCTTTAAAACTAAGAGTAAAAATAAAGTCTAATTTAACCACTGATGGAGTTTTAAAGGCTGCTATGTATTTAAATAAATGAAAGAAGAATTAATTTTTTGCCCTTTAGGGGGATCTGGAGAAATTGGGATGAATATGAATTTATTCGCCTATGGAAATCCAGATAATAGAAAATGGATAATTGTAGATATAGGAGTTACTTTTGCAGATGATGCAATTCCTGGAGTTGATTTAATATATCCTGACCCTGGATTTATTGTTGATAAAAAAGATGACTTATTAGGTATTATTCTAACTCATGCACATGAAGATCATATTGGTGCAATTGCTCATATATGGCCAAAACTAAAATGTAAAATATTTGCTACTCCATTTACATCAGTGTTAATTTTAGAAAAATTTAAGGAAAAAAAAATTGATGTAACAGGATATCTAGAAGTTGTTCAATTAAATAGCATTGTAGATTTAAGTCCTTTTAAAATAGAATTTGTTACATTAACACATTCTATACTAGAACCCAATGGACTAAAAATTGAAACACCTGTTGGAAATATATTACACACTGGTGATTGGAAGTGTGATCCAGATCCATTAACTGGAGATAATATGAATTCAAAAAGATTAAAGGAAATTGGTGATGAAGGTGTTTTGACAATGATATGTGACTCAACAAACGTATTTAGTGCAGGAAGAGCAGGATCTGAGCTCGATGTAAGAAAAAATATGCTAAAGATAATGGAAAGATTAAAGAAAAGGATAATTATCACTTCTTTCGCTTCAAATGTAGCTAGAATGGAATCTGCCTTTTATTGTGCTGAAAAAACAGGTAGGCAAATTGCTTTGGCGGGCCGTTCAATGCATAGAATTTATAAAGCTGCTAGGCAATGTGGTTACTTGCAAAATGTTATTGAACCACTTGATGCAAGAGATGCAAAAAATATTTCAAGAGAAAAAATTGTTTACTTATGTACTGGTAGCCAAGGAGAACCAATGGGTGCGATGAACCGTATTTCAAATTATACACATCCAGATGTTTTTGTTGAGAGAGGGGACGCAGTTATATTTTCTTCAAAAATTATTCCAGGTAATGAAAAAAAATTATACAAACTTCACAATCAATTAGTTAGAGAAGGTATAGAAGTAATTTCTGAAGATAGTGAATTTATTCATGTATCAGGACATCCAAATAGAGAAGATTTAAAGGATATGTATGACTGGATAAAACCAAGATCAGTCATACCTGTTCATGGTGAACATAGACATATGATTGAACACATAAATTTTGCTAAAGAAATGCAAGTCCCATATCCTGTTAGAGTAGAAAATGGTGATATAGTTAGAATTTATCCAGGCGATAAACCTGAAGTATATGATAAAGCTCCAAGTGGAAGACTTTACGTGGATGGTTCTATAAGCGTTGAGGAAGATGCTCAATCTATCAAAGAGAGAAAAAATTTATCTACCAACGGATTAATAGAAGCAACATTAGTAATCACTCCAAATGGTAATATTCATAACAAACCTTTATTAACTTTTAGAGGTTTACCTATATACGAAAAAGATGAATTTACATTTAATCTTGAAGAGGAAATTGAAAAAACAGCAAAAACTTTTTCTTTAAATAATAAAAAGCAAGAATCAAATTTAATTGATGCTCTTAAAATAACTTGTAGAAAGTACACAAAAGAAAAATTAGGAAAAAGACCTTATACAAATATAAATTTAGTGAGGATTTAATTGAGTATTACAGGCTCAATAGTTGTATATGTGTGCTTGTGGTGGATAGTTTTTTTTGCCATTCTACCTATAGATGTCAATCGTGAAAAAAAGGGGAATATAGAGGGAGTTGACCCTGGAGCCCCAGAAAATCCAAAAATAATTAAAAAAATAATTTATTGTACTTTAATTACGTCTGGTATTTTTATAGTTATATATCTATTAGTAATTAATGAAATTTTAAATTTACGTAACTTTTTAAATTAATGTTTTTTTCAAAATCATTTATTCCGATACTAAAAAATAATCCATCTGAAGCTAAAATTAAATCACACCAGTTAATGTTAAGAGTTGGCATGATTAAACAGTCCTCTGCTGGAATTTATTCTTGGCTACCGCTTGGATTTAAAGTCATGAAAAAAATAGAACAAATAGTTAGAGAAGAACAAGACCGTGTTGGTGTTCAAGAAATATTAATGCCCACAATTCAATCATCCGAAATTTGGAAGGAAAGTGGACGATATGAAGATTATGGTGAAGAAATGTTAAGAATTAAGGATCGTCAAAATAGAGAAATGTTATATGGTCCAACTAACGAAGAACTTGTGACAGAAATTTTTAGATCTTCCTTTAAATCATATAAATCTTTACCTCAATTACTATACCACATTCAATGGAAATTTAGAGATGAGTTAAGACCAAGATTTGGAATTATGAGATGTAGAGAATTTTATATGAAGGATGCCTACTCTTTTGATTTAACAGATGATGATGCAATATTTTCGTACAATAAATTTTTTCTTTCATATTTAAAAACTTTTAAGAGACTAAATTTATCTGCAATTCCTATGGCTGCTGATACTGGACCTATAGGAGGAAATTTATCACATGAATTTATTATTCTTGCTGATACTGGTGAAAGTAAAATTTATACAGATAAAAGAATTTTTGATGTAGATAGTTCGAAAACAATTCTTGATAAAGTCTCTTTAAGTTTATTGAGAAAACAATATGAAAAATTTTATTCTGTAACAGACGAAAAGTTTAATAAAGATGAATTTGAAAAATCTGTCCCAGAAGAATTTAGAGTAAACACTAAAGGTATTGAAGTTGGTCACATATTTTATTTTGGAGATAAATATTCAAAACCGATGAATGCTGCTGTTGATTTTAATGGAAAAAAGGAATTTGTTAAAATGGGATCATATGGAATAGGAGTTTCTAGACTTGTTGGTGCCATAATTGAGGCAAAATATAACGATAAAGAAGGTATTA
>CABYKN010000013.1 GCA_902519695.1 uncultured Pelagibacteraceae bacterium | reverse complement strand
TTCCAAAAATCTTTTGGATTTTTTACACTCCAATCTTGTAACTTTTTATAATTTCCAGAAAAATTGTATTTATAATTCTTTGAAACAAACTTCTCATATTTAAATAAATTCGAATTCTTTATAAGTGCTTTTGACGGTTCCCAAAGTTTTTTTGGCATTAAATATTTATATTTATATTGTAAAATTTATGCTAACCTTAGATCATATAAATTGAAAATGAGAACTTTTTCCTATCTGATTCGGACTAGTTTTAGTCTATTTTTGTTCTTTTTGAGTAACAAAATATAGTAGGCATAAAAAAGATCATACTAAAAGTTGATATGTCAAAAAATAAGATCACTGCAGTTCTCGGACCTACAAACACTGGTAAAACTTTTTTAGCAATAGAGACAATGCTTTCTTTTGACACTGGAATGATAGGATTTCCCCTAAGACTTCTGGCGAGAGAAGTTTACGACAAAATAATACAAAAAGTAGATGCTTCCAAGGTAGCTCTTATTACAGGGGAAGAAAAAATTATACCACTTAATGCTAAGTATTTTTTATGTACTGTAGAGTCAATGCCTGTAGATAAACTTTTAGATTTCGTAGGCATTGATGAAATTCAAATGTGTTCCGATCATGAGCGAGGTCATATTTTTACGGATAGATTATTAAACTTAAGAGGTGAAAAGTTAACAATGTTAATGGGTTCAAATACTATCAAAAATATTGTTCAAAAACTTGATGAAGATGTTGAATTTATAAATAAACAAAGATTATCAAAGCTCTCATTCGGAGGACATAAAAAAATTTCAAGAATTGAGCGAAAAAGCGCA
The DNA here is from genome assembly GCA_902519695.1 of uncultured Pelagibacteraceae bacterium. Taxonomy (GTDB): domain Bacteria; phylum Pseudomonadota; class Alphaproteobacteria; order Pelagibacterales; family Pelagibacteraceae; genus Pelagibacter. The sequence continues at coordinate 24,931 of CABYKN010000013.1, read as the reverse complement.
ATAATTGCTTTTTCAACAGAAGAAGTTTACGCAATTGCTGAATTATTAAGAAGACAAAAAGGTGGTGCAGCAATTGTCATGGGATCTCTCAGTCCTAAAACTAGAAATGCTCAAGTAAATTTATATCAATCAGGGGACGTTGATTATCTAGTTGCTACTGATGCTATTGGAATGGGAATAAATATGGATTTAGATCATATTTACTTCTCAAACTTGAAAAAGTTTGATGGAAAAAAAATAAGAAGACTAAAAATATCAGAAATTGGGCAAATTTCAGGAAGAGCTGGTCGATATTTAAATGATGGAAGTTTTGGCATTACAGGAGACTGTGGTGAAATTAATCCAGAAGAGATTGAATTTTTAGAAAATCACAATTTTCCAGAAATACAATATATATTTTGGAGAAATTCCAACTTAAAATTCAATAATAAAGAAAATTTACTGAAATCTTTAGAAGAAAAACCTGATAAAGATTGGTTAAGAAGAGTTGGAGAATGTGAAGATGAGAAGGTTCTAAAATATTTTTTAAAAGAAAATAATAGCTTTATAGAAAATAATTCAAAAATTTTAAAAATTCTTTGGGAATGCTGTCAAATACCTGATTTTGTCAAGAAAACTTATGGTCATCATTTGGAAGTTGTTAGCAAAGTATTTAATTTTTTAATAAGTGAAGAAAAAAAAGTACCAAATTATTACATGAAAAAACAGCTTTCTATGCTTGATAAACTTGATGGAAATGTAGACTCAATTTCAAATAGAATATCTAATGTTAGAACTTGGTCATATGTTTCAAACAAATCTAATTGGGTTGAGAACCAGGATTATTGGATTGAACGAACTAAAAACTTAGAGGATAAATTATCTGATAGACTTCACGAAGAATTAACAAAAACATTTATAGACAAAAGAGCCAGCGTTCTAGCAAAAGGCTTAAAGCAAGATATTGAATTAAAAACTGAAATTATTGAGAAAGAAAAAGTATTAATTAATGGTCAGTATATCGGAATTTTAAAAGGTTTAAAGTTGCAATTAGATTTAAAAGTGGATGCCTTAGATACAGATATTAAATCATTAAAAAAAGCTGCTAGACAGAATGTAGGTCCAGAAATAATTATTAGAATACAACAAATAATAGATACTGGACTTATAGAGTTAAGAGATGATTTTAAAATTTATTGGAGAAATGATCCTATAGCGAAACTAATACCTGGATCTGATTATCTTAATCCAAAAATAGATTTAATAATTGATGAAATGATTGAAAATAACGAGAGAAATATTTTAAACGATTATCTAAATCAATGGATTATAAAGAAAGTTGAAACTGAATTAAATAGCTTAATTGAGTTAAAAAATATTAAGGAGGAAAACCCTGAACTTAGAGCTTTAGCTTACAGACTTTACGAAAATAATGGTGTTATAAAAAGATCAGATATCTCTGAGTACTTAAAAAAAATCAATCAAGATGATAGAAAAAAATTAAGAAAACTGGGCGTTAAGTTTGGAAGATATCATATATTTCTATTTAAGTTATTCAAACCAAATTCTGTGTCTTTAAGAATATTATTATGGAAAAATTATAATAACAAATATTTAAATTTATCACCGCCAACTTTTGGATTAAACTTTTTGAATAATATGAAATCTACAAATAAAGATTTTATGTTACTTTGTGGCTTTGAAAAATTTGATGATATTTATGTTAGAATAGATATACTTGAAAGATTATTCTTATTATTATTCAATTCAGAAAAAGATAACAAAAAAGAAATAAAAGTTACACCTGAAATGTTAAACTTACTTGGTTGTTCAAAGGAAAATTTTAATAAACTTCTAAAAAAAATGAATTACAAAATTTATGAGAAAGAAAATGAATTTTATATAAAATATATTCCGTTAAAAAAGAAAATTTTGATAAAAAATGACAAAAAGGACTATTCTAATAATCCTTTTAGTGTATTAAACCAATTAAACCTAAAATAATGTTTAGCTTATTTAAAAAAGAAAAAGAGAATAAAAACGATGAGGATCATTTATCTTTAATTAGTGTTGCTGCTCTTCTTATTCACTCGGCTAAAATAGATCAAAATTTTACTAAAAAAGAGAAAGATATAATTAAAAAAGCATTAATTGAAATGGGTGCTGATAATAATGATTTAGATGAAATATTGAAAGACGCAGAAATAAGAGAACAAGATTCAAATCAAATTTTAGAATTTACTAAAGAAGTAAAAAATAAAAATATAGATGAAAAAAAGATAGTTATAGAGGCGTTGTGGAATATTATTTATTCAGATGAAAATGCGGATATTTATGAAACCAATCTTATGAGAAGATTGTCAGGCTTATTGTATCTTGATCCAAAGATAGTTGGAGATATAAAAGAAAAAATTAAATCAAAACAATGACATATTTAGTCAATGATAAATGCATAAAATGTAAACATACGACTTGTGTAGATGTTTGTCCTGTCGATTGTTTCTATGAGGGCAAAAATATGCTTGTAATTAAACCAGATGAGTGTATAGATTGTGGCGTTTGTGAACCTGAGTGTCCTATTGATGCTATAGTTTCAGATACAGTAACCGGAAGTGAAAAGTGGTTAGAGCTAAACTCAAAATACTCTGAAATATGGCCAAATATTTCGGAATCAAAAGACCCGCTCCCGGATCACGATAAATTTAAAGATGAAGAAAATAAGTTTGATAAATACTTTGAAGAAAACATTTAAAAAAAAAAAAATTTCAAATAAGAAAAAAAAAACAAAAGTTACAACGAAACAAAAAATAGCAAATAATTTATCGAAAATAAAAAAAACTCCAAAATCAAAAACTATTTCTAAAATAAAGAAGATTAAGACACAAAAAAAAACAATTAGAAAATTAATTAAGCCAAAAGTTGCTAAAATAGAAAAGAAAGAAGGTTCAGAAGTTAATAATAACTTACATCGAATTCCAAAAAGTAATGAGCAAAAACCGGAGATTAAAAAAGTAAAAAAACAAGAAACAGAAAAAAAGGAATATAAAGTTAAAGACTATGTTGTTTATCCTAAACATGGTGTGGGACAAATCACAGAATTTAAAAAAATGAATATAGGTGGAATTGAAATAGAAGCATATATTTTAAAATTTGAAAAAGATAAAGCTAGTGGAATGGTCCCAGTTAATAAACAATCTCATTTGCGACCACTTGCAACAATTAATCAAGTGAATAAATGTATAAGTATTTTAAAAAGTAAACCTAAAATTAAGAGAAGTATGTGGAGCAGAAGAGCCCAAGAATATGAAGCTAAAATCTCTTCTGGAAAAATTTATGAGCTAGCAGAGGTTGTTAGAGATCTAAATAAAGGAGATGATTTAATGGTAGATCAATCATATAGCGAGAGACAACTGTTTGAAAAAGCATATGATAGAATTTTAACAGAATTTCAGATAGTCTTAAACATGGGCTTAGAAGATACACAAAAAAAATTAGATAAGGCCTTAAAAAGAAATCTTGAAAAACAAATTCAAAAAATTGAAAGTAAACCGCCTGAGGAAGAAATCTCTGAGGAAGTAGCTAAATAAAAAAAACGCTTCTCACGCAAGCGCTATGAGAAGCGTTTGTTAAAAAGAATACTAAACTATTTTCTTCTTTTCTTTTTAGCTTTTTTCTTAGCTTTTTTCTTAGTTTTCTTTTTAGCAGCTTTTTTTCTTCTTTTAGCCATCTTTAGCTCCCTTTTTTAATTTCGAATCTTTTTGATTCGTTTAATTACCTTTTTTTATTTTTTTTGAATAGTTATGTCAATTACATAATTTTTTGAAATTTTTTAATTTTTTTTTTAAAATTAAAAAAAAATAATTATTAAGAAAAGTTAAGTAAAATAGCGACTAATAAACAATTTTTTTTTATTAATTATAAAGATTTTCAAAATTATTTTTATATTTGTTTATTATTTTATATCTTTTTAACTTTAATGTTGGAGTTAACATTCCATTTTCAATTGAAAATTTTTCTTCAACGACAAAGAATTTTTTAATATTTTCTATTCTTGAAAGATTTTTATTTAATATTTTTATTTCATGTTTAATTTTTTCTTCTGTGATATTAAAAAATTCATCATTCAAAACTAATAGTGCAACTAAATAAGGTTTATTATCCCCATAAACAACTGCTTGGTCTATAAATTCTAAATTTACTAATTCATTTTCAATTTTAAGTGGTGAAATATTATCTCCTCCGGGAGTTATAAGAATATCTTTTTTTCTATCTGTAATTTTTAAAAAATTATTTTCAATTACTCCAATATCTCCGGTATGGAGCCAGCCATTTATTAGTACTTTTTCTGTTTCTTCTTCGTTATTCCAATAACCCAACATTACATTTTCACCTTTCACCAATATCTCACCATCTTCAGCAATTTTTACTTCATTTCCCTTAAATGGTGGACCAACAGTATCTATTCTTATGTCATCTATAGGATTGCAGCTTACTACTGGAGACGTCTCTGTTAAACCATATCCTTGTAGAGTTGGTAAACCAATTGCATTAAGAAAATATCCAACTTCTTTATCTAATGCGCCTCCACCGGAGACAAATGTTTTGAGAGAACCACCAAATTGTAATTTTATTTTTTTTCTAACTAATTTTTCTAGGATATTATCTTGTATTTTTTCAAAAAAAGTTAAATTTTGTTTTTTTATTTTTTTTAGGCCTAATTCTAACATTTTAAATATTAATTTTTTTTTCAATCCTGTGGTTTTTTTAAAGCTTGAGTTAATTTTTTGATAAAGATTTTGATAAAATCTTGGTACAGCCGTCATAATTTCTGGCGAACAATCACCCATATTTTTAACCAATTTATCGATGCTCTCTGCATAAAAAATTCTAGCTGCTACAGTAATTTGCACAAATTGAACAGTGTGTTCGTAAGAATGTGAAAGTGGAAGCCATGTAAGGAACCTGGGTTGTTCTTTTGATAATAATGGTTTTAGAATATCTATTGCACCCTCACAATTACTTAAGATGCCCCCATGACTTAAAATCACTCCTTTGGGATTTCCTTGAGTACCTGATGTATAAATTATACATGATGGATCTTCTCTTGAGGCTAAAGATTTATGAATTGGTAAATTTTTTTTATCATTATTTTGGATCAAATCTTCTAGATTAATATATTCAATTTCTACATTTGGTAATTTTTCAAAAGAAAATATTTTTTTTATAAATTTTTTATCCTTGATTATATTTTTTAATTTATTGAATTGTTCGATGTTTGAAACAAAAATTATACTAGGAGTACAGTCATTAAGAATATAATTGTAGTCATTTTCTGCATAAGTTGTGTAAGCAGGAACAGTTATCCCATCTGATAACATAATTGATAAATCTGTGATAAACCATTCAGGTCTATTTTCAGAAATTAACAAACATCTATCACCTTTTGATATTACTTTTCTTAATTCATTGGAAACTAAATTAATAAAATTGTGTGTTTCTTGCCAAGAATAATTTTTTTTTTTATCACCTAATGTTGACAATAAGATTTTGTCTTTGTTAGTCTGTTTATTAAATTGATCAAAAAATAATTCAGTTAAATTATTAATTTGTTTTAAATTCATTTATTTTTTGGTGGGCAAAGAGAGACTCGAACTCTCACAGTATTGCTACTATTGGATTTTGAGTCCAACGCGTCTACCAGTTCCGCCATTCGCCCATTTAGTTTTAGTTTCATAGAATTTAATTAATAGTATTAAAACACTATTTATATTAAAAGAAAATATGTTTAAGGAACTATTTTATAAAACAATTAAACTTGCGGGACATAAAAATTCAAAAAAAATTTTAGGATTTATATCTTTTATTGAGAGTTTCATATTTCCTGTCCCACCAGATGTTTTGATTATTCCAATGACTATTGCTGACAGGCAAAGATGGATAAAGATAGCAATCATTGCTACAACAGGATCAGTTTTGGGAGCATGTTTGGGATACTTCATAGGATATGTGTTTTTCAATGAAATCGGTGTTAAAATTTTTGAGCTTTACGGTGTAGATGATACTTCGTTTTTTAAAGATAAAATTTCATCTGATGGAGGAGTTTTTGCATGGGCAACGTTGCTAGCTATAGCAGGTTTTACTCCTATCCCATTTAAATTACTAACGATAACTAGTGGGTTTGTTCAATTTAATATTATCTATTTTATAATTGTTTCTTTACTAACAAGAGGATCTAGATTTTTTATAATTGCATTTTTGGTCGGAAATTTTGGTCCAGCTATGAAAACAATAATTGAAAAAAAACTACTTAAATTTTCAATTATAATCTCAATTGTATTAATAGTTTTTGCTTTTTTCGTTTATAAATTTTTACAAAACTTTATAAACTAGGATGAATTTTTTTTTAAAAAGAAAAAATATTTATTTATTGATTTTTATATACTCAATTATTGCCATACTATCCGCAATCTATATTGAAAAAGTTCTAGGGTATTTGCCATGTAAATTATGTATTTACCAAAGAATTCCTTTTTTAGTAGCAATCTTCATTTGTTTTTTAGGATATAATTATTTTAAATCTGATAGAATATTGGTTGCTTTAATCATTACATTTACGCTGAGCGCCGTTCTATCGGGTTATCATTTTGGAATAGAAAATAGCATTTTTGAGGAATATGCTGGTTGTACAAACGCAAATATAGATATCACAAACAAAGAAAAAATAATCGAAAGTCTTGGAATGGTCAAAAGTTGTAAAGATGTAGAGTTTACTATTTTAGGCATCTCTTTGTCTGGGTTGAATTTTTTATCATCTTTACTAATTGTGTTATTTTCGTTAAGAGCACTTGTTTATGAAAAAAACTAATCAGAGAAAATTGGAAGAATTTATTAGAGTTGATCATGCTGGAGAAAGAGGTGCAATTAAAATTTATGAAGGTCAACTTTTAGCACTTAAAACATTTAAAAAGGATCCTGAACTATTAAAATTAGTTGAAGAAATGAGAGAACATGAGCAGGAACATAGTGATTTTTTTGAAAATGAAATCAAAGAAAGAAACATAAAGCCAACTAAATTTTTACCACTATGGGATCTTTTAGGTATAGGTTTGGGTTTCGGCTCAACAATATTAGGAAAAAAGGCAGCGATGCTGTGCACAGCCTCTGTTGAGGAAGTCATTGATAAACATTACCAAACTCAGATAGATCAATTACAAGATGATGAGAAAAAACTTAGAGAAAAAATTAAAAAATTTAGAGCTGATGAGCTAGAACACAAAGATATTGCATATGAACACGGAGCAACAAAAAAAGGTTTATATTCTGTAATGGATAAAATAATTAAAACTGGCTCAAAAATAGCAATAAATATCTCGGAAAAAATTTAACTAGGATCTAATTCCACATCCCAATATAAATAATCCATCCAACTACTATGAAGAAAATTGGGAGGAAAATTCTTCCCATTTCTATTAAGATCTTCTGTTGTAGGTTGGAAAGGCCATTGATTTAATTTCATTCCTGAATTCTTTAGTAATCTTCCACCTTTTTTTACATTGCATGCCGAACAAGCAGTAACAACATTTTCCCAGTCAGTTTTCCCTCCTTTTGATCTTGGAAGGAGATGATCAAAAGTTAGCTCCTCATTACTTCCACAATATTGGCAACTAAACTTGTCCCTTAAAAAAACGTTAAACCTAGTGAAATTTGGGTTTGAACGAGGCTTTATAAATGATTTTAATGCAATAACGCTAGGTAACTGCATAGAGAAAGATGGGCTTCTTATCACTCTATCATAATGACTTACAATTGAGACTCTATCTAAAAAAACCGATTTAATTGCATCTTGCCATGACCATAACGATAAAGGATAGTAACTTAATGGTCTGTAATCAGCATTAAGAACTAAAGCTGGACATTTTTCAAGTGAAAGATTTTTATTGATCAATAAAGTCATAAGTACTTAATATATTATATAATAAAATTAATCAATGTAACAAAAAAATAAAATATCTTTAAGAATTAAAATTATTTTTTATAAATTTTAATGCATTACTTGAAGCTTCCACTGGTATATGATGGTCGCAGTCTTTGATCATTAAAGTTTCTATGTTAATATTGTTTCTTGCAAAAAAATCTTTTGCTTCCAATAAATTGTAGGGTGGAACTATTTCATCTTTTTCACCATGAATTAATAAAGTTTTTGTTTTAGAGACTAATCTTAAATTTAGATCCTCTTTATCTATAATCTTTCCAGAAAATCCAACAATACAATTAAAAGGATCTTTAGAAGTAAAGCCCAAGTTTATTGACATCATGCAACCCTGACTAAATCCAGATAAACATATCTCTGAATTTCTCAAATTATATTCTGCTTTAATCTCTTCAATGTATTCTCTTAATTTATCTTCAGCTTTTTTTACTTCATTTAAAATATAATTTTTATCATTTGTTTCTAAATCAAACCATTGATAACCGATTGGATTAATTTTACATGGTTCATGTCCATTTGGACATAAAAATACTGTATTGGATAAAAACCTTTTCCAATTCAGAGTTAACATACTTATATCTTTTCCATCTCCACCATATCCATGAAGTAATATTACTGCATTTTTGATGTCAGACCCATTTTCAGGTTTTATAATTGTTGATTCAAGGCAAAATGTCATAGATAAGTAATTATGTTTTTTTATTTTAAAAAGAAACTAAAATCAAAGTATGATTTCAGAAATATTTGTTAAAATAGCAGCAATTATTTTGCTTGCAGCTGTAGCTGTTGTTTTAATTCTTGGAATTAGAACTCTTTTTAAGGGAGACGGAGATAAAAAGACATCAAACAAATTAATGCAGCTAAGAGTTTTACTGCAATTTGTTGCTATAATTGTTCTCGTAGCATTAGCTTACTTTTATAAGAATTAATTTAATTCATTTAACCAATTTAAAAATTCATCACTATTAAAATCTATTGAACCAACTATTCTTGCAAACTCATAACCATCTTTGTCAATAAATAATGTTGTGGGTAGTCCTCTTAATTTTAAATTTTTTGCAATTCCAGCACCATCACCAACAAAAACTTGTAATTCGTCTATAAGCAGGTCATCAAAAAACTTCTTAGATCTGCTAATATTTTCTCCACCTATATTTATTGGGATAATCTTTATTTTTTTTTCATCCTTAAGTATTTGAAGATTGTTTAAAGATGGCATTTCCTCTCTACAAGGAGCACACCATGTTGCCCAAAAATTCAAAATAATTAATTCAGATTTAAAATCTTTCAAATTAACTTTATTTCCAGCCTCATTTAAAAAGTCAAAAAACTTAATTTTTTGTTTTTCCTCATAAATTATTAGATTTTTTATATTTGGCGCTTCTATTGAATATGAAGAGCTAAATGATATGAAGTAAAGAAATATTATTTTAATGGATATAAATATAAATTTCATAAATCTGTAATTGAATAACATGAGTAAAAATAAAAACAATAAACCAATTTGGGGTACAAGAATTAAGAAAAATGCATCAACTTTATTTAAAAAAGTTGGTGGCTCATTACCTGTAGATAAAAGACTATTTAGAGAAGATATCGAAGGATCAATTGCTCATGTCGAAATGCTTCACAAACAGAAAATTATAAATTTCAGAATAAAAAATAAAATAATTTGGGGTTTAAAAAGAATTAAAAATGAAATTATAAAAAAAAAGTTCAATTTTAATTATGATTTAGAGGATATCCATATGAATATAGAAAATAGATTATTTGAACTTATTGGTGATGATGCTGGATATGCTCATACTGCTAGATCTAGAAATGATCAGGTAATAACCGACCTTAAACTATGGTTAAAAGATGCAACAAAAAAAATAATAATTTTATTAGATCATACAAATTCAAATATCCTTAATCTTGCACAAAAAAATGTCAGAACAATTATGCCAGGATTTACACATTTAAAAAATGCACAACCATTGTCTTTAGCGCATTATCTACTGGCATATGTTGAAATGTTTAAAAGAGATAAGAAAAAATTTAACAATAATTTAGAGTTTTTAAATGAAAATCCTTTAGGTGTTGGAGCCTTATCTGGTACTTCTTTTAAAATTGACAGAAGCTTCACAACAAAAAAACTTAAATTTAAAAAACCAACAAATAATTCTGTAGATACTGTATCTGATAGAGATTTTGTCTTAGATTTTTTATATTCTTCTTTAGCTTGTTCTTTGCATATCTCTAGAATTGCTGAAGAACTTATAATTTGGAATTCTGATGCATTTAATATGATAACTTTGAATGATAAGTTAGTAACTGGCTCTTCAATAATGCCACAAAAAAAGAATCCTGACCCATTGGAATATTTGAGAGGTAAAACTGGAATATTTATTGGAAATATCAATTCTATGATTTCAATATTAAAAGGATTACCTTTATCATATTTTAAAGATTTACAGGATGACAAAGAAATTGTTTTTAAAACAAATGATCAATTAAAAATATCATTATCATTGTTGAATGATGTAATAAAAAATTTGATAATAAATAAAAAAAGTATGCTATCCCTTGCAGAAAAAGGATTTATTACAGCTACAGATTTATCTGATTACATTGTAAGAGAGCTTGGGTATCCATTTAGAAAGGCATACATGCAAACAGCAAAAATAATTAATTTAGCAGAAAAAAAAAATAAAAAACTTCACGAACTAGAATTGAAAGAAATAAATCAAATTGAACCAAAACTAACACTAAATGTTTATAAAATACTAGATCTAGAAAATTCGATTAATTCAAAAAAATCTTATGGCGGAACTTCTTTTGAGAATGTCAAGAAAATGATAAAAAAAGCAAAATATGAGTAAAAAAATTTTAATTATTATACTTTGTTTATATTTTGTAGCTGCTTGCGGACGTAAAGGTGATCCAGAATATAAATCTGAATTAATTAAGAATATTCAGAAAGTATTATGAGATATATAAAAAATAAATTTTTTATAGAAGGAAAAAACATCAAGACTCTAACAAAAAAATTTAATACACCTTTATACTGCTACTCATATAAAAATTTAAAAGAGAATATAGAAAATTTTAAAAAAGCTTTTAATGAAATTAGACCTTTAATTTGTTTTTCTGTAAAATCTAATTCTAATATTTCATTATTAAACGAAATAAAGAAACTTGGCCTTGGGGCAGATGTAGTTTCAAAAGGTGAATTATATGCATCAATTAAAGCTGGTATTAATAGAAACAAGATAGTTTTCTCTGGAGTTGGTAAAACGAAAGATGAAATTGAGTATGCAATTAAACAAAAAATATTATTAATAAATTCTGAATCTTTGAGTGAAGTTTTGGCAATTGAAAAGGTTGCAAAAAAATTAAATAAAGTTGTTAATATCGGGCTGAGGTTAAATCCAGATACAGATGCTAAGACACTAAAACAAATTTCTACTGGCAAAAGTGAAAATAAATTTGGCGTAGATAAAAAGACGTTTATAAAAATTATTAATTTGATGAAAAATTCAAAATTTATCAATATCAAATGTTTAAGTGTTCATATTGGTAGTCAAATCTTAAATCATAAACCCTATGAAAAAATGCTGAATGTTCTTGATAAACTTTTAAGAAATTTAGATTATAAATTTGAGTTTATTGACTTAGGTGGTGGGATGGGGATTAATTATGACAATAAAATAAAAAAACTTAATTATTTAAAATATAAAAAATCAATAATTAAATTTAAAAATAAATATAAAAGTAGAATAATTTTTGAACCTGGTAGATCAATAATAGGAAATACGGGTCTACTCTTAACTAAAGTAATTTATTTAAAACATAATAAAAATAAGACGTTTGTTATATTAGATGCAGCTATGAATGATTTGATAAGACCAGCATTGTATAATGCAAAACATAGAATAATTCCCTCCCAAAGAAATAAGTCGCGATCAAAGAAAATATTAGAATTTGTTGGCCCGGTATGTGAAACAACTGATAAATTTTTAACAGAAAGGAATTTTCAGAATATAAAAGAAAATGATATTATGGTTATTTGCGATACAGGCGCATATGGTTATTCATTATCATCTAATTATAATCTTAGATTAAGGCCCGCTGAAATTTTGATTAAAGGAAATAAAGTACAGATTATTAGAAAAAGGCAAAAATTAGCAGATATAGTCTAACTTTAAATTTGTAATGAGAAATATCCTATTTAAAAGCATATTTTTTTCTGGATTAATATTGATATGCATCATTTTTCTTCCATCATTATTTCTACCAAAGAAAATTACTCTATTTGGAGGCAAACTTTTTGGTTACTGGTCTTCATTCTGTTTAAAAATTTTTTACTCAACGAATATAGTTATTAAAGGTCAAGAAAATATAATTAATAATGAGAATTACTTTATTGCATGTTCTCATCAATCAATGTTTGAAACTTTTTTTTTACAGACAATTTTTAATTCTCCAATTTTTATTCTTAAAAAAGAACTATTAAATATTCCTATATTCGGTTGGTATTTAAGAAAAATAGATTCTATTTCTGTGAATAGAAATAAAGTTTCTAAAGAAAATCTTAATTTTACTGAAAAAATTAAACAAGCTATGGAGAATACAAAAAGGCCAGTAATAATTTTCCCCCAAGCTACTAGAGTTTTACCAGATGAAATAATTCCCTTTAAAAAGGGGGTTGGAAGAATTTACAGAGAATTAAATGTAAAATGTCAACCTGTTGCTATTGATTCTGGAAGAGTATGGCCGAAATCTGGAAAAATAATACCTAATAAAACAATTACCATATCTATATTAAAACCAATTGATACAGGTATCGAAGAAACAGAATTTGTAAAATTATTGCAAAAAGAAATTTATTCCGAGCTTGGTCTAGCTAACTAACCTTTCATTGGCATTACGACATAAATACTATCAAAGTCTGCGGGGTCTTTAATTAAAGCTGGAGATCCAGTATCTTTCAAATAGATTTCAATGTTATCACCATTTAGTTGGGATGCTATATCAAGCAAATATCTAGAGTTAAAACTTATATCTAAATCTGACTCAAATTTTACAGACAGACTTTCTTTACCATCACCACTATTAGTGTTATTGACAGATAAATCTAAATTATCTTTAGTCAAATTAAATTTTACACCATCTTTTTTATCTAGAGAAACTGATGCTACCCTATCAACAGAGTTTAAAAAAGATTTTAAATCAATTTCTAATTTTTTTTGATTTTCTCTAGGAATAACTTGAATATAATTAGGGAATTTTCCATCGATTAATTTTGATATCAAAATACTATTATTAAGTTCAAACTTAATTTTAGATTTAATATTTGAGACTTTAACCTCACCGTCATAATCTTCTAAAAGGGAACATAATTGAAATATAGTTTTTTTTGGAAGTATTATTGGTTCAAATTCAATTTGATTTTTTAGTCTTACTTTTGAAATAGACATTCTATGGCTATCTGTTGCGGCTGCAGTTAAAAAATTCTTATCATCTTTTTGCGTCTGATGGAAAAAAATGCCACTAAGATAATGCCTTGTTTCATCATTAGAAATCGAAAATTTACATTTGTTTAAAAGTTTTAATAAATCTTTTGAATTTATATTAAATTCATTTTCATTGAAATTTTCATCTGTAATTGGAAATTCAGATGCATTAATTGAATTTAAATTGAATAGAGATTTATTTGACTCTAATTGTAATTTACTTTCTCCAGTGTTTTCAAAATTTATCTGACTACCAGAGGGTATTTTTCTTACAATATCAAACATGATTGATGAAGAAGTAGTTGTTTTTCCTTCATCAAAAATTTTTATATTTGAAATTTCATTTACAAATATTAAATCTAAATCTGTTGCTGTAATTTTTAACTTTGAATTTGCTGCCTCTATCAAAATATTTGAAAGAATAGGTAAAGTGCTTCTTTTTTCTATTACACCCTGGCAGTAACCTAAAGATTTTTGCAAATCCTGTTGATTAACACTAAATTTCATTTTCTTGTTTGTATAATATTCTATTCTTTAGGCTATCAATGCTTAAATTTAATTCATTATCGTCTTTTCTTAATTTTTCTATTGTTTTAACTGAATGAATAACGGTTGTGTGATCTCTATTAGCAAATGATCGACCTATCTCTGGTAGAGATTTAGATGTCAGCATTTTTGCTAAGTAAATAGCAGTTTGTCTGGGTCTTACAAGATATCTTGACCTTCTTGGTGACAACATTTCGTTTTTACTTATTTTAAAATATTTACAGACTATTGTTTGAATATTATCTATATCAACTTTATTTTCAGTTAGATTTAATAGATCTTTTAATATTACTTTAACCTCTGACATTGAAGGTGTTTTTCCATAAATTCTTGAGAACGACACTACTCTATTAAATGCACCCACAAGCTCCCTGATACTAGTATTAACTTCAGTACTAATAAATTTTATGATCTCGTCACTGATTTTAATATTATTTGGATCATGAATTCCAAGATCCTCATTTTTAGATTTTATTATATTGTATCTTAATTCAAAATCAGCATTTTGAATATCGACTACAAGTCCCCCTGAAAATCTAGATTTAATTCTTTCTTGTATTCTAGTTAATTTGTTTGGTGGTCTATCTGCTGATACAATAATTTGAGATCCTTTCTCTAGCAAAACATTAAAAGTGTGAAAAAACTCTTCTTGCATAGCTTCTTTTCCATTCATAAATTGAATATCATCAATTAAAAATATGTCAGTATTTCTAAAATACTCCTTAAACTTTACCATATCATTGGATTTTATCGATTTTACAAATTGATACATAAATCTTTCAGCTGAAATAAACATTACTTTATTTTTTTCTTTCAAACTTAGACCAATTGCGTTTAACAAATGTGTCTTACCCATTCCAACTCCACCGTAAATATATAGTGGATTATAATGAGCTATTTGTTCAGAGACTTTTTTCGCAGCTTCAAAAGCTAGTTTATTACTTTTGCCCAATAAGAAATTTTCAAAATTTTTATTAGGATCAATTCGATTATATTGAAGATATGAATCTTTAATAAAAGAAACCTTGTCATTATCAGATGAATTGTCTTGGGTTATTTCATTATTATTTTTGATCTTTATATTCTCGTTAATTACAAACTCTATTCTTGATATATCTTTTTTATATAATTTAATTATTTGTAATATTTGATCTAAATATCTTGAGGTTATCCAATCTCTAATAAATCTTGTCGAAACGGATAATAATACATAGCTCTTAAACTCATCAACCAAATCAATTTTTTTTAACCAACTATCATAAATTTCAGAACCAAATTTATTTTTCATTTCATTTTGTAATAATTTCCAATCAATTTTGTTAATATTTTCTGATTTAATGTTATTGAGATTATTTTTCATGAGAGTCTGTTAAACTCCTATTCATAATCCAATGCAATAAATTTATTTTTATTCTTAAAAAAAAATAAAATTTACAATTGTATAAATTAATAATTGAATCTCTTTTTAAGCACTTAAATTTAGTAATCTTAAATTTACTTTTTGAATTTTATTTTTAACTTATCGTAAAAAAATTAGAAAATTCTTTTTTTAATTGAAAAAATAATCTCTAGAGTTGTAATTTCTTTAGGTAAACTAAAAGTTGTTATAAGGAATTTATTTTTTTTGTTATTCTAGAAATATTTCTTGACGCATTCTGCTTTTTTATTACTCCTGACTTAGCTATTTTCATCAATTCAGAGTTTAATTTTGGCAGAAAAGCTAAAGCTTCTTTTTTATCCTTTTTATCAAGAATTAAATTCATTTTTTTTATTGCAGATCTAAACCTGCTTTTTCTTGACTTATTAACAGTTGTCTGACGCGATATACGTCTTATTCGTTTAATAGCTGATTTAGTGTTTGCCATAAGCGCGTTTGTATATAACGAGAAATTTACATGGTCAATAGAATAATTTTTTATTTTTGACAAATATTACAAAAAAATGTTGATCTATTAGTGATAAACTTTTTTTTTATTGTTCCTTTGCATCCTAGAAAAAGGCAACTCTTATTTTCTCTATTGTATACTTTAAAGTTGTCTTGATAAGATCCATTTTTACCAACTGTATTTTTAAAGTCTCTAATGCTAGAACCTCCTTTTTTTATTGCTAAATTTAAAATTTTTCTTGAATATTTAATAATATTAATGCAATCAATTTGACTTAAAGATTTTGCTTTTTTTTTCGGATTTATTTTACAATTAAACAAAATTTCACTGGCATAAATATTTCCTAAACCTGAAACAAACTTTTGATCTAAGAGGAAATTTTTAATATTTTTTTTCTTATTATAAAAATATTTTTTTAAATAATTAAGATTAAATTTTGGAGAAAAAGGCTCAGGACCATAATTATTTATAAAATTTTCTAGACTATTCTTATTCTCTAATAATTTGAAATAACCAAATCTTCTAGGATCATTATATATAATTTTTATGTTATCAAATTCCAAAAATACATGGTTGTGTTTTTTTGGCAAATAAGGACTATGATAAAAACTTGCATTTGTTTTTTGATTAAAAATATTTTTCCTTAAAAGATGTATAGTACCAGACATACCAAGATGAATTAAACAAAATTTTTCATCGTTTAAAACTAGTATAATATATTTTGAAAACCTCTTAACTTTTTTTATTAATTTTGATTGAAGCCTTGTTTCAAAACCTTTTTTTATTTTAAACCTTAAATTCCTATTCTTAATACTTACTTTTTTTATTTTTTTTCCTGTTATCGTTCTACTTAGTGACTCTTTAACAACTTCTACTTCTGGCAATTCTGGCATTTATTATTATATTAATTAATATTATTTATTTTATGCAACAATATCTTCAAAATAAAAAAGGTCTAGTCCAGGGTGTATTTGATAAGGTTTATGATAAATACGATATCATGAATGATTTGATGTCGCTTGGAGTTCATAGAGTCTGGAAAAGAAATTTAATAAATTGGATGAACCCAGGAAAAAATAAAGTTCTAGCAGATGTTGCATGCGGTACAGGTGATATAGCAAAACTTTATATCGATAATAGCTCGAATAAAAATATAGAATTATTTTGTATTGATCCCAATGAAGGAATGATGAAAAAGGGGAAAAATAGACTATCAAATTACAAAAATATCAAGTGGATAAAAGGATCAGCAGAGAAATTGCCTTTAAAATCTAATTCATGTGATTATTACACAATCAGTTTTGGTTTAAGGAATACAAAAAATATTAATAAATCCTTAAGTGAAGCGTACAGAGTTTTAAAGTCAGGAGGTAGATTTTTTTGTTTAGAATTTTCAAAAATTCAAAATTTAAACTTAGATTTAGTCTATAAAAGATACTCTAAATTAATTCCAGAGATAGGAAGATTTGTGGTTGGTGAAAAAAAGCCTTATGAATATCTAGTAAAAAGTATCCAAGAATTTGTTAATCAAGAGGAATTAAAGAGTTTAATGGAGAAAAATAATTTTATTAAATGTGAGTATAGAAACTTTTCTGGTGGGATAGTAGCTATTCATTCAGGTTGGAAAATATGATTAAAAAATTATACATACTTTTTAAGCTTGGAAGAAAGTTAGCAAAATCTGATGCTTTAAGTATATTTACAAAGTTTCATAATCCACCAATTGGAATAAAAATTTTATTCTATTTGTTATCTTTATCATTTTCAAAAAAAGATATTTCTTTTGTGAATGAAACCGAAGGTGAAAGATTATCAAACTCCTTGCAATCTATGGGCACAACATTCATTAAATTAGGTCAATTTCTAGCAACTAGACCAGATATAATTGGAGCAAATTTGTCAAAGCAACTAGAGAGTTTACAAGATCGTTTGCCTCCCTTTGAATTATCTAAAGCTAAAGAAATAATCAAAAAAGATCTAGGAGAAGATAATTTTAATTCAATTATAAATCTATCTGAACCCGTGGCAGCAGCATCTATAGCTCAAGTACATAAAGCACAAATAAATGATAACGGCACAATTAAAGATGTGGCTATAAAAATTTTACGACCAAATATAAAAAAAATATTCAACGAAGAAATTGACGCTTTGATGCTATTTGCTTTTTTAACTGAATCGATCATCAAAAAGACAAGAAGACTTAAATTGGTTGAAGTTGTTTATTTGCTAAAAGAAATAACCAATTTAGAAATGGATTTAAGATTTGAAGCTGCTGCAGCTAATGAGTATTCTGAAAACACTAAGAATGACAGTGGATTTCAAGTTCCTAGAATTTATTGGAATTTTACAAGTGAAAACGTAATGACTTTAGACTGGGTTGAAGGTGTCTCTATAAGAGAAACAGAAGAGTTAGAAAAAAGAAATATAGATACCAAAAAGATTTCATCAGATATTATTCAACATTTTCTAAGACATGCTGTCAGAGATGGTTTTTTTCATGCAGATATGCATCAAGGTAACATTTTTATAAACAATAATGGTCAAATAGTTCCTATCGATTTTGGTATAATGGGAAGGCTCGATGATTTGAGTAAAAAATTTCTTGCTGAGATTTTATATGGATTTATTAAACGAGATTATAAAAAAGTGGCTGAAGTTCATTTGGCTGCAGGGTTAGTTCCAAAAGAAGTGCCTGTTGATGATCTCGCCCAAGCACTAAGATCAATAGGAGAGCCAATATTTGGTCAGTCAATTAAAGATATATCTGGCGGTAAACTACTCAAACAACTTTTCGATGTGACAGAAAAATTTAATATGCAAACTCAACCACAGCTTCTAATGCTACAAAAAACCATGGTAGTAGTTGAAGGTGTTGCAAGAAGATTAAATCCAGAGACAAACATTTGGGAAACTTCAAGACCTGTTCTTGAAAAATGGCTTAAAGAAACAAAAGATCCTATTACCACATTAAACGAAACACTTAAAAATTCTGCTGAAGTTATAAAAAGACTACCAGAAATGCCTCAAATAATGGATAAGGCAAACCAGGCATTAACATTTCTTGCAAGTGGTCAAATTCCACAAAATACAAATACATACAATGATCTAAATACAAAAAAATCTGAAATGGTAGCTTTCAGAAATCAATCAATCATTGGTTTATTATTACTTGTAATTTTAGGATTAGTAGTATTTTAATCTCGACGATGAATTATTTTGATAATAAAAAAATACTGTTAATTATATGTGGAGGAATTTCTGCTTATAAAAGTCTTGAGTTAATAAGATTACTTAAGAAAAATGGTGCTCGCGTAAAAACTATATTAACAAAAAATGCAAAAGAATTTGTAACCCCACTATCTGTTTCGTCTCTTTCCCAAGAAAAAGTTTATGACGATATATTTAGTGCAGAGAACGAAGCTGAGATGGACCACATATCTTTATCAAGATGGGCAGATGCAGTATTAGTTGCACCAATTACAGCTAATACAATATCTAAAGTAGCCTCAGGAAATGCAGAAGATTTGGCGTCTACTGTTTTATTAGCCTCTAACAAACAAATATTTTTAGCGCCAGCAATGAATGTAAGAATGTGGGAGCATCCTTCTACTAAAGAAAACACATTAAAATTAAAAAGCTTTGGATACAAAATTATTGGGCCAGAGATAGGAGATATGGCATGTGGTGAATACGGTGAAGGAAAAATGACAGAACCAAATGGAATAGTCAATACACTTAAAAATTATTTTTCTAACTTAGATAAAAATAAAAAATTAAAAGCTTTAGTTACTGCTGGGCCAACTAATGAATATATTGATCCTGTAAGGTTTATAACAAATAAATCCAGTGGCAAACAAGGATACGAAATAGCCAAATGTCTTAGAGACAATGGATTTGATACGACACTTATTTCTGGAAAGACAAGTATCAAACCTTTGGATGGTGTTAATTTTGTAAGTGTTGAAACAGCTGAAGAGATGTTTAAAGAAATTTTAAATAATCTACCAACAGATGTGGCTATTTTTTCTGCAGCTGTTTCTGATTTTAAAGTAAAAAATTATAAAAGTACAAAGATTAAAAAGAACGAGGAGTTTAACTTAGAGCTAGAAAAAAATATCGATATTTTAAATCATATATCTAATCATAATTCATTAAGACCAAAAATAACAATTGGTTTTGCAGCAGAAACAAACAATGTTTCAATAAATGCAAAAAAGAA
Source organism: uncultured Pelagibacteraceae bacterium (assembly GCA_902519695.1). GTDB lineage: Bacteria > Pseudomonadota > Alphaproteobacteria > Pelagibacterales > Pelagibacteraceae > Pelagibacter. Next base: position 4,813 of record CABYKN010000013.1, on the reverse strand, counting down.
ATTGAATGAAAAAAATTGTGACTGGGTAATTGCAAATGATGTCTCAGATCAAACAATAGGATTCGAGTCAGATTTTAATAAAATTTCTATATTTTACAAAGATAAACCTGAAGAAAATTTTGAAAAGATGAGTAAATCATTAGTAGCTGAAGAAATAGTCAAAAGAGTAATTCAACAGATTAATTAACTTAATGGTAAAAGTCCTAATTAAAAAATTAGACAAAAAAGTTAAACTACCAGAATATAAAACAACAGGTTCATCTGGACTAGATTTGACTGCATTCATTGAAAAGAAAATAGTAATTAAACCAGGCGAAAACGCTTTAGTGCCAACAGGTATATCTATTGCAATTCCTGACGATACCGAATTTCAAATCAGGCCGCGATCAGGTTTAGCAGCTAAAAATAATATAACTGTATTAAATACTCCTGGAACAATTGATAGTGACTATAGAGGAGAAATAAAAGTAATTTTATTTAATCATGGAGATAAAGACTTTACAGTGAATAATGATGATAGAATTGCTCAAATGATATTATTGCCAATTCTAAAAGTAGATTTTGAAACTGTAGAAACTTTGCCTGAGACAATTAGAGGTTCGGGTGGATTTGGATCAACAGGTAAGTGAAAAATTCATTATCAAAACGAAAGCTTGAGAGATACTCTAGACAAATAATACTTAAGGATATTGGTATATTGGGACAAAAGAAAATAATTAATTCAAAAGTTTTAATTGTAGGAATTGGTGGATTAGGTAGTCCAGTTGCAGATTTGTTGGCTAGATGTGGTGTAGGGTATATAGGCGCTATTGATCACGATAAAGTAGATATTTCAAATCTTCAAAGACAAATTTTATATACCTCAAAAGATGTTGGAAAATTTAAGGTTGATATCTTTAAAAATAGATTAAAATTAATTAATAGAGATGTAAAAGTCAAAATTTTAAAAGAAAAAGCTTCTGAAAAAAATTTAAATAAGATTGTTAAAGATTTCGATATAATTGTAGATGGAACAGATAATTTTAAAACTAAATTTTTAATAAATAAGTTTTCAATAAAATATAAAAGAAAATTAATAGTTGGGGCTATTAGTAAATTTGATGGACATATTTTTTCATTCGATTTTAATAATAAATCAAGTCCATGTTTAAAGTGTTTTTATCAATCAGAACCGTCTGATGAAATTTTAAATTGTGAAAGTGAAGGAATATTGGGAACCACATCAAATATAATTGGGAGTATACAAGCAAATGAAGTCTTAAAAAACATAATTTCTTCCGATAAAAGTCTTCACTCATCAATTCTGGTGGTTAATCTAAAAAAACTAGAATTTAGAAAAATTAAATTTACTAAAAAAAAAGGTTGCTTGTGCAATTAATCTTCAAGATTTTAATCATAATATTTTTTACCTCGAATGCCATTTCGGAGGATAATGAAAAATTTTTAATGCTTAAAAATGATAAAGTAAACGTAAGATATGGCCCGAGTTTTGATTATCCAATAAAGTATATTTACAAGAAGATAAACTTACCAATAAAAGTGATTGATAAGAAGGAAAATTTTAGAAGAATAATTGATAATAAAAAAAATGGTGGGTGGATACATATATCTCAATTGAAGCAATCAAAGTCATTTATAACTGTATCAAATAAAATTCTTTTCAAAAAACCAACTAAATTTTCAAAACCCTTGGCTAAAATAGAAGCTGGAAGATTATTGTTAGTAAAAAAAATGTGAGAAAAATTGGTGTTTAGTAGAAACAAAAAGTTTTAAAGGGTGGGTTGATGAAGAAGATCTTTGGGGAAAAATCAACTAACCCTTTAAGTTATATGTATTTACTAATTATTTTTGTTGGATACATACGTCTTTGATCACTGGAGCATTTGCACAATCAACACATTTAGTCTTTTGAACAATACATCCATCATCAAGGACTTCAACATCAACTATTTTATCACACTTAGAACAAGTTGAAGAAATTGTTAATCCACATTTTTTACAATTGTAATTTTCTATTTGCATACTTTAAAATTAAATATGAAAAAATTATTTTCAACAAATATCCTTGCGAATAATTATTATTTACGTATTTTTTTTGCGAATAATTATTATTACTACAAATTATCCTTATAAAATTTTTTCTATTTATTTATTGATAATGATTATTATTAACTTTTTGATCTACTTGCCCACCACTTATCTAAAACGAAATACCAAATAGAATTAGCAATTGGTTCTACGATTGCATCAGTTAAGGCTATCATAAATGATACATCCGCAACCAACATTAAAACTGTTATGGCAATTGCAAAGTGACCAATCGTATAAACGATTGTTCTTAAAATTGAGCCTCTGTTATTAGTATAAATCTGTCCAGCAGCTTTAAAAATACCGTTAGTAACTTCCATTATTCTTTAAACGGGCTCTCAAGAACACAAGCAACTAAGTGAACTCTAGCCTGTTCTCCTCCATTAAAAAAGTTATGATATTTTGTATTATTGGTAATCCACACATGACCATCAGCAGGCAAATGTTTTGCAACATTTTCTATAACCATTGAACAACCAGCATTAGTTACTATTGGAATATGCAATCTACATTCTGGGTCTTTATGCCAGCTTAGTGTAGATCTAGGTTCTTTTAATAGGAGTCTTACCCTTCCTAGTTTAAATTTTTTACTCAGGATTTCATAAACTTCCTTAAAATAAGTATTCTCAAATTCAGGCACTAATTGAGTATATTTTGACTCGTCAATATCAATGTCTCTTGAAACTTCTTTTCCTGTCTCATCAGCAATAGTCCAATATTTTCCTCTAATGTTATTTCCCTTAATTGATTCTTCATCATTAGGAATTTGATTTAAAGGAATTGCACCAAAGTGAGTTGCTCCTGGTGAATTAAATCTTTTTTTCTCTAATATTGCATCTAAATCTTTACGTAATTTTGAGATGTCAAATTTGATTTCAGGAACTTTATAAAAATCTTCAAAATTTAATGATGTCATTTTTTTTCCGCCTTTTTCTATACTAATTTAATCTTAAATCAAATCTATCTGCATTCATCACTTTGACCCATGCGGATACAAAGTCTTTGACAAATTTGTCTGATGAATCTTTACAAGCATAGACTTCGGCTAATGCTCTTAATTGAGAATTAGAGCCAAAAATAAGATCAACTCTCGATCCTTTCCACTTAGTCTTTTTAGACTTTCTATCTTTACCAACAAAATATTGTTCAGATTTGTCAGTTTCCTTCCAAGTGGTACTCATATCGAGAAGATTTACAAAATAATCTGTTGATAGAGTTCCAGGTTTTTTTGTGAAAACTCCATTTTTAGAACTATCATAGTTTGTATCTAAAACTCTCATTCCTCCTACAAGAACTGTCATCTCTGGTGCCGTTAATCCCATTAATTGCGCCTTATCAATTAATTTTTCTTCAGCAGAAACATTAGATTTACCTTTTTTCATGTAATTTCTAAAACCATCAGCTTGTGGCTCGAGCAATCCAAATGAATTTACATCTGTCTGGTCTTGTCTAGCATCTCCTCTTCCAGGGTTAAATGGGACTTGAATTTTGTGACCGGCCTTTTTAGCTGCCATTTCAACTCCTACATTTCCACCTAATACTATAAGATCCGCCATTGAGACTGATTTTTTATTTGTATCAAATCTTTTCTTAATTTTTTGTAGAGCTTTAATAACCTTTGATAGTTTTTTAGGGTTATTAACTTTCCAACTTCTTTGAGGCTCAAGCATAATTCTTGCTCCGTTTGCTCCACCTCTTTTATCAGAACCTCTGTATGTGGAAGCAGATGCCCAGGCTGTAGAAACTAAATCAGACACGGAGATTTTTGATTTTGAAAGCTTTGATTTCAAATCTCTTATATCTTTTGATTTAAGTTTATATTTTGGTTTATCTATAGGATCTTGCCAAATTAATTGTTCTTTTGGTACTTCACTACCCAAATAACATGCTTTTGGTCCCATGTCTCTATGAGTAAGCTTAAACCAAGCTCTTGCAAATGCATCAGCAAATTCATCTGGATTTTGATAAAAATGTTTTGAAATTGGTCCATAACTTTTATCCATTCTTAAAGATAAATCAGTTGTTTGCATCATTGGAGGATGCATTTTACTTTTATCATGAGCATCAGGTACCATTTTAATTCTCTGACCATTTTTTTTTGGAGTCCATTGAAATGCTCCAGCAGGTCCTTTTGTCAATTCCCATTCATGGTTAAATAAACAATCAAAGTAACCCATATCCCATTGTGTTGGTGTTTGTGTCCATGCTCCTTCAATACCACTACTTATTGCGTGTACACCTTTTCCTGATTTGTAGTTACTATTCCAACCAGTTGCTTGATCTTGAATTCTTGATGCTTCTGGATCAGGTCCTTTATGTGATTCAGGTGCAGCGCCATGAGATTTTCCAAAAGTATGACCACCAGCAACTAATGCAACTGTTTCATAATCATTCATTGCCATTCGTCCAAATGTTTCTCTAATATCGTGGGCTGCTTTCAATGGGTCTGGATTAAAATCTGGACCTTGTGGATTTACATAAATTAATCCCATGTGAGAAGCCCCCAATGGTTGTTCAAGATCTCTTTTTCCGCTGTATCTTTTAACACCTAACATTTCTTTTTCTGAACCCCAGTAAATATCATCTTCCGGTTCCCAGATATCAGTTCTTCCCGCTCCAAAACCGAATGTTTTAAAGCCCATTGATTCTAATGCTACATTTCCAACTAGTATAAATAAATCTGCCCAAGAAATTCTTTTTCCATATTTCTGTTTTATTGGCCACA
>CABYKN010000012.1 GCA_902519695.1 uncultured Pelagibacteraceae bacterium | reverse complement strand
AATTGATGGCGATACAATTTTATTAGATAATAAAAAAATTCGTTTTTCAGGAATAGATGCTCCAGAAACCAAATTTAAAGGAAAGCAACAGTTTTGCTTAAAAAATAAAAAAAAAATTAATTGTGGAAAAATTTCAAAAAATTCTCTTACAGAAAAAATTATAAATAAAAAATTAAAATGTCTAATCGAGCCCCAAAAAGACTATTTTGGTAGGTATTTAGGTGAGTGTTTTATCAATAATGAGAGTGTTTCAGCTTACATGGTAAGAAATGGATTAGCCTTCGACTATCCAAAATATTCGAAAAAAAAATATTCTAAAGATCAAATTTATGCAAAAAACAATAAGTTAGGTTTGTGGAGTATGGAATTTGATTATCCATGGATATGGAGAAAAAATAATAGATAATTTATATTAAACTGTGATTCTTTTTAGAAAGTATTTTTTATTTTTTGGTCTATTATTTTTAACTGCTTGCTCATCGATACCTCAAAATACAGCAGATGGCTGTTCAATATTTTCTGAGAGATATCTTTGGTATAAACATGCGAAAAAAACTGAAAAAAAGTGGGGAACACCAATTAACTTACAATTGGCAATAATAAAAATGGAATCTGATTTTGACTGGCTCGCTAAGCCTGCTCGTCAAAAATTATTTAAAGTTATACCTTATAAAAGACCTTCTAGTTCTTTTGGTTACTCACAAGCTATTAAAGGTACTTGGAAACAATATAAAAATGAGACTGGAAATAAATATGCTTTAAGAACTAGATTTAAAGATAGCGTTGATTTTATTGGCTGGTATACAAATAAAACTGAAAAAATTTTAAAGGTTTCAAAAAAAGATGCTTTCAGACAATATATTGCTTATCATGAAGGCTGGGGAAATTATAAAAATTATAAAAACAATCAGAAAGTTATAGTATTGGCAAAAAAAGTAGAGGGATATTCAAATAAATTCAAGAAACAGCTTAATAAATGTAGTAAATCTTTAACTACTAGAAAATATATTATTTTTTAATCAATTGCTTTTCTAGCTCCAGATCTACTGCATCTATCCTCTTAGTATTTTTTGCTAGTGTTAAATACATTGTTGGCGTTACATATAATGTAAAGAAAGTAGAAATAATCATTCCACCAAAAATTGTTGATCCAACTGCTAATCTAGATGCCTCACCAGCACCTGGACCTATGTTACCTACTATAAGAGGTAACATTGCAATCATGGTGCTTAACGAAGTCATAATGATTGGTCTTATTCTTAATTTACAAGCCTCCATCAATGCATCCTGAATTTTTGCACCTGTTGTTCGAATTTGATTAGTATAGTCAACGATAAGAATACTATTTTTTGTGGATATACCGATTAATATAATCAAGGCGATTTGTGAAAATATATTTATCGAACTATTCAAAAATAAAATGAATACAAGACCTCCAAAAACTGCAAGAGGCACAGTCAATATAATAATAAAAGGATGAACAAACGAATTAAAAGTAGCAGCCATTACTAAATATGCAGTTATTAATGCCAAAGCAAAAATAAGAAATATTTCGTTGCTTGTCTCCTTTAGTTCTTCGGACTTACCTTTCCAAGTTATTTGATTTTGAGGAGCAACTCTCAACATTACGTCTTCTAAATATTTTATAGCTTCAGACAATGTATATTCCTCAGATAAAGCTGCCGAAATAGTTACTGCTCGTTGTCTATTATATCTAGGTAATGACTCAGCAGTTCCTTTCTCTTCAAATTCTACCAAACTTGCAACAGACACTAATTTTCCTGTAGTTTCAGATCTTATAAAAATCTTTGATAAGCCATCTTTATCTCTTCTATCTGCTAAATACTGCTGAAGAATAATGGGGTATTCTCTTCCTTCTTTATTATATGTTGTAACACTCTTTCCACCGTATAATGTTTCTAGTGTTCTGCCTATATTTTCTATTGAAACCCCTAAATCATTTGCTCTATTTTTGTTAGTAATTAATTTTACTTCAGGTTTATTTTTTGTGTAATCACTTTCAATTCTAAACATATTTCTATTTCTTCTTAGCTCTCTTAAAACTTGGCTTTGAATTTGTTCTAACTCTTCATAACTTGTCCCATAAATCACCATTTGAACTGGTTTATTGTAGCTAGAAACTCTTATAGATTGAGGTGATATAGGAAACGCGAACGTTTCTGGCACACTAACAACTTGACCAATAGCTTCTCTTAAAACAACTTGTGTGCTCTTTTCTCTATTTTTCCATTCATCTAATAGCGCGATTATAATAAAAGAGTTATAAGAGGTTGCAGATTTACCGAATCCTGGGACCCTCATAATTAATCTTTGGTAAGGACTATCTTCTGCTTGTAATAATTTTAATATTCTTCCCTCAATTATTTGTGCTTTTTCCTGAGTATACTCGAATGAACTTCCTTCGTCTGTGGAACCTATAATTAAATAAGCACCTCTATCTTCTAATGGTATCAATTCTTTTTTTGTGAAATTAAATAAATAAACAGATGCTGCAATTAATAAAATTATAAATATCGAGATTGTTTTCTGCTTATTAATCCAATATCTTAAGGTATCAGTATAAAACTCTGTGAAAGATTTAAATCCATTATTAAATTTTTTTACGAGAAAATTATTTTTTTCTTTTTTATTTAAAAACTTACTTCCTAACATTGGTGAAAGAGTTAAGGCCACAAATGAAGAAACAACAATTGAGAAAGATAGTGCTATTGCAGTTTCCTTAAACAAGGTACCAGCTATACCCTCAATAAAAATTAAAGGTAAAAAAACCGCAACTAAGATTAAAGTTGTAGCTATTATCGCAAATGTTATCTGTCTCGAGCCTTTATAAGCAGCTAAAAGTGGTGTTTCTCCTTTTTCAATTCTTGTATAAATTGCATCGGTCATAATCACAGAATCATCTGTAATTATTCCTATCGCTAAAATAAAGCTTAAGAGTACAAAAATGTTAATTGAAAGATCAAAAATATATAAACCTAAAAAAGATCCTATTAAACTAACTGGCAATGCAACGGCTGGTACTATTACAGCTTTTAGGTTTCCTAAGAACAAGTAAATTATTACTACAACTAAAATAAAAGCAATGATTAAACTTTTATAAACTTCTTGTATTGCAGTCCCTACATAAGTTGCTCTATTAAATGCTATTTCCAGCTTCAGTCCATCTGGAAGAGAATTATTTAAAATATTAATTTTTTGTTTTATTTGTTTTGAAAGCTCTACTGTTGATGCTCCACTCTTTGCATATATTCCAATCCCAACTGTTTTTAAATTAGTCGCATTTTTTCTTTGAGCCTTAAATAAAGTTTTCTCAGAAACTGGCCCAAACTCAACATTTGCAATATCAGAAAGAGTTGTGACTTTATCTTTATTTTTCTTAAGAGGAAGCTGCTTGATTGTTTCAATGTTAGAGTAAGATTTATCAATATTTAGGGTTAAATCTTTGTTACTAGCTTCTAAAGTTCCAGCAGGAATATTAATATTTTCATTTCTTAATGCTCTCTCGACTTCTTGAATAGTAAGATTATTAGCAGCTAATTTGATTGGATCTACCCAAACTCTAACACTTAGCTCTCTTAATCCACCGACTAAAATTCTACCAACATTTGGTACACTCGAAAAGGCATCTATAAGATATCTTTCTGCATAATCACCCAAATCTAAATCATTCCAAGTTGGTGATGATAGCGCAACCCACATTGTAGTTGTAAAACCTGCTGCTTGTTTCAAAATTTGAGGTGGGTTTGCTTGATCTGGCAAATTGTCCGCAACTCTTGATACTCTTTCTCTTATATCATTTGCCGCATCATCTAAATCTATATCTGTATTAAAATAAATATTTATTCTACTTCTTCCATTAAGCGAATTAGAATCAATGTTCTTAATTCCTTCCGCTCCTCCTATAACATCTTCTATTTTTTGTGTTATCTCTTCATCAACAATTTCAGCTGAAGCAGATTTATAATCGGTTTGTACCTGTACCACTGGAGGCTGAATGCCATCTGGTAATTCTCTAACAGGTAATTCCCAAAATACAAAAATTCCAAAAATAATTAGTATCATTGACATAACCCATGCAACGACAGGTCTTTTAATGCTAACTTCAGTTATATACATGTATTAATTATTTTTTATTTTCTTGTTTTTCAGAGTCAGACTTTTTAAATATATTTAATTTTTGTAACCACGCAAACATCCCATTCTTGTTTTCTTTAGTATCTTTTTTCTTTTTTCCACCCCAACTAGATTTGTTTTCATTAGCTACTTTAGCACCCTTTCTTATAGGTCTTATTATTAAATTTGGTCTGACTTTTTTTGTACCCTCGGCAACAACTTTGTCGCCTACTTTTAGACCATTTAAAACTTCAACAAAACCCAGGTATCTATCTCCGGTATCAATATTTGTTTTTAATACTTTATTTTTTTCGTCAACTTTATAGATAAATATATTATCACCTTCCACTATTGTGCTGGTATCTGGGATACTTAAGCTTTCTCTTGTATCATATCTTATTGAAATTTCTAAAAATGAGCCAGGCAAAATTTCACCAGATATATTATCCATTTTTATCCTTGTTGGTAATGATCTAGTATCCTCACTAATTCGACTAGCTAACGAGTCAACTTCACCTTTATAGATTTTATCTTTGTATCCAGAAAATTTTATATCAACGGGTAAACCAACTTTAATAAATGGCACAAACATTTCAGGTATATCTACATCACAATAGATAATACTGGTATTTTCGAGATTAACTAAGATTGAAGATTTTGAAACTTCGATGTCTTCTGAAAATTCTCTTTTTCCAATTATGCCATCAAACTGAGCAGTAATTTTTCTATTTTTAAGTTCTGCAATTACATCACCTTTTTTTACTTTTTGATTAAAGTTAATAGGTTTAAGTATTTCATACTTTTCAATTTTATAGGATTGTGTTTTAAATGGTCTTGCTGTTCCGTATGTGCTTATTAAATTTTCAAAAACTCTATTTTCAGCTGCGGTAACAATTATTCCTGGAGGTGGTCTTTTACTAAATTTCTTCTTAAAATGATTTCCAATCATTGTTCTACCAACAATTACTGTAGCTATAATTAAAAAGAAAATTATTATTATACTTGTAATTTTCGTAGATCTTTTCATATTTTATATTTTACCATATTCAGCCCATGAGCCATCATAAATGACTGGGAGATACTTATTATTTACTTGAGAATATGCAAGTGCCAAAACACATGCTGTGATCCCAGAACCACACGAAAACACAACATTTACCGGGTCATTTAAAGATAAATCTTTAAAATAAGAAGAAATTTCAGATTTGCTTTTAAAAGTAAAATCGTCATTGATAAGGGTTTTAAACGGTAAGCAAATTGAATTAGGTATTGAACCACTTCTTACATTTTTTCTTGGGTCTGGAGTTGTACCAACAAAACGATCTTTGCTTCTTGCATCAACTAAATCAAATTTTTTTTTAATTATATTTAGGTCAATCTGATCTTTACTCTTAACCATTTCACTATTTTCTTTTGCTTTGTAGCTGGTTGTTTGAATAATTTCATTATTATCAGAAGTAATTCTTTTCTCTCTTTTCCATTTATTAAAACCTCCATCTAAAACATGTACTTTCTTTTCATCATGGCCAAAGTAAATTAAATTAAACCATACTCTACAAGCACTTAAAACATCAGAATTATCATAAATCACAATTTCGTCTTCATTAGATATGCCCATAGATGATAGTATATTTTCCCACGAACTAATATCCGTTAACATATGTGGTAAGTCGGTTGATTTATTACAATTTTCGTCAATATCAAAAAAAATTGCATTTGGTATATGCTCTTTATTAAATTCTTCTCTACCACTTCTTTTTGTTGCAGGCATATGCCAAGAGCCATCAATTATTTTTACATTTGAGAGATTTTTTTCTAGCCACTCAGTTGATATTAGTGACATTAGAAACTTTTTTCCAAATATTTCTGATGATAATCTTCGGCTTTGCTATAATTTTTTGATTTTGATATTTTGGTAACAATTTTACCTTTAAATTTTTCGTTAATTTCTTTCAATACTTTATTAGCGATTTTATTTTGATTTTCATCATGAACAAATATTTCACTTCTATATTGAGTACCTACATCTGGACCTTGTCGGTTTAAAGTTGTTGGATCATGAAATTCAAAAAAATTTCTTATTATTTCCTCATAAGAAATTTTAGTATTGTCAAATTCAACTTTAACTACTTCTGCGTGATTGGTGTCACCATAACATACTTCTTTATAAGATGTCTTCTCAGTATTACCTCCACAATATCCAACCTCTGTATTTGTTACTCCATCTAGCTTGCTAAATTTTATTTCGGGTCCCCAAAAACATCCAAGTGCTAAAGTTGCTATTTCCATTGCTAAAAATTTTAATTAATCTAAAGTTATTATCATGCTTTCCAAAAATCAATTAGGCTTTTTTTACATGTTTTTATCAATATGTGCCTTTTCATTTATGGATGTAATAGTCAAGTGGTCATCAGATTATCCAATTGGACAGGTTATGTTCTTCAGAGGTCTATTTGGTATTTTGCCAATTATTTTTTTAGTTCCTAAGACAAGATTTAGAGATTTTTATAAAACAAATAGACCAGGATTACATCTAATTAGATGTTGTTCAGGACTGATAGCTTTAGCTGCAATATTTTTGGCACTAAGAAACCTACCACTTGCAACAGTGACAAGTATTTCATTTGCTGCACCTACATTTACAACTTTGCTATCAATATTTTTACTAAGTGAGAAAGTAGGAGTATATAGGTGGGCCGCAGTATTTGTTGGTTTTATTGGTGTTTTAGTAATTACCCAACCAGGATTTTCTAGCTTAAATATTTATTATTTATTTCCAATAATCTTTTGTATTGGAATGTCTTACGTTGCAATTACAATTAGAAAACTTTCATCCACAGAACCAGTCTGGTTGATCTCATTCTTTTTTTCTTTTGCAATTACAATTGTTGGAGTTTTATCAATACCATTTGGGTGGATCATTCCAACTTTCAATGATTTCTTACTATTATGTACAATTGGTTTGTTGGGAGGAACAGCTAATTTATTATTAAGTCAATCATATAAATTATCCGAGGTTTCCCTAGTTACACCTCTTAAATATTTAGGATTAATATTTGCAATATCTTTTGGATATTTTATTTGGGATGAAATTCCCACAATTAAAACATTGATGGGTGCTTCACTGGTAATAATATCATCAATCATTATATTTCGAAGAGAAATATATTTAAATAAACAAGTAACGGTAAGTAGAAATGAGTAAGGCACCGACATATTGGAAAAAAGCTAGAACATATCTTTCAAAAAAAGATATTATTATGAGATCATTGATTAAAAAATATAAAGATAATAATTTAACTACTAGAAAAGATGTCTTTTATTCTTTATGCAAAAGTATAATAGGACAACAAATAAGTGTTGCTGCCGCAGACTCTGTCTTCAAAAAATTTGAATTGGCATGTAAAAAAAAAATTAATCCAAAAATTGTTTCAAAGCTTAAAACATCACAACTTAAAAAATGCGGTCTTAGTCGTCAAAAAATAAGAGGTATATTAGAAATGTCTCAAAAATTTAAAGATAAAACTTTTAATCCAAGATTAATTCCGAAAATGAGCGATGAAGAAGCTATTATATATCTATCAACTTTAAGACAGATAGGAAGGTGGTCAGCAGAGATGATTTTGTTATTTACTTATAATAGGTCTAATATCTGGCCAGTCCAGGATATTGGATTATTAAGAGCAATATCAAATAACTATAAAAAGAAATATTTTCCACCTGAAACTTTTATAAAAAAACTTCAAAAAAGATTCTCCCCATATTGTTCTGTTGCCACTTGGTATTTGTGGCGTTCAATTGATGACGATACTATTCAGTATTAGCACCCTCCACGATAAACATATGTCTTTTTGTAGTTTGTTCTGCATAAGACCAAGCTTTTAAATAATCTCCTGAGTCATGACAAGATATGGCCTTGTCATAACTGGGAAATTCCCAAATGACGGTCCTTAATATTTTGTCACCACTATAATATTTTAGTTTGCCTCCTCTAACTACAGGAGTACCACCAAATTTTTTTATAACTGGTATTGCATTTTCACCATATTTTTTAAGTTTATCTTGGTCTAAAATCTCTGTATACAAACTCACCCAATATGCCTTCATATTTGCCCCTTTTCTAAGTTATTCCATTCCTTCAAATATCATATGTTCTCTAATTACATTGTCTTTAAGATATGTTCTTGCCTCAACATATTCTTCAGAATCGTAGCATTTTTTAGCAGTTTCCACATCTGGGAACTCTGCAAGTGCTATTCTAACCATTTCTCTACCCTCAAGCGCAATGTTATTAGCACTCCGAGCTAAAATTTTTCCAGAATGTTTTAATACAGCTTCCTTTGCTTTATCTGCATATTTTTTCATTCTTTCAGGGTCTTTAATTTCACTGTAAGTTGCAATCCAGTAACCTTTCATAATTCTCCTTTTTAATTATTTTTTTTTATGTTACCAAATTTTATGGCAGAAAAATTAATAATCAATTATGAAGATTATAAATTAGCAGTTGAAAAGTTAGCTCTTACAATTGAAAAAAATTACAAACCATCTGTTTTAGTCGGAATAATGAGGGGTGCAGCACCTATAATTGATATGCTATCAAGAATATTTAAATTGCCCACTGCTTATGTTGTTATTCAAAGTTATTCTGGAGAAACTGTAGAAAATAAACAGGGCGAACTTATTTTTGCAAGAGACATAAGCTCAATTGCTAAAAATGAAGACTTTAAAAATGTTTTATTAGTTGATGATTTATCTGATACTGGACTTACATTAAATGAAAGTATTAAATGGTTAAAAAATTACGCTCCAGTGAAAAACTATATTGAAGAAATAAAAACAGCTTGTCTTTGGAAAAAAAAATCCTCTTCTTTTACTCCAGATTTTTGTCCAATTTTACTAGATGGAGATCCTTGGATAGTTCAACCTTCAGAATATTACGATGAAATAGATATTAATGGCTTAAAGAAAAAACACTCATAAAAAAAAGGCCAACTTATATAGTTGGCCTTTTTAATTATTTTTTATAAATTATTTTGGAATATCTCCTTCAACACCTTTTACATAAACGCTCATTCCAGCTAACATTCCATCATCAGCAACCTTTCCTTCGGCAACTAATATATTACCCTTCTGGTCGTATATAGGACCTGTGAACGAATGAACTTTTCCTGATGCTAGATCTTTTTGAAGCTGCTCTACTTCTTTAACTAAGTCAGCACCCATTGCAGAATTATATGGTCCCATAGCAACCATACCTTCCTTTAATCCATGCCATGTATCTTGTTGATTCCATGTGCCATCTCTTGCAGCAATTGCTCTTTCAACATAATATGGTGCCCAATCATCTATAATTGAAGTCAAAATTGATTTAGGAGCAAATCTCTGCATGTCACTTGCTTGACCAAATGACCATACACCTGCTTTCTCCGCTGTTTGAACTGGTGCTGTACTATCTGTATGTTGCATAATTATATCTGCACCTTGATCGATTAAAGCTTGCGCTGCTTCAGCTTCTTTACCTGGATCGTACCAAGTAAATACCCATACTATTTTAGTTTTAATATTTGGATTGACCTTTTGTGCAGCAAGAGTCATTGCGTTAATCCCTCTTATTACTTCAGGAATTGGAAAAGATGCAATATAGCCAATCGTATTAGTTTTTGTCATTTTTCCAGCAATATGGCCTAAAAGAGTCCTCCCTTCGTAAAATCTTGCAGAATAAGTAGAAACATTTGAGTGTTCTCTTTTATAACCTGTTGCGTGTTCAAATTTTACATTTGGAAAATCTTTTGCAACTTTGTTAGTTGGATCCATATATCCAAAACTAGTTGTAAAAATTAAGTCGTGGCCAGATTGAGCCAGTTGCCTTATAACTCTTTCTGCATCAGCACCTTCTGGAACACTTTCAACAAATGTTGTTTTTATTCCAGCTGCCTCTACAGCGTTTCTACCTTCGTGATGTTGAAATGTCCATCCATGGTCACCAGTTGGGCCAACATAGACAAAACCAACTTTAAAATCCGCATTTGAGTTTACACTAAACCCAAGTAGAAAAATTGCAGAAATTAAATATCTTAAAAAGTTTTTATACATTTTGAATTTCCCCTTTAAATTTTTTTTGTGAAGCTTTAAGTTAATCAAAATTCAAAAAAAAAAAATAATTATTTTCGAATAGCTAACATTACTTTTCCTTATAGAATATTCTTCCTAAGGAGGTTGGGGTATTCAGTTTTATTTTTCTACTGTCACGAGAGATTACAACTAAAACTATTATTGTCATCAGATAAGGTAATGCACTTAAAAATTGAACTGGTATTCTAAACCCAATTGCTTGCATATGTAATTGTAGAATTGTAATCCCACCAAAAATTAAAGCACCAATTAAAACTTTTATAGGACTCCAGGTTGCAAATACAACCAAAGCCAAAGCTATCCATCCTCTTCCAGCTGTCATATTTTCAATCCACTGTGGAGTGTATATTAAAGATAGATATGCACCTGCTAGGCCACACATAGCTCCTCCATAAAGAATACAACAGTATCTAACTAGAATAACATTTATACCTTGATTAGATGCCGAAACAGGCGAATCACCAACAGCTCTAACAACTAAACCTAATTTAGTTTTTTTCAAAAAATAATTGGTTAAAAATGGTAAAGCAAAAGCAAAATATAAAACTATAGAGTGTCCAAATAATATTGGACCAAATAACGGAATACTTTCTCTTAAACTTGAAAATAAAATTGGAAATTCTTTTCCAGGAATCCCAACAAAATTTTTTCCTAACATTGCTGATAAACCAATGCCAAAAATAGTTAATGCCAAACCTGTTGCAACATGATTTGTAAGAAGAGATTGTGTTAAAAATCCAAAGATTAGTGAAATTATAACTCCTGATAACATAGAGCCTACGATTGCTATAAAAAGATTATCTGTTAATACCATTAAAGCAAAACCAGATATTGCTCCGATTATCATCATTCCTTCGACACCTAAATTTAAAACGCCCGATCTTTCAGTAATTAATTCTCCTGACGCAGCAAGTATTAATGGCACTGATGAAGCCATTATTGATCCTATTAGAATTCCTATAAAACTAATGTCTAGGC
Organism: uncultured Pelagibacteraceae bacterium; assembly: GCA_902519695.1. Taxonomy (GTDB): domain Bacteria; phylum Pseudomonadota; class Alphaproteobacteria; order Pelagibacterales; family Pelagibacteraceae; genus Pelagibacter. The sequence goes on along the minus strand of CABYKN010000012.1, from coordinate 14,820 downwards.
TCATTTTTTTTTAAATTTAAAATTTTAACTTTGAAAAAAAGTAAATAATCAGATGCGAGTAAAAAAAATAGGATCATACCCTGAAAGACTTGGCCGGTATATTTTGGTATTTGTAAAAAAATTTGAGCCGTTTCAGCACCGAGGTATGTCAATGCAACAACCAAAGATGCAAAAATTATGCCAAAAGGATTAAGACGACCTAAAAAAGCAACAATAATTGCTGTAAAACCGTAATCGGGGGATATCATTCTATGCAGTTGTCCAATAGGTCCAGTAATTTCACCAACTCCTGCTAATCCCGCGCAAGCACCACTAATCATAAAAACAACCAAAATCATGGTTTTTCCTTTAAACCCAGCATACTTTGCAGTTTTTAAACTTAGACCAGATACTTTAATTTGAAAGCCTAAATAGGTTTTATAAAGAACAAACCAACTCAGCATAACTGCTGCAAGAGCTAAAAAAATACCAGCATGAATTCTCAAACCCTCAAATAATAATGGCATTCTAGATGAGTCACTAAATTGTCTTGTTTCAGGAAAATTAAAACCTTCAGGATTACTCCATGGCCCAACTACTAAGTAATCTAAGAGTAGCTTTGACACATAAACCAACATAAGACTAACTAAAATCTCGTTTGTATTAAAATATGTTTTAAGGATTGCTGGGATAAGTGCAAAGATCATTCCCCCGATTGCTCCAGCTATTATAACTAAAGGCAGTATATAAAAACCTTCTTGATTATAAAATAAAAGAGCAACTCCTCCTCCTACAATCGCACCAAAAGTTAATTGTCCTTCTGCACCAATATTCCAATTATTACTTTTAAAACAAAATGATAAACCAATAGCAATTAAGCAAAGAGGGGTTGCTTTGAGTAGCAATTCACTGAATCCATATAAATTTGAAATTGGAGTTATAAAGTAAAACTTAAGCGCTTCTATTGGATTAAAACCTAAAATATAAAAAATCATACCACCACCTAAAATTGTAAGTATGATTGCAATAAAAGGAGTAAAAAAATACAATGCCATTGGTACATCATTTCTTTTTTCAATTTTAATCAATGGAACCTCCTCCCATTAGAACTCCTAATTTTTCTGGAGTCACTTCCTCTGAAGGCATTATTTTTGAAAGCTTGCCTTTGTAAATAACTGCAATTCTATCACTGAGTTTTAATAACTCCTCCGTATCTGTAGAAATCAAAATTGTTGATTTTTCTTGATCATTAATTTTTATAAGCGTTTCATGAATATAATTGATTGCACCCACATCGAGTCCCCACGTTGGATTGTAACAAATTAATAATTCTGGAGCTGTAATTAACTCTCTCCCTAAAATAAGTTTTTGTAAATTTCCACCCGATAGAAATTGACTTTTTAATTCTACATTGTCTGTATTTACTGAGAAGTCAGATAATATTTTCTTTGAATGCTCTTTAATTTTTTTTTCATTTACCAAACCTTTTTCAAAAAAATTTGATGACTTAAAATTATTTAAAGCTACATTTTCATATATTTTTAATTCAGGTACAGCCGCTTGAGATATTCTATCTTCAGGAGAAAAAGCCATTAAATACTCTCGTCTTTGCTTTGGATTTAATTTAGCAATTTCCTTATTTCGAAAAATGATTGATGTATCTGGCGTAATTATTTCCCCACTCAAAATTTGAAAGAGTTCGTTTTGACCATTGCCAGAAATACCCGCTATACCTAAACATTCTCCTTTCTTTACAGAAAAATTTAGATTAACTAAATTTGTTTCAAAAGGATCATCGCTATAAAAATTTAAATGTTTTACTTTAAATATCTCATCTTTATTTTTGGAAATATTAATTTTTTTCTTGATTTTTGCTAGTTTTTGACCAACCATCTTATTTGCGAGAGTTTCAACTCTTTCATTTTGTGTTTCGCTAACAGATACAACCTTACCTTTTCGCATTACCGCAACCTCATCGCATAAAGACAAAACTTCTTTTAACTTGTGAGTTATGTAAATAATTAATATTCCTTCATCACAGAATTTTTTTAAAGATATAAATAATTCCTCTGTTTCCTGCTCAGTCAAAACAGATGTGGGCTCATCCATGATTAGAACTTTAGGGCTTCTTAAAAGACATCTTATAATCTCAACTTTTTGCTTTTGCCCTGCTGATAAATTTAATACAGGAACATCAAGATCAATACTAAAGTTATATTTTTTTAATATTTCATTTATTCTTAACCTTAAACTTTTGTTATCTTCAGTTGCATCTATACTTAAGTTTTCAAATACTGATAAAGTTTCAAATAAATTGAAATGCTGAAAAACCATTCCAATTTTATTTTTTTTGGCATCGAGTGGAGAGCTTAATTTTAAATTTTTTTCATTTAAAAAAACCTCACCATTATCTGGGCTTATTACACCAGACAGAATTTTTACTAATGTAGATTTTCCAGCTCCGTTCTCTCCTAATAGCGCGTATATTTTTCCACTTTTAAATTGAAGAGATACATTATCATTAGCTATACACCCTGGATATATTTTTGATATATTTGATATTCTTAAGTCTGTTGCCATAACATTTCTTTAATATAATAAATCAATAACTCAATAATCTTTAAAATTTCCTATCTTTTCAAATTTGTATTAAATTCAAACAATTTAATGAAAGTTTTGAACAAATTGTTAACATAATTCAACTTTAGGTATGTATTAATGATTATTGCTTTTAAAAATAATACTTTATCAAAAAAATTTATTGCTCTGTTTATAACATTAACAATAATTTTTTTAACTGGATGCCAAACAATTAAAAAGAAATCTGATGAAGTGGCTGAAAAAGAGAATGAAAAATTTGGTCAATTCGTTGGAAAAGAGGTTAATGAGATGAGATTAGAATTAGGCTCACCTTCAGAAGATTTTGTCAATGAACTTGGAAATGAAATGCTTATCTACAAAACAAAAAAATATGGAATTCCTTGTGAAAGAAAATTTGAGGTGAATGCATCAGGGGTTATTATCGGATTTAGCTCTAGTGGATGTATTTAGTCTTGTGGGGACTAGCCCCACAAGCAAGGTGCTTATTTAATTTCAATAAGTTTCTTTTTTTTATGTTCCGGGATAATCCTTTCACATGCAATTGTTAAAAGACCATCTTTTAACTCTGCACCATTCACTTTTACATCATCAGCAATTGTAAATGATCTCGCAAATTGTCTTTGCGATATACCTTTATGGATTATCTCTCCATCGTGGTTTTTGTTTTCACTTCTATCAATCTGTTTAGTTCTTACAGTTAATAGATTATCTTCAAACTCTACCTCAACATCTTTTTTGCTAAAACCAGCTAAAGCAACTTCAATTGAGTAGTTATCTTTGCCAGTTCTTCTTATATTGTAAGGCGGGTAGTTTGATTGCATACTTAAACCACCATTGCCCAACATGCTTTCGAATTGGTCAAACATATCGTCAAAACCAATTGAGAAAGGCCGAAGTGAGTTGAAAATTGATAGATCCTTACTTGTCATATTATCCTCCTTTAATTAAGCAAGTTTATTTGTTGCTAGCCCCATTAGGCGACTAACAATGTTTATATGGTAATTAATTTTGATATTTCAAGATCAAGTGTTTAATTTTCCAGCTATTTTCAAAGCGAATGCGTAGTCAACTGCAATCTCCTCAATTGCTCCATCTCTCCCAGATTTTCCTCCATGACCTGCATTCATTTCTGTTTTTAATAAAAGTAAATTGTTATCCGTTTTGTAATCCCTTAATTTTGCAGTAAATTTTGCTGGCTCATCAAATAATACCCTGTTATCACTTAGACTTGTTGTTATCAAAATGTTTGGGTAATCCATCTTTTTAATATTGTTATAAGGTGCATATGAAAAAATGTAATCAAAGTGTTCTTTTTTATCTTTAGCATTTCCAAATTCATCAAATTCGCCGACTGTTAATGGTAACGAATGGTCTAAGTTCGTGGTCAACGAGTCAACGAAAGGAACAGCCATAACAATACCCAAAAATAATCCAGGCGCTTGGTTAACAACGGCTCCCATTAAAAGACCTCCAGCAGATCCACCCATTCCAATAATATTACCTTTAGATGTAAACTTTTTTTCAATTAAAAATTTTGCAGAAGCAATGTAATCTTCAAAAGTATTTTTCTTGTTTAATAACTTTCCTTCTTTCCACCATTTCATTCCTTTTTCCATACCGCCTCTAATATGAGAAGTTACCCATATAATATCTCGCTCTATTAAACTTATTCTTGTTGAAGAAAAACTTGGTGACATAGAACTACCGTATGATCCGTATCCATATAATAATAATTTTGCTGATCCATCTAATTTAGTTTTTTTATGTCTTGTTATTGTAAGAGGAACCATTCTTCCATCATGAGAGGCACACTCTAATCTTTCAACTATATAATCATCAGAATTATGGCCACTAGGAATCTCTTGTTCTTTAACTAATTTTTTCTCTTTTGTTTTAAGATTGTATAAGTAAGTCCTTCCAGGAGTTTTTGGTGATGAATATGATAAATAAACGGTATCAGTATTTCTATTTCTTTGGGTTAAGGAAACACCGGGTACTATAACTTTTTCATCTGAAAAAAATATTTCTTCTTCTTCATTATTTTTTGGATTTCTTAATATTAATTTTGATAATGCATTAGAAGTTTCAGATCTTATAATCCAATCATTTAAAAAAATTAATCCTCCAATTAAAACCTCTTCTCGTGCAGGTATAAATGTTTCCCACTCCTTTTTTTCTAAATCATTTGTCTTTTCGATCTTAAAATCCTCTGCATCTTCATTTGTATGTTTATAGAAATTACTATTCCATGAATTAACAGAATATATTATCCCTCTTTTTCTTTTATCAATTAGTTTTGGTTTTGGAATTATTTCATCTGCTTTAAAATAATACTGTTCGGACGTATTATGATCAGATGACGTAATAAAAAAATACTTTTCGTCAGAGCTAAGACCTATTCCTACAGTAAATGCTTCACTTTCTTCTTTAAATATAAGAATATCTTTACTAGTAGGAGTTCCAATTTTATGCCTGTAAATTTCTCTTGGTCTGTGATTGTCATCAAGCTTAGAGTAAAAAATATATTTGTCATCTAAGCTAAATATTATTCCACCACTTGTATTTTCAATTTTTTCACCAACTTTCTCTCGACTTTTAATATCTCTTATATGTATGGTGTAATATTCAGATCCTTTTAAATCTAATGAATAAGCTAGTAATTTATCATTATAGCTAACTTCTAAGTCTCCAAGCCCAAAATATTCTGTTTTAAGCTTTTCTTTTTCTAAATCACCATTCCAAATTTCCTCTATTTCATCAGAGCCAATTTTTTTTCTTAACTTTATAGAGTAGTTTCCTTTTGTTGTCGTTTTTGTCCAGTAGCTATATCTTACATCTTTAAATGGAAGAGACTCATCATCAAGTTTAATTCTACCTTTTATCTCATCAAACAAAACTTTTTGAATTTCCTTTGTATCTGACATTTGATGACTAAAATAATCATTTTCATCCTCAAGATATTTTCTAACCTCTGGTATTAATTTTGAACTATCTTTCAATACCTCAAGTATATTTTCCTGATGTATCCAACTATAATCGTCTTCCCAGGTTACGTTGTGACAAGATTTTAATTCTGGTTTTTTTTTAAGCTGTGGTATTTTCATTTAAATTTAATTAATTTATGAATATTTTTTTTGCAATACTAATTATCTTTATAATTATTTATATTTTACTCAATTGGTTTGCCAAAACTTCAACAAAAAAAATATCAAAATTTGTAAGAACATTTATTATAATTTCTTCAATATTGTTAGCGGTAATAATGGCATATGCCGGAAGGTACATTTTTTCTTTACCATTTATGTTGGCCATTTTGCCATTAATAAAGACAAAGGCTGGTATTTCGTTATTTCAATTGTTTAGATTATGGGGCCTTTTAAGAGTATTGAAAAATTCTGGGAGATTTAATTTTAACCAATTTAACCAAAACGTTTCATCCCAAGCAATGTCTATTGATGAATCTTATAGAATTTTAAATTTAGACCCCAAAAAAAAATATACAAAAGACGAAGTATTGCAATCTTACAAAAAAATAATGAAAAAAATACATCCCGATAGAAGTCCAGAATTAAATAATATTGCAACATTGGTAAATGAAGCCAAAGAGAACGTTATTAAAAATATTAGCTAATTAAGTTCTGAAATTTCTTAAAGATTTTTAAAGGATTTATTTTCTCTTTTCCCTCCGTTCCATGAGTAACATTCTCTACGCCATCTGGCATAATAGGGTACATTTTAGAACTATAGCTTCCATATATTAGTGGAGTATCTGACATTAAAACAATAGTTGGTTTTCCTAAACTAGCAGATAAATGGCTGAAACTAGAATCATTGCAGACTGAAATATTGCAGTTTTTAATTATTGGTAAAGTTTCAGAAATATTAAGCTTATTTAAAGGAGTGCATATATTCTTATGATAATTTAAAATTTCATTCATAATTTCAATTTCCTCACTTTGATTACCTGTTGCTAAAAAAAATCTACATTTATAATTTTTTAAACATAAATTAATAAATTCTATATATTTTTTCGCTGGAATTCTTTTTGATGGTCCGGACCCGCCAATTCCTAATAATATGTTCTTTACATCATCACTAAAATTAAATTTGACTTTAATTTTTTTTACATTTTCATCTTTAATATTAATTACCGGGTCATTTTTGATTTCTAGATTAAAGTTATTTTTTAATAAATTATTAGCAGCACCTATAATATGCTGATTTTTTTTTTTAAATAATGGATATTGATAAATATCACTGATCCTCGCTAATTTACAAACCAGATAATATCTAAGTGAAGAATTAAAAATTAATACTTTATCAAATTGATGTTCTTTAATATCAGAAGCTAGTCGAAAAAATCCGTTCAATCCGTCGTGAAAACTTTTTTTAGTTTGATCTCTTTTTAAAATAATAATTTCATTAATGTATTTATTATCTTTAATTAAGTGTTCAGCTTTTGAATTTTCTTTTACTAATAAAGTTACTTGACTGTTATATTTTTTTGCAACTGCTTCAATGTATGGAAGAAATATTACCATATCACCAATTCCCATCCTGTTTTGAATTGCTAAGATTTTCATGTATTTTTAAAACCTTTACTATTTTATATTTTTATATAAATTTTTGGTATGGGATATTTCAATGGTATTTATGCGGCAAGCCTTTCTATACTTGATAATAATTTACAGTTAGATTGCGAAAAAACATTAAAACATGCTGAAAATCTAATTGAAAAAGGTTGCCATGGAGTAATATTTTTTGGCAGCACAGGCCAATCTCAATTAATTTCGTTAAGTGAGAAAATTAAACTCATTAATATTTTACCTAAGAGCAAACATAAAGATAAATTTATTATTGGAACTGGCCTAAATTCGTTGGGAGATAATATTAATTTGATTAATATTTCAAAGTCAATTGGCTTTGAAAATTTTTTAGTTATGCCACCAGCATACTATAAATATAACGATGATGATGTTTTTAATTTTTATTCCAAATTAATAGAAAATGTCAAAGATTGTAGAATTATTTTATATAATTTTGAAAAGTTATCTGGATATAAATTTAGCATAGAATGTGTTTCAAAGTTAGCAGAAAGCTTTCCTAAAAATGTTCTCGGAGTAAAGGATAGTAGTTACAACTTGTATGAAAATTTAAAGATTGAAAATTTTTCTGTCATGCCTGGATCTGAAAGTAAGTTGTTGAAGGGCTTAGAATTAGGATGCTCAGGTATTATTACAGCAACAACGAATGTCACCTCTTATTTAGCAAGAGATGTGTATGATAAATTTAAAAATAATTTAAATCAAACATCAAACGAAAAACTTTGTATGGTGAGAAGTATATTTGACAAATATAATCTTATTTCAGGCTTGCACACATTTATGAATACAGAAGACCCCGATTTTAAAAATTTAATTCCACCTTTAAAACTTTTATCCAAAGATGAAGAAAAATTATTTTTTTCAGAATTAGATAAATTAAATTTTAATATAAACAACCTTAAAGCAGCTTAATGAAACTTATAAATTTTTTAAATAATTTATTTAAAGAAGATGGCTTTATATTAATAGATTATAATTCTAACAGGTATGTTATAGGAAAGCCTTTGAAAGAAATTCCTATAGAATTACAGTTGTTAGATAAAAGCTTGCATAAAAAACTACTTTTTCATCCAGATCTATATTTTGGTGAGGCGTATACAAATGGTTCTTTAAGATTAAGAAATGGAACTTTGACAGAATTTCTTGATATAGCTTTTAAAAATATCGGAAGAGCAGATATTAATATTTATGGGAAGACTTTAAATAAAATAAAAGGAACTCTCAAACACTTAACAAGTTTTAATAAAATTGTTAAATCTAAACAAAATGTTGCACACCATTATGATATTTCAGAAAAATTGTACGATTTGTTTCTTGATAAAAAAAGACAATACTCATGCGCATACTTCAAAGATGAAAACGATACTTTAGAAATTGCTCAAGAAAATAAAATCGATCACATAATTAAAAAACTTCATATACAACCTAACCAAAAAGTTTTGGACATTGGCTCAGGGTGGGGAACACTTGCAATTGATATTGCAAAAAAAACAAAAGCTTCAGTTACAGGCATTACACTTTCAGAAAATCAATTAAAATATAGTCAAGAAAAAGCTAAAGAATTAAATTTAGATAATCAAGTTGAATTTAAATTAATAGATTACAGACAATTGAATGAAAAATTTGATAGGATAGTTAGTGTTGGAATGTTTGAACATGTTGGAAAAAAATTCTATCAAACCTATTTTAATAGAGTGTCTCAAATGTTAAAAAAAGATGGGGTAGCTCTAATACACACAATTGGATCAAACCTTCCACCTAGAGATCCACAGCCTTGGATAACAAAATATATTTTCCCTGGCGGGTATACCCCTAGTTTAAGCGAAATAGCAAGGCCAATTGAGGATTCTGGACTAATAGCTACAGATATTGAGATTTTAAGGATGCATTATGCCTACACTTTAAGAAATTGGAAAGAGAGATTTCTATCAAAAAAAGATCAAGTTTTAGAAATGTTTGACGAAAAATTTTTAAGAATGTGGGAATTTTATCTTACAAGTTGTGAAATGGCTTTTAAATGGGGAGATCAAGTTGTATTTCAACTTCAGCTAACTAAAGATATAAAATCTGTTCCTAATACTAGAGACTATATTTATTAAAAATTAGCTGATAAAGCTGTATTTTTTAAATGAAAAAAAAACCAAAAAAAATTAGAGGTAAAAAATCAAAAAATAAATTCAAGTCAAAATTTAAAAAAAAAAAATCAAAATTAAAAAAAAAAACGACGAAAAGATTAAACCAAAGAAAAAAAATTAAAAAAGTTAAAAAAAAGATAATTCCTGCAAAGGGTATAATTTCGAGAACAGTTAGAATTGAGGAAGATTTAAAAAATAAGTTTTCTTTCAAATTTAATTTTAATTTACTGGCAATAGATAAATTAATACAAAAGTTTTTTCAAAGTATAGAATTTAGATTAATTCGTTTTAAAGAGATAAGAGCTGAAGAAAAAAGACAAATTAAACTAGAGAAAATAGAACAGGCAGAAAAAGAAAAAACAGAAATTGAGAATCAAAAGAAAGCAGATGAGGCAGCTTTTTTAAAAGAAAAGGAAATTCAGTTAAAACAAGAACAAAAATTAGAAAGAGAAAGAGCAAAGGATATAAAATTATTTTTAAGAAAAGAACAGGCCATGCTAAGAAAAGAGCAGGCAGAGAGACAAAAGAAATTTTTACAAGAATTAAAATTAGAAAAACAAATCGAAAAATTTAGAATAAGAGAGGTAAAAGAACTAGAACAACTAGAAAAATTAGCTTTAAGAGAAAAGAGAGAGGATTATTCAGGATTACAAGAGCGTATCGAAAAACTAAAATTAAAATATCAACAAATAAGAGATCAAAAAATAAGAGAACGAGTTGAGGCGCTAGGTATAGAAACACAAGAAGGAGACGATAGAGAAAAATTACTTCAAAGAGAAAGAGAATATACTTTAGCTAGGCAAAAAATTGAGTTTGCACTTGAAAGCTTTTACAGAAGTGCGAATAGTTTAGTTTTTCAACTTAATAAAAGATATATAACTAAACATATGTCTATCTTGAGATGCATAGACAGAAGATTTGAAACAGGAGAGATTTTCATAAAATGGGATGAGACAATTGATGATGAGTGGTTAATACTAATTTATATAAAAAATAATTCTCCAGACGAAGGTATAGTCATTGAAGATAAAACAAATGAAGAAAAAAATATTTCACATGAATTTAAACCAAGTGAAATTTTTAGAGCCTCAGATTTAATGGTAGATTCATTAACACAGCTGATTGCAAAAAAAAGATCTAAGAATAATTAAATTTGTTGCTCTTTGATAATTTTTTCTATTAGCTTAATATTTTCTCCGCTTTTAATTAAAGGATAAATTGACTTCGCTTTTCTCAAGTCATCAACTGCTTTTTCATATTCCTTTAAGCTTAAGTATATTTGCGCTCGTCCTGATAATGCTCCAAAATGTCTTGGCTCTAGATCTAAAACTTTTTCAATATCATCTAACGATTTCTCGTAATCTCCTAACATAAATAGCAATGTGGCTCTCTTATTCCAACCTTCCGCCCATTTTGGGTCTTCATTAATCACGTCTGTAAATAGTTTTAATGCCATTCTATACTGCTGATGATACATGGAATAAGTTCCGTTCTCTAATTTGTTCGTCAGATAATCATTGTTTGGGTGTCTTGTCCATTTATTCCAAATTTGATCCTCTAGTTTTTCTGCTTGTTGTAAATTTTTTGCGTTAAGCAATTCTTTGAACAATGTATTTAAATTTTCTGAATATACATTGTTTGTACTTACAAATAAAAATATAATTATAAAACTTATATATTTTTTAATCACTGACATATACAGATACTCCTCTAGAATTAATGTCTACATCAAATTTTTTATGCAATGGTGGAAAAGCTCTTTGAGAACAATCCAGTCTATCACAAGTTCTACATGAAACCCCCACAGGTATCTCTGATTTTTTATCATTCAAATCTAAGTTTTCCGTATAAACAAAATCTCTTGCGTATTTGGCTTCACATCCAAGTCCAATAGATAACATACTTTTTTTTTGTCCATATCTTCCTATACCTTTTTCAACAGTCCTTGCTATACACACATACTTTTCACCATTAGTCATTTTACTTACTGCAGCCTGTATAACACCAGGTCTTGAAAAAGCCGAATACACATTCCATCGAGGGCAAGCTCCACCATAACGTGGTATTTCTATACCTGACAATGAAAATCTTTTTGAAATATTACCAGCTACATCAACTCTCAAAAAATGAAATGGAACCCCAGGTAATTTTGGATCATTCAAACATGTTACTCTATGTGTGACTTGTTCGAATGAAGTTGCAAAAGTATTTTGCAATAACTCTAAATCATATTTAAGTTTTTTACATTCAGAATGAAATAATTTGTAGGGCATTAAAATTGCTGCACCACAATAATTTAATAAAGCAACTTTTGTTAATTTTTTCGATTCTTCATTTGGATAATTAAAAGAATCAAGATAAGAATTTATTATGTCACTAGCCCCCTCTTGCGCAATTTGAGCTGCAGCGTGTAATTTCTTTGTTTCCAAAGACAAATAATCAGACAATAGCAACTTTCTATTTTTGTTATCATAAATTTTTGAAAAGGGTTTTCCTTCCTCAGGAATTATATCTTGTGCTTCAATTTTATACTCTGATTTTAAATAATCACATAAAGCAATATATCTTGTTCTATTATTTTGTTTTATTTGTTCAAAGATTTGATTTGCAAATTCCTCTAGTTTTGGAAAAAAATTTCTATTTTCTTGCAAAAAATCTGAAATTACTTCTCCAGGAAATGAGTTTTTTCTATTATCTACAATTTTTCCTGAAAGCTTTTCAATTTTGTTAACCAATTCATGATCTTTTTTTTTCAAAATGAACTCCGGCTGCGCCAGCTTTTATAAATTTTTTTGTTAGCTCAAATACATTTAACGGCCCACCAAATCCTGCTTCGCCATCTGCAATAATTGGCAACATGTAATCAGTTCTTTCGCTGCTTTTCATATCTCCGTCTGCAATTTCCATATGTTGAATTTGATCCGCTCTAATTAAGGAATTATTCATAGTTTCAACTAATTTAGGTGCACTGTCATAAGGATATAAAGATTGATCAGGGTACATTTCACCAGCACTATTTGCATCTGCTGCAACTTGCCAACCACTTAAATAAATAGCTTTTAAACCTGCTTTTGCATGTTGAACAGCTTGATTTCCTGATAATGAACCAAGTGTGTTTACATATGGCTCTGTATTCAACAATCTCCAGAGTTTTTGAGATTGCTGTTTACACATTGAATACTCAATTTTGATAGATCCTCTTAGCCTTTCTACTTCATCTGGCTTATAATCCCTTTGTATTCCTGCAAATCTTTTCAACTCGTACGAGATTTTCTCGGCTGACATTATTCCTCCTTTAAAACTAATTCTGTTTATTTTTCGTTATATTCTTCTGTAAACTCATTCATTCCACTTGATCCCCAATCGCAGTGGTCATCTCTTAAATAAACCCCTCTGCTTCTATGCTCTTGATGCTCTTGATGGTTTGTGGTTTGTGAACTAGTTTCAATGTTTTTTATAGTATTTTTGTCCATGTAAACTTTATAATTTACATTATTTACAAAATCTACAAAAAATGTTAAAAATCCAGTAAATACAATAAATTTTTTGTAAATAATAATTTACAAAGTTTACAAATAGTAAATGAGTCAAGTAGAATTAAATATTGGTCCAAAAATAAAAGCTTTTAGAAGGCAGCTAGGTATGCAAGCAAACAAACTAGCTTCACAACTTAACATTTCACCGAGTTATTTAGCTTTAATCGAGGGAGGTAAAAGAAAAATTGATGGGGAATTACTTTTAAAAATTTGTGAGGAGTTAAGCATCAACATTAGTGATCTAACAAATAAATCAGATATCAATATGGTCAACACAATTTCAGAATTGCTTGATGATCAACTAGCTAGTGAAAAAAAATGTGGACATATGGGTGGTAAGGTACTTGTTCCTACTGGAACCATGGTCCGAAATCTAAAAGCAGCAAGATTGGCAGCTGATATTGCCGACGTTCCTCTCATTATTCTTGCAAGAACAGATGCCAACGCTGCGAAACTAATAACAAACGATTTTGATGAAAATGACAAACCGTTTTTAACAGGAGAAAGATCACCTGAAGGCTTTTATTATGTAAAAGATGGTATTGATCAAGCAATCTCAAGAGGGTTAGCTTATGCACCTTACGCGGATTTAATATGGTGTGAAACTGCAACACCTAACTTAGAAGAAGCAAAAAAGTTTGCTGATGCAATACATGCAAAATTTCCTGGCAAGATGTTAGCTTATAATTGTTCTCCATCATTTAATTGGAAGAAACATTTATCTGATGATGAGATTGCAACATTTCAAACTAAAATTGGAATGATGGGCTATAAATTTCAATTTATAACTTTAGCAGGTTTCCATACGCAAAATATTGCTATTTTTGAGTTAGCAGAAAAATATAAAAAGGAAGGTATGACTGCTTACTCTAGAATACAACAAAATGAATTTGCTAGAGAAAAAGATGGATATACCAGTGTTAAACACCAACGAGAAGTTGGTACTTCTTATTTTGATGCAGTTTCCAATACAATAAGTTCTGGAAAGAGCTCTACAACAGCAATGGCAGGCTCAACAGAATCTGAGCAATTTTAATTACTCTTTAGCTTTTGAATTTGATCCCAGGCTGAATTAATAGCTCTCATTTTCTTTTTACTTTCCTCAATAACTTCCTGAGGTACACCTTTACTTAGAAGTAAATCTGGATGATGTTCTTTACTTAATTTTAAATATCTTTTTCTAATATCTGTAAGATTGTCATCGGGTTTGCTCTCTAATACCACATATGGATTGAGTTTATCTGATGATTTCCTACCCTCAACTATTCCATTGAACTGGGCATCACTAAGACCAAATAATTGGGAAACATGTTGTATCATTCTAAATTCTTGATCACTTATATTTCCATCAGCTTCTGCAATATAAAATAATATATTAATGACTTCTTCCAACACATTTATATTTCCTTGATAAATCTGAGCTATTTGTTTTGCATATGGTTCGTAACCAGTGCTTTCTTCTTTAGCTTTATTAAAAATTTTTCCAACTTGATCTAATTCATGTTCTGGAATTTTGAGTTTATCTTTTACCGCTATTAATTCCTCTCTACTAACCTGACCGTCTGCTTTACTCAGTTTCGCTGATAAAACTATAAGAGCTAATGCAAAAACTTGTTGAGGTTGTGCAAAAGATTTAAATGATGATCTTGATCTTGATCTTGATACTTTTCCACCAATTAAGGAACCTAATAGCATCCCAAACGGTCCTCCTAAAGAAAAACCAATCATCCCCCCAATTAAACTTCCCCAGATAGACATATAAAAAAAATTTAATATAATTTAATATATTTATGTTCTCAACTTTTTTAGCTTTAACATTTTTATTTTTAATGTTTATGTGGTCATTGGCTTGGGTAAATTATTATAATAAACTAGATAAAAGATTTGGTTCGTCTTTATGGAGATGGAGTTATGATTATCCAGTGCCAGGCGATAGAGACATTTCTTTTCTCGATGATAAAAAAT
>CABYKN010000011.1 GCA_902519695.1 uncultured Pelagibacteraceae bacterium | reverse complement strand
AAATCTCAAGAAGACTTTCAAAATTAGCGGAAGCGCCATTTGTAAAGGTTGAGGCTACAAGATTTACTGAAGTAGGATATGTGGGACGTGATGTAGAACAAATTGTAAGGGATTTATTAGAAATCGCAATTGCAATGGAAAAGGTTAAGAAAAGAAAAGAAGTTCATGCTCAAGCACAAAAGCTTGCTGAAGACAGAGTTTTAGACGCACTTGTTGGTAACAAAGCAAGTGTTGCAACAAGAGAGAGTTTTAGAAAAAGACTAAGAGATGGAGACTTAGATGACAATGAAATAGAAATAGCAGTAAGTGATTCTAATCAAATGCCATCTTTTGAGATACCTGGAATGCCTGGTGCAAATGTCGGGATGATAAATATATCTGACATGCTTGGAAAATCTATGGGGCAAAAGTCTAAGAAAAAGAAAATGTCAGTCAAAGAATCTCACGAAATTTTGATAAATGAGGAATCAGATAAACTTATCGAACAAGACAAAATTATAAAATCAGCAAAAGACTCAACTGAAAATAATGGTATCGTTTTTTTAGATGAAATTGATAAAATTTCTGCAAGAACAGATAGAGTTGGTGGTGATGTTTCAAGAGAGGGTGTTCAAAGAGATTTATTACCACTAATAGAAGGAACAACGGTTAGTACAAAATATGGACCTCTTAAGACAGATCATATTTTGTTTATTGCTTCAGGGGCTTTTCAATTAGCAAAACCATCGGATCTTTTACCTGAGTTGCAAGGTAGATTGCCGATAAGAGTTGAGTTAGATGCATTGAATAGTAATGATTTTATAAGAATATTAAAAGAACCAGATAACAGCTTAATAAAACAATACAAGGCTCTTTTAAAAACAGAAAATGTGGACTTGGAATTTACAGAAGATGGAATAAATACAATTGCTAATATAGCTAGTGAAGTAAACTCATCTGTTGAAAACATAGGTGCAAGAAGACTTCATACGATTATCGAGAGAGTTTTAGATGAGATTAGTTTTACAGCTACGGATAGAGCAGGTGAAAAAATAACTGTTGATGGCAAATATATCAAAGATAATATTGGTGAATTAGTAAAAGACACTGATTTGTCTAAGTTTATTTTATAGTTTTTAAAAAAATATCAAAATTTCCACTTGACGGACTGTTGACGGCCTCAAAATCAATTTTAATGATTTTATTCATTAATTCTCCGTTATTCTTAATATATTCAGGAACAGAGTGCTTTAGAATGCTTAAATCATTTGATTTATATGGATCGTTTAAATTTTTTGATCTCATACCTTTTCCAGTAATGACATTTATTTTTTTAACTTTATTTTGATAACAATGATTTATAAATTCTGCAATTCTATTATTAGCTTCATCTAATGTGAAGCCATGGAGATCAATAGATTTTTCAGGTATTCTAATTTTATCGGAACTTACTTGATCCTTAATTTCTAATTTATCTTTACTATTTAAAAAGTCTTGCCAATCTTTTTTATCTTTATCTGATAATTTATTTGTCAAGCTTGAGTATCAATCAATAGCCAATTTGGATTTGTAGATCTACTATCTTTTGAAAATTTCCAAGTATCTAATACTTTTTTAATTTTTTCTGGGTTACCTGAAACTATTTTATTATCTTTATCTTTTACGCATGAGATAATTTCACTAACAAATTCGACTGTCACTTCGAGCATATTTTTATTTTGTTGATGTTCTTTAACCTCTGCAGAATTAATACCTATAAATGTAGTTTCTGATGAAAAATTTTTTGCATTTCTGTCTTTAATTGCTTCTTCGAATTGCTTGTAAACATTATTATCTAATAGTGATTTAATCTCATTCAACTTTCCTTTAGCAAAATTAGTGATAATGGTTTCATAAGCAATTTGTGCTCCTTTAACAAATTCTTTCTTTGCATTATCGTCAAATGTATTAGCGTTTAGATCCACTGCCGGCTTGGAAGGTGGGGCTTCATGAGGAAAGCTTGAGTTAATGTCTTCTTCAAATCCTGTTTTTTTTCCTAAAATACCCCTTAATCTCAAGAAAATAAAACCCGCTATCATTGCGAGTAAAATAATATCTATATATTCAAAACTATAACTCATATAAGTATATTATTTACTATGTTGCTAAATTTCAACCTGCTATTTAAATTATAGACAAATGAACACAGTATTATTTTTAATAATTGGTATTCCATTAATTGAGATCTATTTATTCATTAAAATAGGAAGTCAAATAGGAGCATTTAACACAGTTTTATTAATTTTAACTACTGCGGTCGCAGGAGTGACCTATGCTAGATATGAAGGATTTAATACACTTAGATCTGGAATTAACCAATTGGTAAAAAATGAATTGCCTATATATGAAATAGTATCTGGCGCCACGCTGGCATTTGCTGCATTATTACTAATATTTCCTGGTTTTGCTACTGACCTAATTGGAATTTTGCTTATTATACCTTTTACAAGAAAAATTATATTGCAAAAATTTTATAATAAAAAAAATTATAACAATAAAAGAAAAAAGAATTATATAGATGGAGATTACGAAGATATAAGTGACGAAAATGAGAAATAAGTATGAAATAGTTTTGCAATATATAAAAGACTTATCATTAGAGATTTCAAACGCTAAAAGTTTTTTATATAGCAGGGAACATATAACGAAATATGTTCTAGGTATCAATATAACAACAGATACATTGAAAAATGATATGGTCGAAGTGATAACAAAATTAACCCACAAAGACCCAAATGATAAAATAAAAAACTCTTATTTTGAAATATCCTATTCAACCGTTATAAAAATCAATGATAAAAATGTTAAGAAGACAGATTTAGAAAAATTATTATTATGTGATCTACAAAAAGAAGTATACCCTAAAATCGAAAAAATATTTATTAATCTAATGAAAGATGCTGGATTCCCAGAATTAAAACTGGATAAAAAAGTAGATTTTGATCAGCTTTACCAACAAAGACTAAATTAAAAAAAATTTTTCTTTAGTTCTTTTTTCAAAAAATCTTTATGATCATTTATCTCATCCTCTGTTAATTTTACTATTTTTTTTGAATAAATTTTATTAATATTTAAATCTACTGTATTTTTTTTTACATCTTTTTGAAATTGGAATATTGGCTCTTTTTGATCGATTAAATTAATATAAACCTTAGATAATAGTTCACAATCAATAAGCGCAGTATGTTTTTTTCTTTTTGAATTATCTATCCTATATCTTTTACACAGTGCATCTAAGCTTGTGCTTGATCCTGGAAATTTATTTCTGGCTATTTCTAAAGTATCAACAACATTAACTTTTGAAATATTTTCTTTTTTAATAAGCGAAAGTTCATTATTTAAATGACCAATATCAAATTCAGCATTGTGTATAATTATTTTCTTACCTTCAATAAAATTTAGAAAATCATCAGCAATTTCAATAAATTTTTTTTTGTCCGATAAAAATTCATCTGTATAACCATGAACTTTTAGCGCACTTTGAGACACTTTTCGTTGAGGGTTTAAATAACAATGAAAGACATTTTTAGTAGGTATAAGATTGTCTAATTCTATACATCCAATTTCTACAATTCTGTGTCCATCTTTTGTAGATAAGCCTGTTGTTTCTGTATCAAGTACTATTTCTTTCATTTAAAATTTTTTTTTTTATTAATTTGATTTTATTTTTCATTACACTTGGTGGATAATTATTGTCCACTATATAATCTGCGAGTTTTCTTTTTTTTACTAGTAATGATTGATTTTTTTTAAAAGTTTTTAATATTTCTTTATTAAATAAAGGTCTTTTTTTTAATCTCTTTAAAATATTTTTATTACTTGAGCTAACAAAAATCAGGACATCTCTCTTTTTATTTAATTTGTTTTCGATTAACAAAGGGATATCTAAAACAACTATTTTTGATTTTTTGTTTTTATTTAAAAAATTTTCCATTTTTTTTCTAACTATGGGATGAATAATAGAAGAAATTTTCTTTAAATTGTTTTTGTTTGAATTTATAGCTTTTATAACTTCTTTTTTTTTAATTGGGAAAGTACTTATGAAATTTGGCAATTTCCTTTTAAATTTTCTAAAACATTCTCTGTCATTTTTATAAATTTTTTTTACTTCGTTATCCGCATTAAAGACTGGAAATTTAAAAAGTTTAGATACGAAAGATTTTCCTGATCCAATTTTTCCTAATAGAGCAACTCTAATCATTTTCAATTAAATACATCTTCCTCCATCTACTTCGAGAATGGCTCCAGTAATCATGCTGGCTTCGTCAGAACATAAATAACATGCAGCATTTCCCATATCTTCTGGGGTTGAGAATCTGCCTATTGGTATGGTAGATAGAAATGCTTTTTTTTTCTTTAGAGTATTGCCTCCCATAAACGATTTAAGTAATGGTGTCATTCCTGCAACTGGTGCTAAAGCATTAACTCTAACATTGTAAGGTGCAAGCTCTATTGCCATTGCTTTTGTTGCTGTAATCATCCAACCTTTGCTTGCATTATACCAATTTAGCTTTGGCCTAGGTGATAAACCTGCTGTAGATGCTACGTTTAAAATTATTCCCTTCTTACGTTTTTTCATAGCTGGTACAAAGTATTTTCCACAATAATAAACCGATTTAGCGTTAACACTAAATACTGTGTCAAACTCTTTTTCGGTAACATCCTCCATAGGCTTGGGTTTGTGAGTTATTCCAGCATTATTAACTATTATATCAATTTTTGAGTATTTTTTATTAACATAGTTTAACAATGATCTAAAATTTGAAGCTTTTGAAACGTCTGCAATAAAATAGTCTTGATTTAAATTTCTTGCGACCTTTTTTAATAGTTTAACATTCAAATCAACCATAATTAAAATGGCACCCTCTGATGTAAATTTTTTTGCTATTCCTGCACCAAAACCTGATGCTGATCCAGTTATAATCGCAATTTTATTTTTCAATCTCATCAAATTTCTTCCATTAAAAATTTTATTAAATTTTCATCAATGTTGGGTTCTAAGTTGTGCCAAATATTAAAAGCTTTTTGGGCTTGAAATAAAAACATACTCAGACCATTTACAATTTTATTACCTTCCATATTTCCAGCTTTAGAAAATTCAGTCTCAAAAGGTTGATATATAATATCATAAAAAAACTTGCCGCTACCGACTTTGGAAAAATCTAAGTCAAATTTATCACTATCTTTTAATCCAACGCTTGTTGCATTAATTATCATATCAAAATTTGAAATTTTCCCCCATTCCATAATCTCAATATCTTTGAACATTTTTTTTAAATTTTCTGCTTTTTCTTTTGTTCTATTAGTTAAAACTATTTTTTTAACTTTCATTCTCATTAATGCATATATTATAGACGAAACAACGCCACCTGCTCCTAAAATGAATATAATTTTATCTGATACATCATAGTTTAACTTTTTAATACTTAGCTCGAAACCATCTATATCTGTGTTGTCTCCAATCAAATTTCCGTCTCTACATGATATAGTATTTACAGACTGAGTTCTTAGAGCATGGCCACTTAATATATCTATAAAAGGGATTATTGTTTTTTTGAATGGGACTGTCACGTTGATACCATTTAAATTGCCATCTTTAATATTCTTGCATAACTCTGGTAAGTCTTTTTCATAAGTTTTGATTTTTCCATAAATAGCATCTAGTTTGTTATTTTTAATCCAGTAATTATGAAGTTTTGGAGATAACGTATGCTCAATTGGATTCCCTATTACTAAAAATTTTTTCATTTATAATTTATTATATATTCTTTTATTTTTTTTACTGGCAAACCCATAATCGTATTTTCATCTCCATCTATACTTGAAAATAATTTTTTCCCTTCTCCTTCGATTTGATAAACGTTATATGCAAATAAATTTTCATCCGTTATTTTAAGCAGGTATTGTTTTAAATCATTTTCAGAAAAATTCTTCATCGTTAAAATTGCTTTATCAGTATAATTCCATATCATTGAACCATTTTTAGAGATACAAACAGAACTTATCAGATAATGTTTCTGACCATTTAATTTTTTTAGAATATCTAATGCTTCTTCACGACTCTCAGGTTTAGAGATTAATTCGCCATTTAAATCAATTACGCTATCAGCTCCAAGAACAAGTATATCTGGCATCTTTTGACTAACTTTATTAGCTTTGAGTTCTGCTAAGTTTTTTGAAATTATTTCAGGAGTTGCTCCTTCTCTAAGTAAACTTTCCTTAACGGGTTCTTCATCAACATTTGATGGGTTTACATTACATTCTATATTATTCTTTTTTAGTATATTTTCCCTTACCTTGCTCTTAGATGCTAAAATAATATTAACCATTTTTATTTTGTATCTCGTATATTTTAATTATTGACGCAGCTGTTTCTTCAACTGACTTTCTTGTTACATCTATCGTAGGCCATCTATATCTTTTAAAAATTTTTTTGGATTTATTTACCTCAAGTCTTATTTTCTCTAGATTAGTATAATCTGATGCCTCATTTTCCCTTAATGAATTTAATCTGTTTCTTCTTATGTCAAATAATCTTTCAGCTTCTGTTGTTAAACCAACTATACATAACTTCTTTGATTTTACTACTTCATCTGGAATATTCATTTCGTTTACTAAAGGAATATTGGATGTTTTTAACCCTTTATTTGCAAGGTAGATTGAAGTTGGAGTTTTGCTTGTACGACTAACACCAATAAGGACTATATCGGATTCTAATATATTCTCTGCATTATTACCATCGTCATGATTCATTGTGAATTGTATCGCCTCTATTCTTTTATAATAATCTTCGTCTAAAACATGCTGTGCACTTGGTTGATGAGAAGCTTTTTCGTTTAAAATTTTAGAAAAGTTTAAGATTAGATCACCGAGCACTCCAAAACAAGGAATGTTTTTTTTGTTTGCTTCTTCTGCGAGAAATTTTGCTAGTTTGCTATTAACTACGGTATACAAAATTATTGGGCTTTCTTGTTTTTTTGCATTATTTAAAATTGTTGAAATTTGGTTTTCCGTCCTAGTAAATGAAAATTGACTTAAATCATAATTAAAATTATTAAATTGGGCTTTAAGAGCCATAAAAATTCTATCAAGCGTTTCGCCCGTTGAGTCTGATACTAAATAAACCTGGTGTGTATTTTTCATGTATAATTTGTCTATAAAATATTTATAAAATAGGAAATAGCTTAAATTAAGCAATTAATTCAAATAATAATATTTGTTATCATTTAATTAACATTTTTATAAATGTGAGTATCTTATTAACAATTCTAAAATTAAGTAAAATGCTTAAATAATTCAATAATTAGAGCAATTTTTAACAGGTGATTTGTATAAATGGTTAATAAAATGTTGAAATTGTGTAATTTACGTTATCTACAATTCATACTAATAATAAATCTTAATATATATATCTATTTATAAATGACACCAATTAAAGAATGTTTGATAAATAAAAAAACTAATATCACTCCTATATGGCTGATGAGACAAGCAGGAAGGTACTTACCTGAGTTTAGAGAAATTAGAAAAGTTAATACAAATTTTATTGATTTATGTTTAAACCCAATTCTTTCTGAAGAAATAACACTTCAACCAATTAATAGATTTGGATTTGACGCTGCAATTATTTTTTCTGATATTTTAATGTTGCCATATGGTCTTGGTCAAAATGTTGAGTTTAAAAAAAATCTAGGTCCCAATCTAGGTAAAATAAATTTAGATAATTTATTAATTATCGACGAAAATGAATTCACAAAAAAATTATCTCCTATCTATGAGCTTTTAAAAAATTTAAATAGAAACAACAAACTAAAAAACAAAGATTTGATCGGTTTCGTTGGAGCTCCTTGGACTTTATTGGTATATATGATTAATAGATTGTCACCAAAAAATGGATTGTCAGAAGAATTCTTTAAAGATTTAAAGTTAATAGAAAATTTACTAATGATTCTTGATAAATTTATTAAAATTCATATTAAAAACCAAATAAATTCAGGTGCTACGATGATACAAATATTCGATAGTTGGGCAGGTTTAATTAAAAATAATTATGATGAATACCTTTATAATCCTACATCATCATTAGTTGAATACACGAAAAGTCTTGGTGTTCCAGTAATCTGTTTTCCCAGGGGAATATCTGATTACACTAAATTTTGTGAAATTGTCAAACCAAGCATGGTAAACATAGATTATAATGTAAATCCAAAAACCCTTATTGATAAAATAGATGTGCCAGTACAAGGTGGGCTAGATCCAAAAGTATTGCTTACAGATAAAGACAATTTAAAAAGCGAGGTTACAAAATATTTAGAAGTGTTTAGAGATCATCCTTACGTATTTAATCTTGGACATGGTATTCTTCCAGAAACGCAAATACAAATGGTTGAAGATTTAGTAAAAATAGTAAGGAATTATAAATAATGGAGAAACATCCTGATATAAAGTTTGGTAAAACTGGAGTTTTGATTATAAATTTAGGAACCCCAGACAGTACAAATTGGCTTGATATTAGAAGATATTTGAAAGAGTTCTTATCTGATAGAAGAGTTATAGAAGTTAATCCAATTTTATGGAAATTAATTTTAAATCTTATTATTTTAAATTTGAGACCATCTAAAACAGCAAAAGCTTATAAAGAAATTTGGATGAAAGATATAAATATGTCTCCTTTATTGTATTATACGAAAAAACAAGCCGAAAAAATCTCAAATACAATAGCGGATGCTAATCTCATAATTGATTTTGCAATGAGATACGGAAATCCAAGTATCAAAAGTAAAATTAAAAAACTACATGAACAAGGTTGTGAGAGGTTAATAATTTTACCTCTATATCCTCAATATGCAGCAGCAACCACAGCTACAGTGTGTGATGAAGTTTACAGGACTTTAATGGCTATGAGATGGCAGCCTTCACTTAAAATTATACCCCACTATGAATCTGATCCTTTGTATATTGATGCTTTGGTAAATTCGATAAATACTAAATTAGAAAAGATAGATTGGAAACCAGACTTAATTTTAGCATCATATCATGGTATCCCCAAAAAATATTTTGACAAGGGTGATCCATATCATTGTTATTGTCATAAAACTACAAGACTAGTTTCTGAAAAGTTTAAGAAAATTGAAATCAAAACAACTTTTCAATCTAGATTTGGACCAGAAGAGTGGTTGCAGCCATACACAGATAAAACGTTAGAAAGTTTACCCAAAGAAGGAGCAAAAAATGTTTTAGCTATCTGCCCTGGATTTTCCTCAGATTGCGTCGAAACTTTAGAGGAAATATTAATACAAGGAAGAGAAAGCTTTATGGAAGCTGGGGGTGAAAATTTTGATATGATACCATGTCTTAATGACACTGACGATCATATAAAATTACTTAATAATTTAATTGAACAAAATATTTAATTAATGAATTACTATCTTCTTTTTAAATCTTTGCATCTAATTTCTGTTATTTCTTGGATGGCAGGTTTGTTATATTTGCCAAGAATTTTTGTATATCATGCAGAAAATAATAAAGACAAAAATATTTCAGATGTATTTAAGGTGATGGAAAAAAAATTATACTTTTATATTATGACACCAGCCATGATATTATCATGGATATTCGGCCTACTTCTAATTCACAGTATCGGGTTTCAACAATTGGGGCAAACTTGGATGATATTAAAAATCATATTTGTAGCTTTCCTTAGTCTATATCATTTCTATTTAGGCAAAATTTTAAATCAATTTAAAACTGATCAAAATACTCACTCACACAAGTTTTATAGATTGATTAATGAAATTCCCACAATATTGCTAATTTTGATTGTTTTTGTTGTAGTTTTTAAGCCTTTATAAGCTTGAAATTTTTTAAACAGATAACTATATTATATCAATCTAACCAATAACCTCCCAAATTATGAATATTCAAGAATTAAAAGAAAAAAGCTCTGAAAAGCTAATTACAGAAGCAGAGAATTTAGGGATTGAGAACGCTAGCACCTTAAGAAGACAGGAAATTTATTTTGCAATACTAAAAAAACTAGCTGAAAAAGGCGAGGAAATAACTGGTGGTGGAGTACTTCAGTTGTTACAAGATGGTTTTGGATTTTTAAGGGCAATAGAATCAAACTATTTACCTGGTGCAGACGACATTTATGTGAGCCCAAATCAAATAAGAAGATTTGGATTAAGAACGGGAGATACAGTAGAAGGACCAATAAGAGCACCTAAAGAAGGTGAAAGGTATTTTGCTTTGCTTCAAGTTAGCAAGATCAATTTTGAAGAAACTGAAAAATTTAAACATAAAATTGCTTTCGACAACCTAACCCCTCTTTATCCTAACAAGCAATTGGTTATGGAGGTAGAAAGTCTTAAAGTTGAGAAAAAAATTGATCTGACTCCAAGATTAATTGATTTAGTAAGCCCAATAGGAAAAGGTCAAAGATCATTAATAATATCGCCTCCAAAAGCAGGAAAAACTATGATTTTACAAAGTATAGCAAACTCAATAACTGCCAATCATCCTGAATGTTATTTAATGGTTTTATTGATTGACGAAAGACCGGAAGAGGTTACTGATATGCAAAGAACGGTAAAAGGTGAAGTTATTAGTTCAACATTCGATGAACCAGCACAAAGACACGTAGCTGTCGCTGAGATGGTTATAGAAAAAGCAAAGAGATTAACTGAACATAAAAAAGATGTTGTTATTCTTTTAGATTCTATAACAAGACTTGGAAGAGCATATAACGCAGTTGTGCCGAGTTCGGGCAAGGTATTAACAGGTGGTGTTGATGCCAATGCATTACAAAGACCAAAGAGATTTTTTGGTGCCGCCAGAAATATTGAGGAAGGTGGTTCTTTAACAATTATTGCTACAGCTTTAATTGACACTGGAAGTAGAATGGACGAGGTAATATTTGAAGAGTTTAAAGGTACTGGTAATAGTGAGACTATATTAGATAGAAAAATATCTGAAAAGAGAATATTCCCAGCAATTGACATAACCAAGTCTGGAACAAGAAGAGAAGAGTTAATTTTTGAAAAAAATGATCTTCAAAAAATGAATGTTTTAAGAAGAATAATAGCACCTATGGGCTCCATGGATGCAATAGAGTTTATCAACTCTAAATTAAAGAATACTAAGAATAATGCAGAATTCTTTAATTCTATGAATAAACCATCTTAATAAACTCTTTTCAAAAATACCTGCTATACTTTCTTAATGACAATTTACGCTCTTTCTACTGGACCAGGTATCTCAGGTGTTGCTGTTATTAGACTGTCTGGTTCAAACACCAAAGATGCTATTGAAAAATTAACAAAAAAAAAATTGCCTAGACCCAGAACAGCAGTTTTAAGAAAATTCAATAAAATCAAAGATAATCAGTTAATTGATGAGGGCATTCTTTTGTGGTTTCCTGGGCCTAATAGTTACACAGGAGAAGATATGGCAGAAATTCACATCCACGGAAGTAAGGCTGTTATTAGTGAAATTCATAATTCTTTATCCAAATTATCAAATTTAAGATTAGCCGAACCAGGTGAATTCACAAAGATAGCATTCCAAAATGGAAAAATAAATTTGTTAAAAGCGGAAAGTATTTCGGACCTAATATCCTCAGAAACAGAAATTCAGAGACAACAGGCTATAAAAATTATGTCTGGTAAAAGTTCATATAAATTTAATTCGCTTAGAGAAAGACTTATAAAAATCCTAGCAAATGTGGAAGCTAAAATTGATTTTCCTGAAGATGATCTACCAAACGACATTCTAAAAAATATTTACTCTGAAACTAAAAATATAAAAGAAGAAATTAAAAAGATTTTAAATGATCAAAAAGTTGGAGAAAGAATTAGAGAGGGATTTAAAATAGCAATAGTTGGCCCAACAAATGCTGGCAAATCATCACTATTAAATTATCTATCTAGAAGAGATATTGCTATTGTTTCTGAAATAGCAGGGACCACAAGAGATGTTATAGAAGCGCATTTAAATATAGATGGTTATCCAGTTATAATTTCTGATACTGCGGGAATAAGAGATTCTAAGGATGAAATAGAAGAAAAGGGAATAAAGCTAGCCTTTAAAAGTGCTAAAAATGCAGATTTAATCATAGTAGTTATAGAGCCTAAAAGTGTTGATTTTACACCTTTTTTGAAGGATCTTGAGTCTAAAAAAGCCATTCTGGTTGTTAACAAAATGGAGTTAAATTTATCTAGCATTAGTGATGAAATTAATAAATTCAATCCAATTTTTATTTCAATTAAAGAAGAAAAAAATTTAGAAAATCTAATAAGTTTAATTAAAGAAAATTTGAAAAGTAAGTTTATTTCATCTGAAGATATTTTTATAACAAGAAATAGACATAGGGTTAGCCTTGAAAAATGCATAGAGCACATTGAAAACTTTGAGAGAAAAAAATCTATTAAAGATTTTGATCAAGGATCTGAAGATTTAAGATTGGCAACTAGACATCTGGGAATGATTGTAGGAAAAGTTGATGTTGAGGAAGTATTGGGCTCAATTTTTAATGATTTTTGTATAGGCAAATAATAACTAATATTACTTGTTTTTTTATAATTATTTGTTTTCTTGTAAATTTTAAGAACGATAATAGATTACCCTCATGAAAAATGAGTTATCATTTGATGTGGTAGTTATAGGAGGTGGCCATGCTGGTTGCGAAGCTGCAGCAGCATCTGCTAGGTTAGGTGTTAATACGGCTTTATTCACTCATAAATTTAATACTATAGGAGAGATGTCGTGTAACCCAGCCATAGGCGGCTTGGGTAAAGGCCATTTAGTTAGAGAAATAGATGCTCTGGATGGAGTTATGGGAGAAGTAGCAGATAAATCCGGTATTCAATTCAGACTTTTAAATAGAAGCAGGGGTCCAGCAGTTAGAGGGCCAAGGACTCAAAGTGATCGTTCATTATATAAGAAATATATGCAAGAAAAACTTGTAAACTACTGTAATTTAAGCATTTTTTCTGATCCTGTAATTAGCTTTAATTTTGTAAAAAATGAAATAATTGGATTTATTACTGAGGCTGGAAAAGAAATTAAATGCTCTAAGTTGATCCTTACAACCGGAACATTTTTAAATGGCTTGATACATATTGGTGATGAAAAAACTCCAGCAGGAAGATTTAATGAAAAACCTTCAACAGGTTTGAGTGAACAGCTGGAAAAATATAATTTTAAAATAGGAAGATTAAAAACAGGAACACCACCTAGGCTCGATGCTAGGACGATAAATTTTGAAAACCTAGAGGAGCAACATGCAGATGATGATCCATATTTTTTTTCCTTTTTAACAAAAAGAAATTTTAATAAGCAGATTTCATGTCGAATGACATATACTAATGAAGAGGTTCATAAAATTATCTCAAAAAATATTAATAGAAGTGCAATGTACTCAGGAAGCATACAGGGAGTAGGACCACGGTATTGCCCTTCGATAGAAGATAAAATTAAAAAATTCGCTGACAAAAAAAAGCATCAAATTTTTTTAGAACCAGAGGGATTAAATGATAATACGATTTATCCCAATGGGATTTCAACATCTTTGCCGGCCGAAGTACAACATGAAATATGCAGTAAAATCAATGGTTTAGAGAATGTTAAAATTTTAAGGCCAGGATATGCAATAGAATACGATTTTGTGGATCCTAGAGAACTTTTTTTAACACTAGAGACTAAGAAAATAAACAATCTTTATCTTGCTGGACAAATAAATGGAACAACGGGATATGAAGAAGCTGCAGCTCAAGGATTAATTGCAGGTGCAAATGCTGCACTCTCATTTATGAATAAAGAACCATTTATTTTAGATAGGTCAGAAGCCTACATAGGAGTTATGATTGATGATCTCGTAACCAAAGGTGTTGCAGAGCCGTATAGAATGTTTACATCAAGAGCTGAATACAGGCTTTCCCTAAGATCTGATAATGCTGATATAAGACTAACTAAAAAAGGAATGGATTTAGGATTGGTATTAAATGAAAGAGGTAAAATTTTTAATGAGAAATATAGTCATTTATCAAAAATCCAATTAAGAATGGATAAATTAATGATTACACCTTCTAAAGTTTCTAAATTTGGAATTAATATTGCCAAAGATGGTATTAATAGATCAGCAAACCAAATCTTAGGGCAAAAGGGGGTAAATATGAATAAAATAAGGGAAATATGGCCTGAAATTAAGTATATTTCACGTGAAATTGACGAACAATTAGAAATTAATTCACACTATATAGGATATTTAAAGAAGCAAGAGGCTGATATATTAGCTTTTAAAAGGGATGAAAACCTTATAATCCCGGAAAATCTAAATTATGACAGTTTTGCTGGGCTTTCTAATGAAGTTAAATCAAAATTTAAGAAAATTAGACCAAAAACAATGGGTCAAGCACTAAGAATTGATGGCATAACGCCAGCAGCTGTTTATATTTTGTTGTCTCATCTCAAAAGAAAGTCTATTAAGCATATAGCTTGATTGATTCGGATATTTTTAAAATCGATAAAATTTTTCCTCTAAATGTTTCACGTGAAACATTAAAGGATCTGGATGACTATTCTCATGAAATAATTTCTAAAAATAAAATTATAAATCTAATTAGCAGAAATACTGAAAACTCAATAAAACAGAGGCATATCATAGATAGTGCACAAACTATTGATTTTGTTGATAAAAATGATATTACAGTATGCACTGATATTGGATCTGGAGCTGGATTACCTGGTATAGTTTTAGGTATTTTGATGAAAACAAAAAAACCTATATTTAAGGTAATTTTTTACGAGAAAAGCTATCGAAAGAGCATTTTTTTAAATGAAATGTCGAAAAAATTTAATTTAAATTCAGAAATACATCAAAAAAATATTTATCAAGAGAGAAACTTGAGTACAGATGTAATTATTTCCAGAGCATTCAAACCTTTACCTGTAATATTTCAGATAGCAAAAACAAATTTTAAAAATTATAAATATATTATTTTATTTTTAGGAAAAAATGGAAAAAAAATTCTAAAAGATGCTTTAAAGGTTTGGCATTTTGACTACGAAAAAAAAAAAAGTTTAACCAGTAATGAATCTTTTATTGTTAAAATCTCTAATTTAAAAAAGAAAAATGTTTAAAAAAAATATTGTGAATTAAAAATTATTAATTTTTAAAAAAGAGTATTTAAAAAATTTAAAATAAATGGAAAAAAAAATTATTTCAGTCATTAATCAAAAGGGAGGAGTAGGCAAGACAACAACAGTCATCAATTTAGCAGCTGGTCTATCTATGAAAGGAAAAAAAATTTTAGTAATTGATCTGGATCCCCAAGGCAATGCAACAACAGGACTTGGGTTATCAAATAGTACAAATTCAGAGACAACTATTTATAGTGTACTAAACGGAAATAAGAAAATTACAGAAGTAATAAAACAAACAAGGTTTACAAATCTCAATTTAATTACTTCAAATGTAGATTTATCAGGCCTTGAGGTTGAAACTGCTGGAGATACGCGAAGAGCTTTTAAATTGAAGGACGAATTAAGCTCTATTTTAAATGATTCTAGAGCGTCATTTGATTATATACTGATAGACTGTCCTCCATCTTTGAGTTTACTTACAATTATGGCCTTAGTGGCTTCGGACGCCTTGGTAGTTCCACTTCAGACTGAATTTTTTGCCCTTGAGGGACTAACCCAGCTAATGAAGACCATCGAGAGGATTAAATATAGTTTAAATCCGTCCTTAGACATAAGAGGTATTCTTTTAACGATGTACGACAAAAGAAATAAGCTTTCAGGACAGGTTGAGAGAGAGGCAAGAAATTATTTTAAGGAAAAAGTTTACTCTACATTTGTTCCAAGAAACGTCAGATTGTCTGAAGCACCATCTCATGGCATACCTGTGCTTATATACGATAAAGTTTGTCCAGGTAGCAAAGCATACTTTAAATTTACAGAAGAATTTCTGGCTCAAGATAAAAAGGTAGAAAGTGCAGCGTGATAAATCCTTTTAAAAATAAGAAAGGTCTAGGAAGGGGATTGTCCTCGCTGATAGGAGACAGTGATATAAAAACTTCAAACGATAAAATTTCAATAAGCTCAATAGTTCCTAATAAGAATCAACCAAGAAAAATTTTTGAAAAACAAGCACTAGAAGACCTAAGTAATTCAATTAAAGAAAGAGGTATAATACAACCATTAATAGTTAGAAAGTCAGAAGATCGAGATGATAAATATGAATTGATTGCCGGAGAAAGAAGATGGCAAGCAGCTCAATCAGCCGGTCTTCATGAGGTACCGGTATTAATAATTCAGGCAGATAACCTCAAATCTTTAGAATTGGCTATAATAGAAAATGTTCAGAGAAAAGATTTGAATGCAATAGAGGAAGCAGAAAGCTATAAAAATTTGATAGAAAATTTTAATTACGATCAAGATAGGGTTTCAAAATTTATTGGTAAAAGTAGATCGCATATATCTAACTCTATTCGCATACTCTCTTTGCCAGAAAAAATAATAGAAATGATTAGAAGTGAAAAACTATCACAAGGACATGCAAAAATTTTAATAGGTTTAGAAAATTCCATAATACTTGCTGAAAAAATAATTAAAAAAAAATTGTCTGTAAGACAATCGGAAAACCTAGTTAGAATATTAAAGAATGGGTATAAAAAAATTTACAAAAAAAAAGATCCAAATACCATTAATACAGAAAGTGAACTCGCAAGTAAAATTGGAATGAATGTATCTCTTCATAACAAAAAAAATAATTCAGGCAAATTAACTATTGAATATAAAGATTATGATCAATTAGATAGACTCATAACAATTATCAAAGAAAATTATTAATAATTTACAATAAAGTCTGAAATCAAATTAAGCGAATTTCTTGAGTTACTTTTAATTTTAGTTTCTAATTCATTCATTTGATATATTTTATTTTTTATTTCTTTTAAATCCCACGAATTTACTTGTGTTTTTACACTCTCTTTTTCCTTCCAAAATATTGGAGGTTTAATTTCAGAAATTGCACTATCTATAGCTATACCTTCGTCAAAATTTTGTAAGATTTTCATTAATCTTTTTGATTTATTAAGTATTGTTCTTAAAATAAGCAAACAATCTTCATCAGAATAATTGTTCTCATTAAGAATTTTTGCGACATTCTTTGTATTTTTACAAAGATAATAATTTGCTAATTTTCCTACATCATAATTTTCTGCTAGATTGGATAGTTTTTCTACAACTTCATAATCTATGTTTTTGTTTGATATTGAGTAGTAATATATTTTTTGAAGTTCATTCTTGAGGTTTTCTCTGTCACCACTTACTCTACTTGAAAGTAAATTAATTGATTCTCTTGAGAGCTTAATATTATTTTCACTTAGGAATTTTATTATTATAGGTGTTAAGTTACTTGCATTATCTTCGTAAAAAGGAACTGTTACTAAAAATTTACTCTTTTCAAAAAGACTTCTTAACTTTGAGCGCTTATCTAACAATCCACTTTTTAAAATTATTTTCACATCTTCCAAATTCTTTGAGCTAATTTCCTCAATTATCTTAAATATTTTATCTGATACTTTTGAAATAATATAAATTTTGTTATTTTTAAAAAAAGAGTTATTCATCATTTCACTTAAAATTGTTTGATTGTTTTTTAGAAATTCATCTTCGTTGTATTTCATGGTTTCAGAATCAATATTTTTAATAAAATATTTTTCTATAACCTCATTAATTAATCCCTCATTTTTCCCATAAAAAAGAAAAATTTTATACTTCTCAAGGCTAGGTTTATTTAATTCAAAACTTTTTAATATCATTCACTATATGAGGAGACAGACATCATTATTTCAGATGAAATGTTTTCAGATAAATTGTAAATAATATTATCTTCGTATTTAGATAACTCAAACTTATCACTAATATTATTATAGGTCATTTGTTTGGAAATGTTATTTGATAAAATTATTTGATTTTTTTCTTTTACTGCATAATCAACGTCTATTCTTAATTTATATATTGTTGGATCGCCTTTTTCATTAGACGAAAATATTTCTTTTGTAAAATTACTTGAAAAATCAATATTATATTTTTTTTTGCCTTTGCTTCTTTTTATTAAATTTTGTTTAATTGTATTATTAATTTCGTTATTTCCCTTGTAAGCAATACTTTCAAATTGAAAATCATGCTTCTTATTTGTCAAAATTGGCTTATATGAGCAGCTACTGATTAAGAGAACAATTAGAGGTATGAAAATAATTTTATTCATTTAATAAAATATTCATTAATCTGTTTTCTACAAATATTACTTTTTTAATTTTTTTCTCAACTAAATATTTTTCTAAGTTTTTATCTCTTTTAACGATTTCCAAAAGTTTTGATTTTTCAATTCCTTTCTCTGTTTCTAACAAAGTCCTTTTTTTCCCATTTATTTGGATCACAATATTAATATTGTCATCTTGAATAAACTTTTCATCGTATTCAGGCCATTTGTAGTTTGTAACACCAATTTCATCAAGACATTCACTTGAAAAGTGGGGGATGACTGGAGAAAAGCATATTAAAATTTTTTTATAATTATTTTCTAAATTACTCATGTTTTTATTATCTTTTAAATAATTAATTAAATAATTATATGTTTCATACATATTTGCTATAATCACATTGTAATTAAACTTTTCTAAATTGCTCGTGATTTTTGAAATTGTTTGGTTAGTAAATTTTTCAATATTTTCATCAAATTTATCTTTGTTTTCATCTAATAATTTTGATTTAATTATTTTATGTA
This sequence comes from uncultured Pelagibacteraceae bacterium, assembly GCA_902519695.1. Taxonomy (GTDB): domain Bacteria; phylum Pseudomonadota; class Alphaproteobacteria; order Pelagibacterales; family Pelagibacteraceae; genus Pelagibacter. The sequence goes on along the minus strand of CABYKN010000011.1, from coordinate 10,991 downwards.
AAACCCATAATTTTTGAATAAATTTATACGAAGATACCATACCTTGCTCTGACCATTGAACATCTTTTTCAGGTGGGCTATCCGATAAAATAAATAATCTAACTGAGTCGGCACCATAATTTTCAATTATATGCTCAGGATCAATTACATTTTTTTTTGATTTAGACATAGACTCCGATGGTCCAACTTTGACAATTTCATTTTTATTCCCTTTTAAAAAATATTTGTCACCTATTCTTTCAACTTGATCAGGGCTTAACCAATTATTTTGTTTATCTTTATATGTTTCATGACAAACCATACCTTGTGTAAATAAGCTTTGAAATGGTTCAGTAATTTTAAAATTCTCATTTTTATAATTTATAGCTCTCATAAAAAATCTTGAGTATAATAGATGTAATATAGCGTGCTCTACACCTCCAATATACTGGTCAACAGGCATCCAATAATCTATGTCTTCATTTCTGAAACCATATTTATCTTCATTTGGGGAACAAAATCTTAAGTAATACCAAGAAGAACATACAAAAGTGTCTAGAGTATCTGTTTCTCTAATATATTTTTTTCCATCAACATTAATATATTTCCAATTTTCCTCATTATCTAAAGGATTTCCTTTGACTTTAAGATTAATATTTTCTGGTAGTTTAACTGGTAAAAAAGATTCGGGAATTGGATGGGTGCCTCCATCCTCGTCATACATTATTGGTATTGGGCAACCCCAATATCTTTGTCTCGATACACCCCAGTCTTTTAGCCTATAATTTATCTTTCTCTTACCAAAATTTCTTTCCTCTAATATTTTTATTGTTTCGTCAACTGATTTACTTGGTGCTTCAAGGCCATTTAAAAAATCTGAATTTATTAAAATACCTGGACCAGGATAAGCTTCATCATTAACAGTATAAGTTTTGTCTTCTCCAATAGGGGCAACCACTGTTTTGATCCTTAGCTTGTATTTTTTTGCAAAATCATAATCTCTTTGATCATGTGCTGGACAACCAAATACTGCCCCAAATCCATAGTCCATCAAAACAAAATTTGCAAAATAAACTGGGACTTCTTCTTCTGGATTTAGTGGGTTTATAGCTCTCAGACTAGTTTTAAATCCAATTTTTTCACCTACAGCAATTGCTTCCTCAGTGGTTCCTGTCTTTGAGCATTCCTCTTTAAACTTTAAAAAATCCTCATTTTCAGCGTAATATTTTGATATTTCATGGTCTACTGAAAGTGCTAAGAATGAAAAACCAAAAAGTGTATCTGGTCTTGTTGTAAAACATCTTATTTTATTTACTGGTAAATCTCCGTTTATCTCAAAATCAATCTCACACCCGAAAGATTTTCCGATCCAATTCTTCTGCATTGTTTTTACTTTATTTGGCCAAGCATCAAGTGTTTCAAGTCCATCCAAAAGATCTTGAGAAAATTTAGAAATATTAAAAAACCATTGACTTAATTTTTTTCTCTCGACTGTTGCCCCTGACCTCCAACCTCTCCCATCAATTACTTGCTCATTTGCTAAAACTGTTTCATCTATTGGATCCCAGTTAACATAATTTTCTTTTCTATAAACAAGCCCTTTTTTAAATAATTCAAGGAAAAAAGTCTGTTGATGTTTATAATAATCTTCAGAACAAGTAGAAATTTCTCTATCCCAATCAATTGAGAGCCCAAGTTTTTTTAGTTGGTTTTTCATTGTGCTAATATTCGAATTTGTCCACTCTTTTGGATCTGAATTATTATCCCTAGCTGCGTTTTCAGCAGGCATGCCAAAAGCATCCCATCCCATCGGATGAAGCACATTAAAACCTTTTAAACTCTTATACCTAGATAGAACGTCACCGATTGTATAATTTCTTACATGACCCATATGAATTTTACCAGATGGGTATGGAAACATTTCCAAACAGTAAAATTTTTTTTTATTTTTATCTAACTTTGTTGAGAAAGAACTTGAATCATCCCAAGTCTTCTGCCATTTTTCTTCAACTTGTTTGAAATTATATCTTTCCACGATTTTGAAACCAATAATTAATCACCTAAAGAAGGCATATTATAAGGTCTCTTATTCTTATCTTTGCCATCTTTTTCATAAATTGCCGCTTGAGTTAAAATTTTTTTTGTTAACTCTGCAGATAAATCACTCGATCTATCTGACACTTTACAATTATCTTGCATTGAGCAATTTTTATAAAAAACTTTTACAGCTAGAGCATCAGATCTAATTTCATTGCTTAAAAACCTAATAGAAATTTTCACAGATTCATTTTTCGAGCTACCATCACTATACCAATCAGTTACAATAATCCCTCCACTGTAATTTGCCAAAGCTAATGGCATAAATTCTAATGTATCTAAAGATGCCCTCCATAATTCATTTGAACTTGCAAAATCAAATTCCCCAGTATTTTTTTTCTTACCAGACAATCGGAAACCTCTACCCTCCTCAATATTTTTTTTTATTCTGTCGTTCACTTGTGGTGGAATTTTACTTGCATCTGCTCCAGGAAAATTTTTACATGAATAGAGAAGGAAATTTGATATAATTAAGATAACTATTGTAGTTAGTAGATTATTTGGTTTCATATTTTTTAAAAATTTAATAAATTGGAACATAATATAAATTTATGAAAAAAATCCTAATTTTATTGATTTTTTTAATGATGTAAATTTGCAACACTTTGATAAGAATTCCTTAAATAACTATGTAATTGGGGAATTTTAAGTCAATTTTGATAAAAGATACTCGTTTAATATTAATATTAATAAATACAAAGGAGTATTTAATATGAACAATCTGAAAAAAATAGGGTTAACGGCTTTAGCTGGTTCCCTAATAGCTGGTAGCGTAAACGCTGCTGACTTATCTGTTTCAGGAGGTGTTTCAATCAATCTAACTGGTTTAGATAGTGGTGAGACATCTGGAAACGGGTTTACACAAAGTGACTCAATAAATTTCAGTGCGTCAGGTGATGTAAACGATATGACAGTAACATTTTCATACGAAATAGAAAATGGTGCTGAAGATGATAATAGCATTTCTTTAGACATGGGTGATGCTGGAACATTAACGTACTCAGGTCACGGTCAATCATCTGCACTAAGTGCTGTTGATGATGTTATGCCAACTGCTAAAGAAGAGCCATGGGATGTTGTAACTGGTGCCGATGCTGGTATCATTAACGGTAACGCTCAAAACAATTCTTTCAAGTACACTTACAGTCATGATTCAGGTGCTACATTTACTGCATACTATGTAAATGCAAGTGCAACTGGAACAGCTGTTTCATATAGCGATCTTGCGATTGACTATACTGGTGTAGAAAATCTAAGAATTGGTTATGCTGCAGGAACTACTGAAGCAACAGCTGGTACAGAGGTAGAAGAAGATACAATGTATGCTGTTTATACAATGGGTGGTTTGTCACTAGGTGTTCAAGTTTCAGAAGCTGATAGTTCGGCTGCTGGTGCGGACACTGAATCAACTGGTTATGGTATTTCATACCAAGTTAGTGATGACCTAGCTATTTCTTATGGTGGACATGAAATCGAATACGCAACAGGTGACGATCAAGAAGCATCTGCTGTAGGTATTTCATACACAATGGGATCAATGGGTATAAGTGCAACTATGAACAAAGTTGACAACGTAGCAAATGCTTCTGCAACTGACAGAACTAGTTACGAAGCAGGAATTGTATTTAACTTCTAATTTAAGAAGAATATAATTTTATTAAAAGGCCCCTAAAAAGGGGCCTTTTTTTTATTCAAAATAAGAAATTCCACTGAAACCAAAGCAATTTAATAACTTAATTTTTTTCTTATTTTTTTTTGTTATACCACCAAGGGCAATTACTTTTTTGCTAGTGAGTTTTCTCAGTAACTTAAATTTGTACATTCCAAGATAATTTTTATTTTTTTTAAAAACGGATGATAAAAAAATTATACTTACCTTTTGTGTTTCTTTTTGACGAATTTCTTTAATATTATGTGCCGATCCCATTATTAAAAACATTGATTTAGTTCTATGATTTAAATGTTTTAAACTTTTATTAAATGAAGGTATGTAAACTCCATCTAAGTCCAATTTCATCGCAATTTTAAAATTATTTGATATATAAAATTTTAATCTTTTACTTTTACAATATTTTTTTACCTCAATAATTTTATTTATATTTAGTTTTCTGTTATAATTTCTGTATATAACACCAGTATTGGTATTTAATTTATCAATATTATTTTTCTTAAAATCATTTATAAAATAAAAACTAGTAGGGATTTTATAATAATGCATGTTACAATTAAAAATTTACTTAAAATAAAAGAAATTGTTAAGACAAATTTATCAAAAGAAAGAAAAAGTTCTATAATTCCTAAAATTATTGCAGTTTCAAAAACATTTAAAATTGATCATATTATGCCGCTAATTAATCATGGTCATTTAGATTTTGGAGAAAATAAAGTTCAGGAGGCTGTGGAAAAATGGACAGAAATTAAAAAACAAAATAAGAATTTAAAACTGCATTTAATGGGTAGATTGCAAACAAATAAAGTTAAAATTGCTCTGAAAATTTTTGATTATATACACTCATTAGATAGTAAAAAGCTTGCCGATAAAATATCTAATCAACAAGAAGAGCACAAACTAAATACAAAAATATTTATACAGGTTAATATAGGTAAAGAAGTACAGAAATCTGGTATTTCTGAAAATGAACTACCTGATTTTTATAATTACTGCAATAATCTAAATTTAAATATTTTGGGTTTAATGTGTATACCTCCTCTTAATGAGGATAGCACAGAATATTTTGCTAGAATGCAAGAACTAAATAAAAAAATTGGATTGGAGGAATTAAGCATGGGAATGTCTGCTGATTATTTAAACGCAATGAAATATGGCTCTACTTTTTTAAGAATCGGTTCAGAAATTTTTGGTCAAAGAGGTTAAAGAATTTTAATTTTAGTATTTTTGTTTATTAATTTAATCAATATTAAGAAATCTTTTTCTGAAATGCCTATACACCCTGCTGTCGGTTTGTAATCTCTTGTTAAATGAATAAATATAGCACTACCACTTCCAAGTTTTGTATTTTTCCAATTATACTTTATTGGTATCAGATAATCATATTTATAATCTTTTCTAAAAAGTTTTTCATATTTAAATATAGTTTTTGTATTTATAAGTTTGTTATAGTGTCTCTCAGATTTAGTGTCGTTACACCATCCCATAGTTTTTCTGATTTTAATTGATTTTAGTTTACTTATAGGCTTAATTTTTTTATCATGTCTATAATATATATTATCTAAACTAAACTTTCCGATTGGTGTTTTTTTATCTCCCTCTTTTTTTCTTTTAATAAATCCATTCTTTCCTACACAACATTTAAATATGAAATCATCACAAATAAGAGTTTCTTTATTTTTAATTATAATTAACATATTGTAATATTATGTCTGAGCAACAAACTCTTATAATACATAAATTTGATATATTATTTAATATTTTAAAAGAGTTAAATAACTTTTTCAATTTTGAATTAATATCTACACATACATTAAAAATCGAGGAAATTATTATCAATAAAAACTTCTTAATTATATCCGGTGAAAAAGGTGCTAGATTCACAAATCAAATTATTATTAAAGAATATCCTTTAGACTTAATGAAATTGGTAGAGACAATAAATATTAATTTCCTGAAAAATAAATTTAATCAACAAAATAATATTAATATTGGCAAGTACACCATTAATTTAAATTCAAGAATTATGTTTAGAAGTAGAACAAATCTATCATTAACAGAAAAAGAAGCTAAAATTATTGTATTCTTAAACAACTCAAAAAAAGCCACTCCAATAATTGACTTGCAGAAACAAGTTTGGGATCATAAGTCTAAGCTAGAAACACATACAGTAGAGACTCATATATATAGATTAAGAAAAAAAATAGAAAAAAAATTTAATGATAAAACTTTTATTTCAAGTCTTAAGGGTGGATATAAGTTAAATGCGTAAAAAAAAAAATTTTTATGCAAAACAACTTTTAACTAGTAAATTTAAGCCTAAAATTGTTAAACCAAAAAAAGGCAAGGGGAGCTACTCTAGGAAAAATTCAAAAGCCTAGCGCCAATTTGTTGTATTACCTGAGAAGACATTTCTCGTCCTTTATTTAAACATTCTAAACGACTCAGGTTGTTTAAATGTCCATGCAAAAAACCAGATGCAAATAAATCACCTGCACCTGTTAAATCTTTTATATTTAAATTTTTTTCAACATCATTTTCATTAATTTCGCTACCAAATATAGATATAGCTCCTTTTTCTCCTCGAGTTATTACAATTATTTTCTTTAAACTTTTTGCAAACTCAATAACATCATTAAAATCTTTAGTATCAATCAGTGACATCATTTCTTGTTCATTTGCAAATGTGATATCTAACTTATTTTTAACTAAATCTAAAAAGTGTTTTTTATGTCTATCTACACAAAATTGATCTGATAGTGACATGGCAACTTTATTTGCATTTTTTATCGCTTTTTCAAATGCTTTTTTAGGCTCACCTTCATCCCACAAATAACCTTCTAAAAATATCATTTCGGATTTCCTAACAACATCTGTATCCACGTCATTTTCATTAATTTTTCCAGCAGTGCCAAGAAATGTGCACATAGTTCTTTCAGAGTCTGGAGTTACTAAAATTAAGCAAGTTCCGGTAGGTAATTCTTCTTTTTTTTTAGAATAAAAATATTCAACATTTTCGGATTTTAAACCATCTTCATATTTACTTCCTAGTTCATCATCGCTCACTTTTCCAATAAAACCTACTTTATTACCAAGTTGAGATAATCCTACAATTGAATTTGCTACTGATCCTCCTGATATAGTTTTCTCAATTTTAAGATTAGATAACATAGTTTTAAATTCCTTATCATCAAAAATAAGCTTCATGGTGCCTTTAGTTAAATTATTTTGTTTGATAAAATCTTCGTTTACTCTGCAAATAACATCAACAATTGCATTTCCAATTCCTAGGATTTTCATTTTAAGCTTTCTTTGTTTTAATTGGTCTTTTTCTTTTAGGATAACAAGAAGTACAAATTTTACAAGAAATACCGTAACATTCTCTCGCTTTACAATATTCCCTTCCGTAATAAATTATTTGAAGATGTAGTTTATTCCAATATTTTTTCGGGAACAAACGCTTTAAATCTTCCTCTGTTTGAACAACATTTTTTCCATTAGTTAAACCCCAACGTTGAGCAAGTCTATGTATATGAGTATCTATTGGAAATGCAGGATATCCAAAACCTTGTGACATAACTACACTTGCCGTTTTGTGTCCAACGCCTGGTAGCTCCTCTAAATCTTCAAAAGTTTTTGGAACTCTGCCATTATATTTCTTAACTAAAGTCTTTGACAAATTATAAACACTCTTTGCTTTAACTCTAAAAATCCCAATACTTCTTATTAATTTTTCTATTTTCTTTCTTCCAAGCTTAACAAAATGCTCAGGCTTGTTGTATTTTGGATAAATATTTTTTGTAACATTATTAACATTTACATCTGTACATTGAGCTGAAAGTAGGACAGATATTAAAAGTGTAAAAATATTTTTGTGTTTTAATGGTATAGGTGTTTTTGGATACGTTTTATTAAGTATTCGTAAAACTATTTTCGCCCTTTGAACTTCATTCATTCTTTAAAATTAAGAAGATTTCTCATCGAATAAAGCCCTGGTTTTTTATTAATTAACCATTTTGCTGCAGTTATTGCTCCATCTGAATATAAAGCTCTGTCAAAAGCCTCATGGTTTAGCGTAATTATTTCTTTTCCACTTGAAAAAGTAACTTCATGTTCTCCAATAATTTCACCTTTTCTTAATGAATTAAAATTAATTTTTTTTCCATAGGGAAAATTTTTTTTGTTTAAATATTTTTTTCCTATCATTTTATAAAAGTTTTTATTTTTTCCTACAGCAATTCCCTTTCCAAGCATTAGTGCTGTGCCTGATGGGTGATCTTTTTTATGTTTGTGATGAACCTCAAAAACTTTACTTAGATAATTATTACCTAGTGATGCCGATGTGATCTCAGTTAGGTACATGAGCAAATTAATTCCAAGGCTCATATTTCCTGCTTTTAAAATTGGAATTTTTCTAGAAAATCTCTTTATTAAATTTTCCTCTTTTTCTGTAAAACCTGTTGTGCCTATAATTACTTTTTTTTTAAGCTTGTAAGCGATTTTTAAAACCTCAAATGTGCATTTTGGTATTGTAAAATCTATTATAACATTTGCTTTGTTAAGAGCTTTTTCATTATTTAATTCTGGTTTGATTCCACTAATCTTTTTATTAATCAGTCTATTTTCTGTAAGAGCAACTAATTTAGTCTTCTTATCCTTAATTGTGGATTTAATGAGCTGTTGGCCCATTCTTCCCATACATCCTGTAATAGCTATTTTAATTTTACCCATTATAAGAATCTAGATTAGCACTATTGGCTAGTTTTTCCAAAAACTTTTGGCTTTTTGAAAGAATTTTTTAATACTTGGGTTAGATTTTTCATTTTCAATTTCTCTAAATTTTTCTAATAATTCTTTTTGTTCTTTATTTAGTGATATAGGAACTTCAGTATTTACTTGAACATAAAGGTCTCCAAAATCATTCCCTCTCATGTATGGCATACCTTTTCCTCTTAATCTAAATTGTTTTCCACTTTGTGTCCCAGCTGGAATTTTTATTTTAGCTTTCCCTCCATCAATTGTGGGAATTTCAATTGAAGTACCAAGAGCTGCATCAGCAATAGAAACAGGACATTCAAAAAATAAGTTTTCATCGGATCTTTTAAATAAGTCGTGAGAATGAACATTTATAAATAAGTATAAATCACCACTACTACCACCTCTTGACCCAGCCTCACCTTTTCCTGAAAGTCTTATTCTTGTTCCATCATCTACACCTTTTGGAATAGTAACTGATAGTCTTTTTGAAGCCTGTTTTTTACCTTGTCCATTACAACTAGAACAAGGATGGGTAATTTCCTCTCCTGCACCAGCGCATTGAGGACATGTTTGTTGGACTGTAAAAAAACCTTGGCTAGATCTTACTTGACCATGACCACCACACATCGAGCATGCCCCAGCTTGATGCCCTGGTTTTGACCCTGAACCACTACAAGTACCACATTTTTCAGATGTAGAGAATTTTATGTCTTGTTTTTTTCCTGAAAAAGCTTCCTCCAAAGATATAGATAAATCATATCTAAGATCAGACCCTCTATTATTTGACCTTCTTGATCTACGGCCTCCACCAAAACCCTCACCAAAAAAATCCTCAAAAATATCAGAAAAATGATTTGAAAAATCAAAATTTCCAAACCCCCCTCTTCCACCTCCTCCATTCTCAAAAGCAGCATGTCCAAAATTATCGTAGTTTTGTTTTCTCTCAGAATTAGATAGTACGTGGTAAGCTTCTGACGCTTCTTTAAATTTTTCTTCAGCAGCTTTATCACCTTTATTTTTATCTGGGTGATGTTTAACTGCTAGTTTTCTGTAAGCCGATTTGATTTGGTCTGCTGAAGCACTTTTGTTTACACCTAAAACTTCGTAATAATCTCTTTTTGCCATAACGTGTTATAGACAAACAGTTGTTTTATTAGGCGCTTTTTTCTTTGTTCTCGTCTTTTACTTCTTCAAAATCTGCATCAACAACGTTATCGTCTTTCGTATCTTCCTTCTTTGCGTCTTTTGGAGCATCTTCAGGCTTTGCACCTTGTTGTGATTTATAGATTGCTTCACCTAATTTCATAGATGCCTGAACTAAATCTTGTGTTTTCTTCTTAATTTCTTCAACATCAGTTCCCTTGAGAGCATTTCTCAGGTTTGCTGACGCATCCTCAATAGCTTTTTTATCTGCATCAGAAACTTTGCTACCGTGTTCTTTTAAATTTTTTTCAGTTGAGTGTATTAATGTATCTGCTTGATTTCTTGCATCCACTGCTTCTCTTTTTTTCTTGTCTTCCTCTTTATTTGACTCTGCATCTTTTACCATTTGATTAATCTCTTCATCACTTAATCCTCCAGATGCTTGAATTTGAATTTTTTGTTCTTTTCCAGTTCCTTTGTCTTTGGCTGAGACATTTACAATACCATTTGCATCTATATCAAATGTCACTTCAATTTGTGGAACACCCCTTGGTGCTGGAGCTATTCCTACTAATTCAAAATTTCCTAAAACTTTGTTATCAGACGCCATTTCTCTTTCACCTTGAAGAACTCTTATTGATACAGCAGGTTGGTTATCTTCAGCTGTTGAGAAAACTTGACTCTTTTTTGTTGGAATTGTTGTATTTTTATCGATTAGTTTTGTTGATACACCACCCAAGGTTTCTATTCCTAACGATAAAGGGGTCACATCTAAAAGTAATACATCTTTTACATCGCCTTGTAATACCCCTGCTTGTATCGCAGCACCCATTGCAACAACTTCATCGGGATTTACAGATTTATTAGGATCTTTCCCGAAAAAGTTTTTTACTTCCTCAATAACTTTTGGCATTCTAGTCATACCACCAACTAATACTATTTCATCAACCTCACTTGCAGATAAACCTGCATCTTTTAGAGCAGTTTTACATGGTGGAATAGTTCTTAAGATTAGATCTTCTACCAAAGCTTCAAGCTTCGCTCTTGTCATCTTTAAGTTAATATGTTTTGGTCCAGTTTTATCCGCTGTTATAAAAGGCAAATTTATTTCAGTTTGAGTTGCAGATGATAATTCTATTTTAGCTTTTTCAGCAGCTTCCTTAAGTCTTTGTAGTGCTAATTTATCTGATTTTAAATCAATACCATTTTCTTTTTTGAACTCAGATAAAAGATAATCAACTATTGCATTGTCAAAATCTTCTCCTCCTAAAAAAGTATCACCGTTGGTTGATTTTACTTCAAACACGCCATCACCTAATTCAAGAATTGAAACATCAAATGTTCC
>CABYKN010000010.1 GCA_902519695.1 uncultured Pelagibacteraceae bacterium | reverse complement strand
TTCTAATTCTTGGTATAATAGTAATCAGGTTTGGAATAATTCAGATAAGGAAATACAAGAAGGGGGAAATTAGATCAAAGAATAATATTTTTAGTCAAATTTCATTTTTAATTTTCTTTGCTGCAATTATAGGGTTAGTTATTTATTCAATTCTAGGTTTACTTGAGTAAGCTAATTCTAATAAAGAGCTTGAGTATGAAAAAAATTATCTTCACTTTTCTCAGTATTTTATCGGTATTTAATTATGCTAACGCTAAAGATTTTTTCTTAAATATAACCGATCAAATAGCAGAAAATGAATTTCGACTAAGCTATGGTGTTTCTGTTACTGATGTTAATAAAGATAATAAATATGATTTTGTAGTAACTGGCTTTGGTTTCAAAAATTTAGCCCTTTCTTATAAGAATGGAAAATTAATAAATATTGTAAATGAAAAAATATTTACAGATGAAGAAAGAAGAACAATTGGTGTAGCAGCATGTGATATCGATCAAGATGGCTATGAAGAAATATATTTTTTAAATACTGATACATATAGTGGATCAAAAATTTATTCTGATCGACTAATAGATTTAAATAATAATAAATTTGAGGATTTATTTGAGAAAGAAATTAATCAAAATGAATTAAACTTAACCGCTGGAAGATCAGTGGTTTGTGTAGATAGAAAAGGTGATGGTGCATACGGTATTTATGTTGCAAATTATGGAGGTCCTACTCGATTTTATGAATTAATTAGAGATCGAATAAAAGACCAAGCTAAATCATTATCAATTGATAAAATTACCGGAGGAAGAGCCATAGTATCTGGACACATTCTTTCAGATAGATCTGATATTTTTGCTGCAAATGAAAGAGGAGATAACTTTTTATACTATAATTCAAAAGGCTCTTTCCAAGATTTAGCTAAAGAGTATGCAGTTCAAGATAGATTTGAAAATGGTAGAGGCACAGCTTTAAGTGATCTTTTATATAGAGGACGATTAGATATTTTATCTTCAAATTGGGATGGAATGCATAGAGCATATGTTTTAGATGGAGATAAATTTAAAGATATATCAACATCTCCGTATAACGATCCTACTAAAATCAGAACAGTTATTTCAGCTGATTTTGATAATGATGGATACGATGAAATTTTCATGAATAATATTGGAGAACCAAATAAACTTTTCAAAGTTTTAGAGGGTGGAGTATTTAAAGAAATTAAAATGGAAAATGGTCTAGAGACCGTTGGACTTGGAACTGGAGCAGCTGTTGCAGACGTTGATGGCGATGGAATTTTAGAGCTATTAGTTTCTCATGGAGAGTCAGGGTTTCAACCGTTAACGTTATATAAAGCAGATATTATAAATTTTAATTATCTTCGTATTAAACCACTTAATCAATTTGGAGCTCCAGCAAGAGGCGCAACAGTAACTATGAAATCAAATAAAAGAATTCATTCAAAAACAATAGATGCAGGCTCAGGTTATCTCTGTCAGATGGAACCAGTTGCTCATTATGGAATAAGAAAAGGTGAAAAAGACTTTAAAGTTGAAATTAAATGGACTGATGGATCAATAGAAACATTTAATATAGATGAATTAAATAAAACTTACGAATTTAGACAAAAATTATAGGACAATACTACTCATTATATAGTGTTGAAAAATTATAAAGCTTTTATATATCAAGCTTATGACTATTTGCTCTTTATCATTATTGGCATTATTTGTTTCAGGAATTGTAATGTATCTTTTTAGGGAACCATCTGAGGAAGAATTAAAAAAATTCAATAGCAAAACCCAAGACCGAAGCAACTGGTCAAACATGGGTTTTTAAATCATTAATTAATGTACAGTATTAGAAATACACTTAATCTTATTATATTTATAATTTTTTTTTCAATACCAATAAATTCAGCAAATTCTCAAGAAAAAAACTATTATCAAGATATCGTTAATGATTGGAATAAAATTTTCCCAGACAGAAATAGAAATGCGGCAGGTCCTAAATTTTTTAAATATATAATTGATAAAGACATCTCGTATGAAGATTTTGTTGAATATAATAAATTATATTGTGCAGTATCAGGTTCTTTAATAAGTCCAAATGCAGTACCAGAATATGTTTATTTAACTGAAAACAATACAGGTAAGAAAATATGTGGTGAATATTATAGATGCTGCATTCCATGCTCTTGTGATTTAATGAAATATTCAAAAACAACTAAGATGAAACATAAATTTAAAGGGATAGAAAAAGAATTTTATGTGTTCACAATTGAAAATCCTTGCGGGAAAACAGATTTTCCTGAAAGGGTAAACAAAAATTATTTTTGTAATGGCAACGATTTAGATACCAAACAAGTTTCAGTAGTAGATGGAAAACTGGTCATTGGTCTATTACACAAAGCCAAAACCTGTAATCAATATAATGTTAATGCCATAGACAGACACCAGGTGACAGGCAGATACTGCACTCTCCGAAACAATACTCCTTTAGATCAGCTTCAGTCAGGGATGGGAGATATATTCATTAAACTTGCAAGATAATACCAAGATTATATATTCATCAAAATGGTATTGTATAACGAAAAAATTAAACACCTTAGTTGCTCTGATCTGAGAGTATTTTTGAAAAGATTGGTTAAAGATAAGATAGAAAAAGAGTGGACCGAGGACTTCATTGATAATATGAACCTCGTAATAATCCCAAGAATGACAATAAAAAGACGTTATGAGAATAAGGGTATAGATATGTCAAGACTGATTGATAATCCTACCTACTATCAGCATGTCAAAAAGAGTGTCGACTCCCGAGGCAATCTTGAATTTAAAGATCGATAATTTTTTTCCTATACGCCAATTTAATCCCTAGCACTGCATCCATATTTTCTATAAGCTGTTTTAAAAAAACAAACTTAAGAGGGAAATATGAACAAATATTTTAAGATAATTGTTGTTTTATTATCGTCTCTATTTTTAAGTTTCTCAGCAAATTCAACTGAAGTAAAATTTGGACACGTAGGAAAACCTGGATCTTTATTTTCTGCATCAGTTGATCATTTTGCTAAACTTGCAAATGAGAGATTAGGCAGCAAAGGAAAAGTAACTGTTTTTGGTTCTTCGCAACTTGGTAAAGACAAACAAGGAATGCAAAAACTAAAATTAGGTACAGTTAACATGTGGTTACCTTCATCAGTAATGGCATCTATTCATGATGAGTTTGGTGTATTTGATATGCCTTTTATTATTAAAGACAGAAAACACATGAATAAAGTTGAAAGCCAAGTTTTACCAGGAATGTTTAAAAATCTTGAAGATAAAACTGGATACAAAGTTATTGCTGTTTGGGAAAATGGATTTAGACATATCACAAACAACACTAGACCAATTAACACTCCAGGTGACTTAAAAGGAATTAAATTAAGAACACCTAAATCAAAATGGAGAGTTAAAATGTTCCAATCATATGGTGCAAACCCAACTCCAATGTCTTTCTCAGAAGTATTTACTGCTTTGAAAACAGGAACAATGGATGGACAAGAAAACCCATATGCTCAAATTGCTAGTGCTAAATTCCAAGAAGTTCAAAAATATTTATCAATCACAGGTCACGTTTACACTCCTGCTTATGTAACAGTACATAAAGATCATTGGAGCAAACTACCTGCAGATGTACAAAGTATTTTAGAGCAAGCTGCTAAAGATACACAAAAATTTGTTTATGCTGAGGCTGCTAATCTTGAAAAATCTTTATTGGGAGTTATCAAATCAGCTGGAGTTCAAGTTAACGAAGCTGACAAAGGTGCTTTCATTAGTGCAAGTAAAGGAATATACGATCAATTCGCGTCAGAAGTACCAACTGGTGGTGCGTTAATTGATAAAGTATCGTCTTTAGCAAATTAACATAATTTGTAACAGGCCCTCTACCAGAGGGCCTGAAAAAAAATGACATTGCAAAAATTTATAAATTCTTACGAAAAAATATTAAAACTAATACTGTTTATAATGATGGTAGCATTAGCAGTAACAGTTTTACTTGGTGTTACTTTTCGTTTTGCTGGTAGTGCTTTAGTTTGGTATGACGAGGTTGCAGCTGTTCAACTTGCTTGGATAACTTATTATGGTTCAGCATACGCAGCTTTGAAAGGCGCTCATATAAGTGTTCCAAGTATTTTTAAAGCCTTTCCATTAGTACTTAGAAAAATTTTCTTTGTAGTCTCAAAATTAGTTGTTTATGGTTTTTTAATATTATTAGCTTACTATGGTTACTTAGTTTTAACTCTTATAACTGGAGAAACCTTAGTAACATTAGAGTGGGTTCCTCAACCTTTTGTGCAATCAGTTATTCCAATTGCATCATGTTTATTTATTTTATCTGAAACTTTAAGAATTCCCGAAGACTATAAAAATTTAGTTCTTCAAACAACAGGTGACGAGCAAACAGGAGATATTTAATGATAATTCTTACAATGTTTGCAGTTCTTCTACTTCTTTTATCTATAAATGTACCTATCGCTATTGGCCTTGCAGTAACAACAATTATTGCAATGGTTTTGAAAACTGGAACAAGTTTTCTAATTGATACGGCAATCGTTATGTTTGACGGATCAATGAAGTTTCCATTGATCGCTATTCCTCTATTTATCCTAGCTGGATCAATTATGAATAGTGCGGGTATTTCTAGAAGATTAATTGCTTTTGCTTCAGCGCTTGTTGGATTTATCAAAGGTGGTTTAAGCATGATTAACATTGCTACCTCTATGTTTTTTGCTGAAATTTCTGGCTCAGCTGTTGCAGATGTTGCTGCACTTGGATCTATTCTAATTCCAGCGATGAAGAAAAAAGGATATCCAGGTCCATTTGCTGCTGCAGTAACTTCATCCTCAGCGTCTTTGGCGATTATCATTCCACCTTCAATACCAATGATTGTTTACGCGGTAATGGCTCAAAGTTCAGTGGTTCAATTATTTGTAGCGGGAATTGTTCCAGGTGTAATAGGTGGCTTCTTCTTAATGTTAGCAGCATACATTACTGCAAGACGTAAAAACTTTCCTGTTGAAGAAACATTTAATATTCCAAATGTAAAGAAAACTGCAAAAGATGCAGCTTTAGCATTTTTACTACCTATCATTATATTAGGTGGAATTTTTGGAGGAGTTGTAACAGCAACTGAAGGAGCAGGTTTAGCAGTTGTAGCATCATTAGTTATTGGATTTATTTATAAAGAAATTGACTTTAAAAGATTATACGAGTCAGCTTGTGAAGGAGCAATTCAAACAGCTTCAGTAATGTTATTAGTGGCTGCATCTGTATTACTGGGTGAATTTTTAACAATTGAACAAATTCCACAAAAAGTTGCAGAGTCAATTATTGATTTTACAAATAATAAATATGCAGTCTTAGGAATACTTAATGTATTTCTTTTAATAATAGGTTTCTTTTTACATTCAGTTGCTGCAATAATTTTAACAGTTCCAATTGTAATGCCATTAGTTAATGCTGTAGGAATTGATCCAGTTCACTTTGGTATAATTGTGACATTAAATTTAGCAATTGGTCAACAAACACCACCAGTTGCAAGTGTTCTAGTTACGGCTTGTTCAGTTGCAAAAGCAGATATATGGGATGTAACAAGATCTAATATATCCTTTATATGTGTATTATTAGTATTGTTAATGTTAGTAACTTATGTTCCAGCTATACCAATGACTTTAGTTGAATTTTTTTATAGGAGCTAAATGAGCAAATTAATTAAAGTAAATAAAAAAAATAAACATTTAGTTGAAGTTGTTATCAATAGACCAGAAAAACTAAATGCAATGACTAAGCCAATGTGGATTGAGCTTGGCAAAGTTTTCAAAAAGTTATCTAAGAATAAAAATTTAAGATGCATCATTATAAGAGGAGAGGGTGGTAAATCTTTTTCACCAGGAAATGATATTGGAGAATTTAAAAAACAAAGATCTTCATCAAAATTAGCAAAATCTTACGGTAAATTTTTACACGGAACACTTGGAGCAATTTTTGATTGCCCAATACCAACAATTGCTTTGATTGAAGGAATATGTGTTGGTGGTGGATTAGAAATAGCAGGATGTTGTGACATTAGAATTTGTGGTAAAAGTTCTAGGTTTGGAGTTCCAATTAAAAGATTAGGCTTAACAATGGCTGCAAAAGAACTTGAGGTACTTTTAAAAGTAACCAATTACACGACTGCAATGGAAATATTATTTGAAGGAAGAGTATTTGGAGCTGATGAAGCGTTTCAGAAGAGGCTAGTTAATAGAGTGGTTAATGATAAAGATGTTGAAAAAGAAGCCTATAAATCAGCTGAATTAATTTGCGAAGGTGCTCCAAAAGTTGCAAGGTGGCATAAGCAATTTGCAAGAAACATCTTAAAAAATGGAAAAGTCACAGAAAAAATAAATAATCTTGGTTACAAATGCTACGATACGCAAGATTTCAAAATTGGATATCAATCTTTCTTAAATAAAACAAAACCAAAATTCAAAAATAAGTAATAGATGACTGCATCATTAAAAGGCATTCGTGTACTTGAGATGGCACAAATAATGGCTGGTCCCACTTGTGGACTGTTATTAGCTGATCTTGGAGCAGAGGTAATTAAAATAGAAAAGACACCCGGAGGAGATGATACCAGAAACTTCTTGCCACCAGAAATTAATGGAGAGTCTGCAGCCTTTATGATGATGAATAGAAATAAGAAAGGTATTGCATTAAATTTAAAAGACAAAGATGGAATTGAGATATTTAAAACGATGGTAAAAAATTCTGATGTGGTTTTGGAGAATTTTAGAAAAGGGACATTAGAAAAATTAGGAGTCGGATATGATGTTATGTCAAAAATTAATCCTAAAATCATTTTATGTGAAATTTCTGGATACGGTAGAACAGGTCCTTACGCGGATAAAGGAGGATTTGATCTAGTCGCGCAAGGAATGAGTGGATTAATGAGTATTACTGGCGAAAGCAAAGATAAACCACCCATGAAAGTAGGTGCACCTATAACAGATATTACTGCAGGTTTACTTGCAGCCAGTGGAATTTTAGCAGCATTAGTTCACAGAGAAAAAACAGGAGAAGGACAAAAAGTTGATACATCACTATATGAAGCAGGTATTGTTCATACTTACTGGCAGTCTGCTATAGCAGGTGCAACCGGAGAGTCGCCTGGACCTTTAGGTTCAGCACATCCTTTAACAGCTCCTTATCAAGCATTTAAAACAAAAGATAAATGGATTACGGTAGGTGCATCAAATCAAAACACTTGGCTTATGTTACTTAAAGCAATTGGTCGTGAAGACTTGCAAGAAAATGAAAAATTTTCATCAAATTTAAATAGAAAACAAAATTTAAAAGAATTAGTTGATATTCTTAACGAAGAACTAATTAAAAAAACTTCTAGTGAATGGTTAAAAATCTTTGATGATAATGGATTACCATGCGGACCTATTAACTCTATAACAGACATGTTTAAAGATCCTCAAACAATTGAGAGAGAAATGGTTATAGAAGTAGATAACAAAAAAGCTGGTAAAAGTACGGCTATTGGTATGCCAATTAAATTTTCAAAAAGTAAAACAGAAAAATCAAAAGGTGCTCCAAACTTAGGAGAACATACAAAAGAAGTTATGCAAATTTTTGGTTACAAAGATGACCAAATTGAAGATTTTTATAATAGAAAAGTAATTCTTTAATTAACAGTTTCAAAAATTTTAAATAATAATTCTGAGACGTGCTTACCTTTTTTCTCAGATAAATCAGATATTTGATGTCTGCAGCTCGTACCATTTGCAACTATAAAATCTTTTTCACCACTATTATTGATTGCAGGTATCAAAGAAAGATTTGCCATTTTTTTGGAGACATCGTAAGTCTTACTGTCATATCCAAATGAACCAGCCATACCACAACAACTAGAATCTATCATTTTATTATTAATATTTAATTCTGATAAAAGATTAGTTAGCCCTTTCATTCTATCCTGTGATTTTTGATGACAGTGTCCATGAATTAATACATTTTGATCAAACTTATTAGCTTTAATATTATTGTTATTTCTTATTTGTTCTAAAATAAATTCCTCAAGTAGATAAAATTTATTTTTAATTTGTTCTCTATTTTTCACATTTTTTAAAGTTTGATATTCATCGTTAAAAGTTAATAAACAGGATGGTTCAATACCTACAACTGGTAAATCAATATAATTATTTTGGATAACGTAATCATTAAATCTATTTAGCTCTTCAGAGGCTTTGTCTAATTGACCGTAAGAAATATAAGTTCTTCCACAACAAAGGGGTCTCTTTAATTTGTCTTTACCAAAACTTGGTATAACCGCCTGATATCCAAATTTATTTAGTACTTTAATTGCATAAACTAAATTTTCATTTTCAAAATTAATATTAAATGTATCTGCAAACAGAATTACTTTATTTTCTGATACTGTTTGACTGTCGTAAATTTCTCTTAATGCATTCTGGTTTTGAACTTCAGGCATAGACCTTGCTGTTGCAAAACCAAACCTTTCAACGATTGTTGAGATTAGTGGTAGGTTTTTAACCTTGTTGAATATAGGAGCAACAATTTTTAATAACCAAATAAGTCTTGGCATATCTGAGATAACTCTATCTTTAATTCGCATACTAAATTTTTTATAGTAATGAGAGAGAAATTCAGATTTCATCTTAGCCATATCAACCGACATAGGACATTCTCTTTGACAAGCTTTACAGCTCACACATAACTCCATAGTTTCATACATTTCTTTTGATGCAAATGAACCCTCTGGAAGTTGATTAGACAAAGCTAATCTTAAAGTATTTGCTCTACCTCTGACTAAATCTTTTTCTTCTTTAGTTACTCTGTATGACGGACACATCACACCAGAATCTAATTTTCTACAAGCTCCATTGTTATTACACATCTCAACAGCATCAGAGAATTGACCCCAATTAGACCAATCATAATGTGTATCTATATTTTCTGCTTGATAACCTGATTTGTATCTCATTAAAGATCTATCGTTTGATTTAAACGGTCGAACGATTTTACCAGGATTTAAAAGGTTTTTACTATCGAATGTATCTTTTATTTCTTCAAAGGCATTTGTGATTTTTTTTCCAAACATCATCTCATGAAATTCTGATCTAACAATTCCATCACCATGCTCACCAGAATGAGAACCTTTATAATCTTTAACCATTTCAAAAGCTTCTTCAGATATAGATCTCATGTTTTGTATATCTTTGTCAGATTTCATATTTAAAACTGGTCTTACGTGAAGAGTTCCAACAGATGCATGAGCATAAAACATTCCACTAGTTCCATATTTTTTAAATATTTCTTTTAATCTAGCTGTGTAGTCAGCTAAGTGTTCTAAAGAAACTGCACAATCTTCAATGAATGCAACTGGTTTTTTATCACCTTTCATTGACATCAAAATATTTAATCCAGCTTTTCTTATTTCAAAAACTTCTTTTTGCTCAGATAGATCCGAATAATATGAAAACTGATTTTTTTTGTTTTGATTTAAAACTAAATATTCTAGATCCTTTATTTTTTTTTCATATACACTTTTCTCGGTATCAATAAATTCAACCATCAAAACAGCTTCAGGATTTCCTTTAATGTATTTTTTTATACCCCCAGCATACATTGGGATTTCTTTCGCTAAATTTAATAAATTTTGATCCATCAACTCAACGCAAGTTGGTTTTAATTTTACAATCTCTTTTGATAATTCCATTGCTTGATGGAAATTATCAAAGTAGCAGACACCCAAAATTTTATTCTTTGGTATTTCAGATAGTTTTAATTTTATTTTATTGAATAAAGACAATGTTCCTTCAGAACCAACAAGAAGATTTGATGAGTTGAAGCCTTCAGGATCAATTAAATCAATGTTATATCCTCCAACTCTTCTTTGTGTTGTTGGCCAATTCACATCAATTTCGCTTCCAACCTGTTGTCTTACATCGATAAATTTATCTATGATTTTATATAGTCTATCTTGATTGTTCTTTGTGGCTAAATAATTCTTATTTATTTGATCAAAATTAAATATAGAGCCATCATCTAATATTGCTTCAATAGCTAATACGTTATGAACCATGTTGCCATAATATAAAGATCTTGATCCACAAGAGTTGTTAGCTGACATCCCTCCAATAGTTGCTCTACTGCTTGTTGAAACGTCTACTGGAAACCAAAGACCATGGGGCTTCAAATAAGCATTTAGATGATCTAATACGACACCTGGCTGAACCCATACATATTTTTCTTCAACATTAAGTTCTAAAATTTTATTTTGATGTTTGCTGTAATCGAGTACAACACTCTCTCCAACAGTCTGACCACATTGAGAACTTCCACCACCTCTAGCTAATAGAGGTACAGAATTCTTTTGTGAATACTCCATTAAACTTAATACATCATTGGTATCTTTTGGAAGAACTACACCAAGAGGTTTAATTTGATATACAGAAGCATCAGTACTGTATCTTCCACGTGAGAATTCATCGAATAAAGTTTTTCCATCAACTTTATTACTAATTTCTTTACCAATTTTTTGTATCTGATCTGAATTAAACCGCATAAAACTTAATTAAAGGTTTATTTATTTTTGTAAACCAGTTTACCGAACTTTTTTAACGCGGCCTCCGAAATCTCTAAACCTAAACCAGGTTTTTCATTTAAATGTATCCATCCATCACTCATTTTGTGTGGATTTTCAAATAATTGTGCCTGTAAAGGATCTCTTTCATCATCAAATGATTCAACAATTCTCCCAGCTGGAGTTGATGCTACTAATGGTGCATGAATATAACAATCATGATGTGGAGCTACATCTATATGATTTAATTCACACAATGCAGAAAGTTTTTTTCCATTTGTAAAACCACCAAACATTGTGCAATCAAATTGTAAAATTTGAATTGCTTCTTCTTCAATCATGGACCTACATCCATAAATAGTTATTTCACTTTCACCACCTGATAATGGAATTTTAGTTTGCTTTGATAAAAGTTTTAAAGTCCTTCTATCATCTTCCCATCTAACAGGTTCTTCAATCCATGTAGGATTAAATCTCTCAAATTCTTTTACACCTTCAATTGCAGTTTTTAGATCCCATGCTCTATTGACATCAATCATTAAACCTTTTTGATCTCCAATTTCATCTCTAATGATTTCTAATCTCTTAGAATCTTCTTTGATACTAAGTCCCCCAACTTTAACCTTAAAACTTTGATGACCAATATTTACTAATTTATTTATTTCATCTCTTAATTCTTTTTCATCTTTACCATCTCTGTAATAAGCACATGTGACATAAACAGGAATTTTATTTCTGTATCCTCCAAATAATTTGTACAATGGGATGTTTGATGCCTTTCCTATCAAATCCCAACATGCAATATCCAAAGCTGCTGAAATTCTGATTAATGCTTCTCTGCTCCAGCCTTTTTCGCTACTGGTTCGAGTATCAGTTAATTTGAAAATTTTTTCATAAATTTTTTCAGGGCAAAATGAATCTTCTCCAATTATTAAATCTTGTAAGCCATTTGAAAATGGTTTGATGATAGGAGCAATATCAGTGTAGCTTGTTGCTAAACCAAATCCTGAATGACCATCTTTAGTTTTAATTTTAATTAAAAGTTCATTAGCTGTTGGCACAATGAAGTGACTAACCCAATGTGACTTTACTTCATCTGGATTATTAAGAACATAAACTTCTAAGCTATCAATTAAATTACTACTATTTGTCATACATTATAAATTTGCTTATATAATTTCTTTAGCATATACAGCGGTATGGCAATTTCAAATAATATAAGACCTGGTCGACATTTTTTACAAATTCCAGGACCAACAAACGTTCCAGATAGAGTTCTAAGGGCTATGGATTATCCAACTATAGATCATAGAGGTCCTGACTTTGCTGAATTAGGATTAAGAGTTTTAGACCGAATAAAATTAATTTTTAAAACTTCTGAACCTGTAATAATTTTTCCAGCTTCAGGAACAGGTGCTTGGGAAGCTGCACTTGTAAACACTTTAAGTGCTGGTGATAAAATCTTGATGTTTGAAACTGGACATTTCTCAACTCTTTGGTGGGATATTGCTCAAAAATTTAAAATTGAAGTAGACTTTGTTGAAGGTGATTGGAGAACAGGTGTTGATCCAAACATTGTTGAACAAAAATTAAAAGAAGACAAAGATAAAAAAATTAAAGCAGTTTGCGCAGTACATAATGAAACTTCTACAGGTGTTACAAGTAGAATTGGAGAAATTAGAAAAGCTATGGATAATGCGGAACATCCAGCTTTATTATTTGTTGATACCATATCTTCACTAGGTTCTATTGATTATAGACATGAAGAGTGGAAAGTCGATGTAACTGTTGGTGGTTCTCAAAAAGGTTTACTATTACCACCAGGACTTTCATTTAATGCAATCAGCTCTAAAGCTTTAGAGGCATATAAAACATCTGAATTGCCAAAATCTTATTGGGATTGGGGTCCGATGTTAGAAAATAATAAAAAAGGTTACTTTCCTTACACACCAGCTACAAATTTATTTTATGGTTTGGATGAAGCAATCAATATGCTTACAGAAGAAGGTTTAGATAATGTTTTTAAAAGACACAAAAGATTTGCAGAAGCTACAAGAGTTGCTGTCAATTCGTGGGGATTAGAAATACTTTGTAAAAATCCAGAAGAATACTCAGACTCATTAACAGCTGTAATGGTTCCAGATGGTCATGACGCTGATTTTTTAAGAAAAACTATTTTAGATCATTACAACATGTCATTAGGAACAGGACTTGCAAAAGTTGCTGGTAAAATTTTTAGAATTGGCCACTTAGGCGATTTTAACGAACTAATGTTAGCTGGAACATTGGCAGGTGTTGAAATGGGTTTAATGAAATCTAAAATACCTTACAAAAAAGGTGGAATACTTAAAGCACTTGAGTTTCTTTGTTAATTAATCAAGTTACAAATCATGCTTGATTTTTGCATCATAGGATCGGGAATTTCTGGATCAACGATCGCAAACTTATTAAATAAAAAATATTCCGTTGCAGTTTATGATAAAGCAAGAGGTTTTGGTGGAAGAAGTTCATTTAAAAAATACAAAGATAAAGTCGGATTTGATCATGGACTTCAATATATTTCTCCAAAATCAACAAAATTTAAAACCTTTACCAATCAACTTATTAAAAAAAGAGTTTTAAAAAAGTGGGGAGGAAATCATTTATTTCTGCATAAAACAGTTAAAGAAATTAAAAATCATTTAAAATTAATTGGAACAAAAGGAAACAATTCTATTAGCAAACATTTATTAAAGAAAATTAAATGTAATTTTGAACATGAGCTTACAAAAATAAAGAGATTAAACGACTATTGGGAATTAACATTTAATAATGATGTAAAACAAAAATGTAAAAATCTTATTTTGACCTGCCCATTTCCTCAAAGTAAGAAATTAGGACAAAAATACTTAAATAAATCTTATTTAAATCAAAAAGTTAAGATGGATGCCAATTTAACAGTTATGATTGTTACAAATAAGCTTAAACAATCTAATAGTAGTTACTTTTTTAATGATGAAATGCTTGGTTGGGCTGCATACGAAAATAGTAAGAAAAGATTTAATTATAAGTATGATTTATGGACACTTCAAAGCACATACAAATACGGTAATAAATTTACCAAAGATTATAGAAATAAAAGAAAATACTATACAAACCAGCTTGTTAAAAAATTCGAGAAATTAACAAAGTTAAAAATCAAAAAAATTCATCACTCAAGAATTCATGGCTGGATGTATTCATCCAATTCAAAGCCACTCAAACAATTATCTTTGTGGAATAAGTCGCTAAAATTAGGTTTGTGTGGTGATTACTTTGGAGGACCAAGACTAGAAAATGGGTGGCAAAGTGCACACGATTTACATAATAAAATACGATATGGTAAATAAATGAAAATATTATTTTCAATAGTAATTTTACTTTTTTCAACATCCATTAGCTATTCAAAAAATACAGATATCATCCATGATTTTAAAATCACATTTGATTGTAAATTAGAAAAAATAATGATCAAAAATAAAGATTTTAATTATCAAACTTTTACTGCAGACAATATTGAAGTTGATAAAAAAAAAGTTTTAAAAGTTGTAGCAGCACAACCAAGTAAACTTACTATTAATGGTTTATCAGAATTTATAGATACTTATTCAGATATTAGTAAAGATGATGTTAGAATTGCTAAAAACGACACCATTTTATTTAAAAATATAGATAAAGAAAAAAAATACTCAGAGTCAGTATTTTTAAATAGATCAACTGGTGAATTAATTCATGAAGTTACAAAAAATATGAATACTAAAGATAATGAAAAATATATTTCTTTCTTTGGTTGCACTAAAGAATTGTAAGATCTAATTTTTGATTACCTAATCTTTCATTACCTTTTTCAGTAACAAGATAAGTTTCTCCTAAATTCATGGCTAATTGATTTTCAGAGTCCATCAATATCATATGCATAAAGAAAACATTTCCTGGCTGAATCTCATATGGATTTCCTGTGTAAAGCATTGGCCAATCCATCCAGTTCGGTGAAAAAGTTGCTCCTAATGAATAACCACATGCATTCATTCTTGAATTTTTAAACCCATGATCATCAAAAGTTTTTGCATGAACATCAAAAACTTCTCCAATTTTATTTCCAGGCTTTAATTTATTTTCACAATTTGTAAGAGCTTCAACACATGCTTCATGCATTTTATGATGTTTTGGATCTGCTTTTCCAATGGGTATTGTTCTAAACATTGCTGAATGATAGTGCCTATAAGTTCCAGCCCATTCAATGGTTAACTGATCTTGATTATTAAGTATTTGTTTTTCTGCTTGATAACGACAGAGTAGGGCATTCTTACCAGACCCTATAATAAATTCATTTGCAGGATAATCCCCACCTCCTTCAAATATAACTCTGTTCATTTCGGCTAAAATTTTAGACTCACTTACTCCTGCTTTTGCATGCTTCCAAACTTCATCTAAAGCTTTGTCAGCCAAATTTGCTGCTTTTTTTACATAATTAATTTCTTCATCAGATTTAATAACTCTTAGTTTCGTTATTAATTCTGACTTATCCTCAATTGAGCAATAGTTTTGTAATACTGTGTTAAGTCTTAATGCATTTCTTCCTGTTAGCCCGTATGCTTCATATTCAACACCAATTTTTTTTCCTTTTAAATTTAATTCATCTAAAATTATTTTGAGATCATTAGCAGGATTAGCACCATCTTTATCAACCCAAATTCTGATATCACTTATATTAGATGTGTTTTGAGCTTGCCTTAAATCGGGAGCTCTAGTTAATAATATTACATTACCCTTTTGATCTAAAACTAATGCTTGAAAAAAAACAAATCCAAAAGTGTCGTAACCAGTGAGCCAATACATAGATTCCTGTCTAAAAATAATAAGAGCATCTACACCCTCATTTTTCATAGAATTCAGTGTCTTTTCTTTTCTATTTGAGAATTCTTTTTTACTAAAATGAAGACCCATTAATGAATGTTAACACTAACAGAGCCAATTTTATCAACTGTTCCTTTGTATAATCCTTTTCCTTTAAATGGAACTACCCCCACAGTTGAGCCTGTGAAAACATAAAAATCTTTGTTTAATTTTATCTTTTCTTTCTTAACTTTATTTAAAACAAATCTTAATGAATTTAATGGGTTTATATAAACAATATTTGTATTACCATTTACTTTTATTCCATTCTTCTTGCTGATTAATGATGTTTTTAAATTGTTTAAATTTAATTTTTTAAATTTTGTTTTTCTTCCAACAACAAATTTAATGTTAAATCCAAAATCTCCACAAATGTCTCCCAAATATGTAAATTTTTTGTTTCTTTGTCTAAATCCTACAATTTCAAAACAAGGCCCCATAAATTTAATAAATTTAGTAACATTTGATTTTGTAACCTTTCCTTTAAAATCAAAGAAAGATTTTTTAATAAAGTAATAAACTTCAACCTCTATGCCTCTAGTGTGTTGGTTTATTTTTACTTTTTGACCAGATTTAACTAATCTTTTTTTAAATACTTTTGCTGTAAAAGGTTCTTTTTCTTTTAATTTTTTTAATGCTTGAATTCCAGTTCCACCAGCTTTTATACCAATTGTTTCATCTTTAATTTGATCTTCACATAATTTTCTTAGTTTGTTAGCTAAATTAATATTTTTACAATATTTTACTGGGATAGGATTAATGACTGTATTTGTGTTGTAAGCTTTTACTAGTCTGCCAGCGATACGATTTATTTCGTTTTTCATAGCCAGAACTTATTGAAGAATGCTCATTGGATCAAGTCTAGTTTGAAACCAATTTATCCTAAAATCTAAATGAGGCCCAGTTGATCTACCAGTAGATCCAACAGTTCCAATAATTTCTCCTTGTTTAACTTCATCACCAACTTTAACCATTACATTCTCAAGGTGCGAATATATTGTTGAAATTCCATGTCCGTGGTCCATTATTACGGTACCACCCGTATAATAAAGATCATCTTCTGCCATAGTCACTATTCCAGTTCCAGATGATTTAATTTCAGTTCCTTGTTTAGCAGCTATATCAATTCCGTAGTGAGGCCATTTAGGTTTGCCATTAAGAATTCTTTGGCTACCGTAAACTCCACTAATTATTCCTTTAACTGGCATAATAAATTGTTCAGTAAAGAAAGTTAAATCTGAATTAATGGCTCTTGCTTTTCCAATTCTCCCATTTTCTTCTTTAATTCTTTTATAAACAGACTCTGGTGGTGTAACTTTATTTTCAGGCAGACCATCTATTCTTTGAATATTATATTTTCTTTTAAAAACTTTTTTTATAATTTTGTTTTTTTTACCATTACTTATTTCAGTAATAGCCACATCGAATTTTCGATCTCTATCAATACCGAATACAAAATATCCATCCTTAGATACTTTAACTTGTGTTTTATCTACAAATACCTTTGATCCAGCTTCTGCTTTACCTAAAATAAAATGTCCTTGTAAAAATTTACCTTGAAACTCTAAAGCATGAGAGTGTGTAGAAAATATAATTGCTAAAATAAGCAACAATTTTTTCATTATTTTGCTGTCCAGCCCCCATCAATTACAATTGATGTTCCAGTTATCATACTCGCTGCATCTGAAGCTAAAAAACATACTGCTGTAGCCACATCAGATTCTGTTGCAACTTTTCCCATCGGTATATTACTTAAAGCTAGTTGTTTAAATTTTTTATTTTTAAAGAATTTTTTAACCATTGGAGTTTCAACAAATGTAGGTGCAACAGTGTTTACTCTGATATTTTTTGTTGCAAGTTCAACACCCATTCCTTTAGTTAATCCCTCAATTCCAAATTTTGTCATGTTATAAATATTTCTACCTGACATACCGACATGCCCTAATTGTGAAGACATATTAATTATAGACCCACCTTTTTTTTTATTTTTTAACATTTTTAGGACTACTAACTGCGCAACATTGAATGCTGCTTTCATATTTAAATCTACAAGATAGTTCATACTTGTTTGTTTGATTTTCTCGAAAGGCTCAGGAATATTTGTACCTGCATTATTTACAAGTATATCGATCTTCTTAATTTTTTTTAATTTAGAAGAAAGATCTTCATAATCCATAATATCGCAAGTTATTTTAGTTAATTTTCCTTTAACTTTTTTTATATCTTTTTGAAGCTTATCAAGATCAGAAGTAGTTCTACTTACTCCAATTAACGTTGCACCAGCTTCCGCAAGAGCGATAGAGCATGCTCTACCAATACCTTTTCCCGCACCAGTAACTAAAGCAACTTTATTTTTTAAATTAATTTTTTTTAAATACATTTATAAAAATAGTTTTACGTCTGTATATATTAGCTCTATTGCAACAAATAATATTGCTAATAATCCAACCCATCCTATCCATTTATACTTTTTAATCCAGCCAGATATCAATGTAGCTGCAGTAGCCATTAAAACTATTGATAAAACTAGACCAAATATTAATAGCATATAGTGATCTCTAGCTGCTCCCGCTACACCTAAGACATTATCTAAACTCATTGTTACATCTGCTAGAATTACAGTTGTTATAGCTTTCATAAATGATGAGTTATCTACTTTTTTTACATTTTCTTCAGCATTACCATTCATTTTAATTACATCCACGTAAAGTCTGTAACATATATAAAGAAGTAGTATTCCTCCAATAAGTCTTAGTCCTGTGATTTGTAATAGATAAGCAGTTATTAGTGTAAATATAATTCTTAAAACTACCGCTGCACCAATTCCCCAAAAAATAATTTTTTTTCTTTGCTCGGTTGGAAATTGAGAAGCAACCATTCCAATTATAATTGCATTGTCTCCTGCTAAAACTAAATCAATAAAAACTATTTGAAAAAAAATTACTATTTGTTCGGTCATCTTCTACTATCCTCAATTATCATATCAGCTGCTTTTTCCGCAATCATTATTGTCGGTGCATTTGTATTTCCTGATGTGATATGAGGCATAACAGAGGCATCTACAACCCTTAAATTTTCTAGTCCGTGAGCGACTAATCTATCATTAACAACAGCATTTTCATCTTTACCCATTCTACATGTGCTCACAGGATGGAAAATAGTATTCGCAAATTTTCCGGCTTCTGTTGCTAATTCTTCATTGTCTGTAATATTGATTCCCGGTCTAAGCTCTTCAGGTTGATAATCTTTATAAGCTTTAGACTCCATAACAATTTTTCTTACAATCTTTAATGCTTTTCCAGCAATCTCACGATCTTCATCAGTTGATAAATAATTCATTTTTATTTTTGGTGAAACTCTGGTGTCAGGAGATTTTAATTCAATAGACCCTCTACTTGTTGGTCTTACATTTGTAATTGTTGGAGTGAACGCTGGAAATTTATGTAAAGCTGATTTTCCTAAAAGATCTGTGCTTGCTGGTGAAATATGAAATTGAAGATTTGGAGTTTCTAAATGTTCATCACTTTTAACAAAACCACAAACATAACTAGCTCCAACTGTTAAAGGTCCTTTTCTTAAGAGAAGAAACTTCAAACCAGATAACATTTTCTTAGTAAAACTATAGTATATATCATTTAAAGTTTCTAAATTTTTAATTTTGTAAACAGGTCTTAGCATTAAATGATCAGTTAAATTTCTTCCAACTCCTTGGTGATCTTTTAATACATTAATATTATTTTTTTTTAGAAGCTCTCCAGGACCAATTCCTGATGCTTGTAATATATGAGGTGAACCAATTGTGCCTGCGCTTAATATAATTTCTTTATTAGTCTCAACAGAAAACTCTTTTCCATCTATCCAAAAATTTACTTTTTTTGCTTTATTATTTTCAAATTCTATATTTTTAATATGAGCCTTAGTAATAATTTTTAAATTTTTTCTGCTCTTAACTGGATTTAAATAACCAACTGCTGTACTGCATCTAAAGCCATTTTTAATTGTAAATGGAAAATATCCCATTCCCTCATTATCACCGTTATTAAAATCATCAGTTCTTTTATAACCATGCTCTTCAGCAGCTTCTAAAAATAGATCGAGAACTTTAAATGTTGCTCTAATTTTCTCAACTGCAATGGGTCCTCCAGAACCATGAAATTCATTTTCTCCAAATTGAAAATCTTCAGACTTTTTAAAATAAGGAAGAACATCATCCCAAGACCAACCAACATTACCCAATTGTCTCCAATAATTATAATCATTAGATTGACCTCTAATATAAAGCATTCCATTAATCGAAGAGCTTCCACCTAATGTTTTACCTCTTGGATAAACCATTTGCCTGTTATCACAGTTTGGCTCTTTTTCCGTATTAAAACACCAGTCAGTATCTGGATTGTGCATGGTTTTAAAATAACCACCAGGAATATGGATCCATGGATTAGTGTCTTTACCACCAGCTTCAAGTAAAAGAACTTTAGTATCAGGATTTGCTGTTAATCTATTAGCTAACACACATCCAGCTGAGCCTGCACCAATAATTATGTAATCAAATTTATCCATATTTTTTATAAATAATCTTTAATGAATATTTAATGATTTTAAACATTTTTCTCATAAAAACGTCGAAATGACACTTGTATGTGGCTTAGATTTTTGAGAGGATCTTCACATTATAAATAAAAAGAGAGGGATATAATGAAAAAAATCGTTTCAGCGTTGTTTGCTGCGTTCTTAGTATTTGGATTTATTTCAAATGCGAATGCTGCAAAAACGTTAAAGTGTCAGACGGTTATTAGCGCTAAAGGTGATGAAGCGGTAATGTTAAAAGACTTTACTGACAACGTAACAAAACTAACAGGTGGATCTCTAAAATTTGAAATTATGCCAGCAGGAACAGTAGTTGGAGTTAAAGAAACTCTTGATGCTGTTGATAAAGGTTTGATTGATTGCGGATTTGCTTGGACTCACTATTGGTCTGGAGAACATCCAGCTGCTATGTTATTTGGTTCGCCAGTAGCAGGTGGTGGTGTAGGAATTGATAACATCGCATTCTTATCATGGTTTTTATATGGTGGAGGAGAACAACTATATGACAGACTTTGGGGAGAAATGAAAAGAGACATTAAAGGTTTCATGCTTCAACCAGTTGGTCCAGAAGCTTTAGGATGGTTCCCAAGAAAAATCAAAGATATGGATGATTTCAGAACATTTAAGTTCAGAACTCCTCCAGGAATTCCAGGTCAAACTTATAAAGACATTGGAATAGCTTCAGTTGCAATGGGTGGTGGAGATATTCTTCCAGCATTGGAAGCAGGAACTATTGATGCTGCTGAGTGGTGTTGTCCTCAACCAGATAAAGTGTTTGGTATACATAAAGTATTAAAACACTACTATCTACAAGGTTTACACCAAGTAGTCGTAAATGCTGACTTTTACTTAAACAAAAGCACTTACGATAAGTTCACTGACCATGAGAAATTTTCAATGAAGATGGCTGCTGATGCATCGTTGATGAGAGCTTTAGCTTACAGAATCAACACTAATGGATTAGCACTTAAAGATCTAACTGAAAACCATGGCGTGATACTTGAAGATACACCAGCTGATTATTTCCCAGCTTATATGGCTGCAGCGAAAGCAACTTTAGAGAAAAATGCAAAAGAAAACGCATTCTTTAAAGAAGTTTATGACTCAATGATAAGCTTTGCTAATACTGCTGTACCATTCTGGTCTGGTGCACAAACATCGAATGCTAAGCTAGGAATGGCTTATGCTAATTCGTTGAAGAAATAAATAAAGTTATTAAGCGGGCTTTTTTAAGCCCGCTTTTTTTTTCTAAAATTTATATGTCGGATAATCCAAAGTTAGATATTTCAGATGAAATGATAGCCGAAAGGCGATCAGGATCTGGAAAGATGCCTGATGATATGCCAATTTGGATGGCTAAAACTATAGTTAACATAGACAAATTTAGTAAATTAATAGGAAACATAGTTTGTTGGATTACGATCCCACTAATGCTTGGGATGGTTTATGAGGTTTTAGCAAGAAAATTATTTTTAGCTCCTACAATTTGGGCTTATGATATGAGTAGATTTTTTTATGGAGCATTGTTTATGTTGGGAGCAGGATACGCTCTTTCAAAAGGTGTTCATATTAGAGCGGATTTTTTATATAGAAATTTTAAAGTTAAAACTCAAGGCAGAATAGATTTTTGGCTTTACTTGTTATTTTATTTTCCAGGATTAATAGTCTTTTTGTATATGACAACAGGCTTCGTCCAAGAAAGCATAATGAGAAACGAAAGAGGGATGGATACAACATGGATGCCATATATGTGGCCGATAAAATCTTGTCTATGGATTGGAATTGTTTTCCTTCTAATTCAAGGTGTTTCAGAACTTTTTAAAAGTTATTACGCAGCCGTCAAAGGTAAATGGCCAGGTAGTTAATGCTTTCACATTTAATAGACCCAGCAATTTTAGGTTTCATACTTATTGGTGTGATGTTGTTTGCAATATTTATAGGATTTCCAATTTCATTTACTCTTATTTTTTTAGGTTTCGTATTTGGATATTTAGGTTTTGGAAAATTAGTTTTCTATTTAATGACATTACAATTTTCGATGGTAATGACCGAACAAACCCTCGCCGCCGTCCCCTTATTTGTATTTATGGGAATAATGATGGAACAAGCAGGTTTAATGGAGAGATTATTCTCAGCTTTCCAAATGATGTTGGCAAGAGTTAGAGGCTCTTTATATTATGCAGTTTTATTTGTTTCGGTAATATTTGCAGCTGCTACAGGAATAGTTGGTGCATCAGTTACTATTCTTGGAATTATGGCTGCTAAATCAATGAACAGGTCTAATTATGATGTAAAATTAGCTGCTGGTACGATTACTGCTGGAGGAACTTTAGGTATTCTAATTCCACCGAGCATTATGCTTGTAGTTATGGGTCCAATTATGGAAATTCCCGTAACTGATTTATTTGCTGCAGCAATAGTTCCAGGAATATTGTTGGCATGCTTATATGCTGCATACACTACTTTCAGATGTATGATGAACCCAAAATTAGGTCCACCCATACCAGAAGAATTAAGAACAACAGATTTAAAAAAATTATGGCTAGAATTTTTCTTAGGATTAGTGCCACCTGCAGCATTAGTATTTGCTGCATTAGGTAGTATTCTATTTGGATTTGCTACACCAACAGAAGCTGCAGGATGTGGAGCAGGCGGTGCATTATTGCTTTCATTAGCTTACAAAAAATTAACATTAAAAAAATTACAAGATGCTTTAGTTAAAACTTTAGAAATTTCTGCATTAATTATGGTTTTAGTTGCTGCTTCTAATTTTTTTGGAGCGGTATTTGCAAGATTAGGAACTCCGATGGTTTTAACAGATTTTCTTTTATCACTTGAGATGAATAAATATTTAATTTTAGGAATAATCATGATTATGATTTTTCTTTTAGGATGGCCATTAGAGTGGGTACCTATTGTTATGATAGTTGTTCCTATTATTTTACCATTAGTTGAAGCATTAGGATTTAATTTAACTTGGTTTGCAATTCTTGTTGCTGTTAATTTGCAAACTGCCTGGCTCTCACCCCCCGTAGCATTATCTGCGTATTTTTTAAAAGGAGTAGTTCCAAGTTGGGATTTAAAAGATATTTATCTTGGAATGATGCAGTTCATGGTATTACAGATAATTGGATTAATTATAATCATTGCGTATCCAAAAATAGTACTGTGGTTGCCAACTCTCTTATATGGACAGCAGTAAATAATTGATTAATATCATATAGGTGAATCAAAGCGAAAAATTTCAATTAAGGAATTGGGAATTAGTTTCAATAAATCCTAATAATCGAGACTGGAGTTGGAAAAATTACTTTAACTTTTGGGCTATAAATATTCAAACAATTGTTGGGTTCTCTTTAATATCAGCTTTATATTTATTCTATGATCTGAATTTTTTTGTTGTCTTAACAGGATCATTACTAGCAGGATTATTAGTATTCTTTTTTGCTAACATTATTGGAAAAATTTCTCAAAGTAGTGGATTAAGTTTTCCAACAATTCTTAGACTTTCAATGGGTTTTACTGGTGCAAGATATGTAGGGATGATCAGAGGATTAGTTGGTTTATTCATGTTTGGTGTACAAACATTCTTTATATCAAAGTCTCTAGGTTATATTGCAAGGATCATTCTATTTAAAATTGATAATCAACTTTTGCAGAATGAAATATTTTTATTATTCTTTTTTGGTTTGAATTTAATTGATTGGGTTTGTTTATTTTTAACTTTAATATTTCAATACATCCTTTTTACAAAAGGACAGAATTTTCTAAAATCATTTATTAATTTTTCTGGTCTTTCAATATATTTAGGACTTTCTGTTTTATTAATTGTTATTTTATCTGAGTATTACAACGAATTACTAAATGGAATAAAACTAAGCTTAGTCTTTAGCAATTTTGCAATTCAGTCAAATATTGCTCCAATAATTTCAATAACAGGAACTCTATTTGCTTATTTTGCTATAGTTCTTCTAACTTTTGGAGACTTTTCTAGATACTCAATGAATTATAAAGAAATGACCAAAGGAAATTTAAGTATAATATTAAATTTAATATTCTTTTCTTTTTTCTCTGTTTTAATCACTTTAGGTTCGGATATAATTCTTACTAGCAAAGGTTTAAATGCTTCAAGTCTACTTACTAATCCAAATGATATAATTGGTAAATTTAATAATAATTTTCTAACTTTCTTTTGCTTGATATTTATAATTATATCTTCGTTATCAACTAATTTGATAGCAAATTATATTCCTTCACAAAATACATTGATAAATTTTTTTCCTAACTCTTTAACGTTAAAAAAAACAGGAATTGTAATATCAATTATTGGATTAATTATTTCAACATTTTGGCTTTCAATTTTTAGCAAAGCTAATGTTTTGATATTTGTTGAAGCCGTAGCGACGACTTTCGGGCCAATTTTTGGTGTATTGGTTGCAGACTATTATCTATTTAAAAAACAACAAATTAATCATAAAGAGCTTTTTTATCCTAAAGAACATACAGAATATATTTATAGCAATGGTTGGAACCTCAAAGCATTGTATGCTCTTTTAATTGGATCAATCTTTTCTTTATCATCTTTGCTAAATGAAAATTTAATACAATATCAATCTTTTGGATGGATTATTGGAGCATTCGCATCTTATTTAGTATATTATTTATTGAATAATAAATAATAATGAAAGCCCTTGTCTATACTGGTGTTGAGGAAATGGAATTCAGGGAGGAAAAAGAACCTTCTGAAAAACCTGGAGAAAGTATTCTTAAAGTTCATGCGTCAGGTATCTGTGGTTCTGATATGCATGCCTACCATGGAAAAGATGAGAGAAGAATACCACCGTTAATTTTAGGTCATGAAGTAAGTGGTCAAATAATTAATGGCAAGCTTAAAGATCAAATTTCAGTTCTTAATCCATTAATAACTTGCAGAAATTGTGAATATTGCAATAGTGGAAGAGAACATTTATGTCCAGATAGAGTTCTTCTAGGAATGAATAGACCTTATGAAAGGCAAGGTGCGTTTGCTGAACTTATAACAGTTCCAGATCATAATATTTTTAAAGTTCCTGAAAAACTTGATGTAAAAGAGGCTGCAGTTGCAGAACCAACAGCAGTTTCATATCACGCAGTATTATTAGCAGTAGAAGCATCAAAAAAACCATTAAATGAATGTAGAACGCTTGTTCAGGGTGGTGGAGCAATTGGGCTATTATGTGCATTAATTTTATCCAAGATCCAAGGTAATACAAATTTGACAATTTCTGATCCTAATCAAAAAAGACTAAATGAATGCTCAAAATACGTAGATGCAAAAACAGTGTCACCAGATCATAAAGATATTAAAGAGAGCAGTTTTGATTTAGTTTTTGATACTGTTGGACTTGAAGTTTCACGACAACAGGCAATCAGTGTAATAAAACCTGGTGGAATAATAGTTCATATCGGATTAACGCAGCCCGCAGGATCTTTTAATTTTAGGAAAGCAACTCTTCAAGAAGTTAC
Source organism: uncultured Pelagibacteraceae bacterium (assembly GCA_902519695.1). GTDB lineage: Bacteria > Pseudomonadota > Alphaproteobacteria > Pelagibacterales > Pelagibacteraceae > Pelagibacter. Next base: position 5,385 of record CABYKN010000010.1, on the reverse strand, counting down.
TTTTATTGGAACTTATTGTTACACAAACAAAGAATTTGGAGAAACTATTGATATTTTAACTAATAACAAGCTAGGGAAGATAGAGTGGATTGAGTACAGAAATCTTAAAGATGGTTGGGGAGCTTTTAAAGAAATTCATGATGGTACCTGTTCGGCACCTAAGATAGTGCTTCTGCCTTAAATTCTTGGTTTTTTTAGAGGTATTAATACCTTTTTTTCTCCGAATTTTTCTGAATTTTTTGAAATTACAGGTGCAGTTATAATTATAGACCAATAAATCATCAAACCAAAAAGAACTGCTAATTTCATATTATTTAAATAGAGAATAATAATGATTTATGCATGTTTAAATAATGTCAAAATTTTGAATTTGAAAATTATTTTATCTTTTATATAGAGAGGACATGTTCAGATTTTTATTTAAATTGATTTTGGTTACAGCGTTGTTTCAAACTACTTTGTATTCCGAGGAAGTAAAAGTATTTGAGTTTACAGAGAAAGAACTATCAGAATTGACAGTTAGAAAAGTAAGAGGGGCAGATAACAAAACTGCTTATTCTGTTGGCTCTGATGAAAATGGTAATTACCTTAAAGCTATTGCTGATAATGCTGCTTCTGGCTTAGGTAAAGAGATTAAAATTGATCTAATTAAAACACCTTTCATAAATATAACTTGGAAAATTGAGAAAGACATACCAGGGATAGATGAGACAGCTAAAAAGGGTCATGACTTTGCAGGAAGAGTATTCGTCATTAAAAAAACTGGAGCAACACCTTTATCCAATAGAGCAATAAATTATGTTTTTTCAAGCAATCAAGAAGTTGGAAGCAACTTTCCAAGCCCATATACTAAAAAGTCCATAGATAATGTACTTGCTACTACCAAAACAAATTTAAATGAATGGGTAACTGTTAAAGCAAACGTTAAAGAAGATTTCAAGAAATTCCATAATTTAGATGTTAATGAGCTAGATGGTATAGCGATCATGTCAGATACAGATAATTCAAAGAAAAAATCAATTACTTACTATCAAAATATCTATTTTTCTTCTCAATAAATTTTATTAATATCAATTGATGAAAGTATTTAAGTATAATTTAAAAGTATACTATGAGGATACTGATTTTGGTGGAATTGTTTACCACGCAAATTATTTAAAGTACTTTGAAAGAGCAAGATCTGAGCTTATTTATTACCTGGGATATTCGAATAAAAAGTTATTAGATAAACATAATGTTTTAATAGCAGTAAAAACTTGCAATGTAGATTTTAAAAAACCGGCAAAATTTGAGGATAAAATTACTGTTTTCACAAAAGTAAAATCTAATACTTTGACTACAATTACAATGTCACAAGTAATTAAAAGAAAATCAGATACTTTATGTGATGCAGAGATTAAATTAGTATCTCTAAATAAGTTTGGAAAACCAGTAAAACTTCCAGTAGCACTTATTAACAAATTAAACTAGTTCTTTTACTTTTTTAAATAGTTTAGTCATTTGTTTTTCATTTATTCGTCCAGTATTTACATTTCTTGGACTTGGATGATAACACCCCATTAACAACACATTGTTAGGTAATTTAAAATATGTTCCATGACTAAATTTTACTCTCTCAGTGTAATCAAAATTTTCTCTATAAAATTTTACACAAGTATCAAAGGCAATTTTTCCTAAAGCCACAATTATTTTAAGATTTTTAAGTATTTCAAATTCAGATTTAAAATAACCAAAGCAATTTTTTAACTCTTCATTTAATGGTTTATCTCCTGGAGGAACGCACTTTAGAGCTGGTGTTATAAAGGTATTTTTTATTTTTAATCCATCATTTATATGATCTGAATTACTTTGATTGGCAATTTTTACATTGTGTAAACATTTATATAAAAAATCTGAGGATTTATCGCCTGTAAATACTCTGCCTGTTCTTGTTCCACCATGAGCAGCTGGTGCTAGACCAACAATCATTATTTTTCCATTTATATCTCCAAAACCTGTAACTGGTTTTCCCCAATAAGTTTGGTCCATATATTGTTTTCTTTTTTCCGTAGATATTTTTTTTCTAAACCTCACAAGTCTAGGGCATTTATTACATTTAATTATTGTTTTTTTTAATTTTTCAAATTTAACGGTCATTAAGTTTAGAGAAGCTTCTTTTTGTGTGTCCATGGACCTTTTATTGTTTTAGGTAAAAACTTTCTAAGGTCAAAAAGGACTTTTTCAGACAATTTTCTGTAGGTGGTTAGTTTTCCTCCATATATATTCAATAAAGGTAATTTTTTTATAATTTTTAAATCAAAAACATAATCTCTTGTGACTTTTGAAGCTGTATTAAAATCTTCAATTAGAGGTCTTATCCCTGAATAAGTATCTATAATGTCCTTTGTTCTGATTTGTTTTTTTAAGTAATTATTTACTGAACGAATTAAATATGTAATTTCTTTTTTTGATATTCCTTTATTTTCTGGTGATTTAACCTCAACTTCTGTAGTTCCAATTAAAGAAAACTTCCCTTTATAAGGTATCACAAATATTATTCTTTTATCAGTATTTTGAAATGTGAATGCAACATTTTCTTTGTACAATTTTTTTGTAATAATATGACTTCCTTTAACTAATCTTATTTTTTTCTTAGATTTAATTTTTATATTTTTATTTAAGGTTTCGTTTATCCATGGTCCAGATGCATTAATTAAAATTTTTGATTTTACTTTTTCACCTTTTTCAAGACTAATAATCCATTCATTGCCAATAATTTCAGCTTTTTTAACTTTGTTATATTCTAGTATTTTAGCTTTATTTCTTTTTGCATCTTTAGCATTTAGTTTCGTTAATTTTTTATCGTCAATTTGTATGTCAAAATATTGAAAACCAGTTTTGTATTTTTGCTTAAGAATATTTGAAAATTTTTTTGTAAGATCAAACGTTTTTGATTTTGGTATATTGCTTTTGCCACCTAAATTATCATACAAAAATAAACCAATTTTAATTAACCAGGCTGGTCGAATTTTATCTGCATAAGGAATTATAAAAGGAATCGGTTTGGAAATATGTCTGGCAATTTTATAAACTATTTCTCTTTCTTTCAGAGATTCTCTAACTAGTTTGAATTCATAATTTTCTAAATAACGAAGACCACCATGTACTAATTTCGTCGACCAAGATGAGGTTGCTCCTCCAATCTCACCTTTGTCAGCTAAACAAACTGATAAACCTCTACCTGCAGCATCTCTTGCAATACCTGCACCGTTTATACCGCCACCTATTATGAATAAATCAAATTTTTTAGACATTTAAATTATGATTTGTTTTAAAATATACAACCTCTTTTAGAAATTTAAAATTTTTAAATGCAATTATTTACAATTTCATAATATCTTAACATTAATAAATTATTAATAAAAAATTAAATAAACTTAACAGAAGGATAGATATGAAAAAAATACTTAGTGTTTTAACAATTCTATTTACTTTCTCTTTTACATCACACAGTTATTCAAAAACAGAAATTCATTGGTGGTACGGAAACAGTGGTTTTCTTGGTGATGTAATTATTGAAATTGCAAATAGATTTAACGCTTCACAAGATCAATATACGGTCATTCCTACAGGAAAAGGAAGTTATGAAGATAACATGGCGGCAACTATTGCTGCATTTAGAGCAGGCGACCAACCACACTATTCACAGGTTTATGATGCTGGTGCTGCAATCATGGTAGCTCAAGTAAAAAATGGTGTTGTCATCGGTTTTGAAGAAATGGCTAAGAAATATGGCATTGATGTAGATGCTGACAACTATATTCCAGGCATTAAAAATTTCTATGCCGACTCTGATGGAAAAATGATTGGTGTACCTTTCAATAGTTCAACTTGTTTGATGTATGCAAACATGGACATTTTGAAAGAGGTTGGAATTGAATCTGTGCCAAAAACTTATGAAGAATTTGAGGCCATGGCTCCAAAAATCAAAGCTGCTGGATACATTCCTTTAGTTCAAAGTCATAGTCCATGGATTTGGACTGAAAATTTCTTTTCTAGACATAATTTATTAATGTTAGATGGAAATAATGGTTACGATGCTGTTCCTACAAAAACTTTATTCGCTGAAACTGATGCATTTGTCTATCATTGGAAGAAAGTTAAAGAATGGTATGATAAAGGTTTATATGGCTATAAAGGAAGAGCGTGGGGAGACAATCAAGCACCATTTATAGCAGGTGAAGCTGCATTTTGGTTTGGTTCTGCTGCATCATTTGGTGGAATGAAAGGTGTTGTTCCAAACTTTACAGTTAATCATATTCCTTACTGGGATTCAGTAACCAAAGGAAAAGAGTATCCAACTTTTATAGGTGGTGCTGCTAACTGGATCTTAAATGGTCATACTGAGGAAGAGTACAAAGGACTTGCTAAATTTATAGAATTTATGGGTTCTCCAGAAATGGATCTGTATTATCACAATATGACTGGTTACTCTGCAGTGACTAAAGGTGGTATAGAGTTAGCTGAAACTATAAATTTCTATAGAGCTTCTCCATATCATAAAGCAGTTGGTGAACAATTAAGCTTAGAAGGTTCAACTATTCCTGGTGGATATAGAGCTGGTAATTGGCCCCAAATTCGTGAAGTAATTTACGAAAATATTGAGCCAATGTTAAACGGCAAAATATCAATCGAAAAAGGATTGCAGAATATGGACAAAGGTGCAGCTAAATTGTTAAAGCAATTTGCTAAAACTTTGTAAGAATAATTAAAACAATAAGGAGGGTATTAATTTACCCTCCTTATTTATTTTTACAAAAGTATGAAAAAAGTCCAATTCAAATCTAGCTATTCACAATATCTTTTCTTAGCTCCGCAGCTAGGTATATTGTTAATTTTTTTATATTGGCCAATCATACAAACCTTTAGAGATGCATTTACAATGCAAGATGCTTTTGGATTTGGATCGAAGTTTGTATGGTTTGACAATTTTTTATTTATTTTTGATGATCCAGCTTATTTCATAGCTTTCAAATTTACTATTATTTATAGTTTTGTTATTACGTTAATTACAGGCTCAATTGGATTATTACTTGCCGTTCAGGCTAATAATGTAATGCATGGTAAAAGCACTTACAAAACACTTTTAATTTGGCCTTATGCAATTGCGCCTGCGGTAGTCGGTGTAATGGCAAATTATTTTTTTAGTGAAAGATTTGGTCTTCTTTATCATTTATTTCACGAACTGTGGGGATTTAATTGGTACGAAAGTGTGTTCGACTCTTATATTTACGTAATCATAGCTGGTTCTTGGAAGCAAATCAGTGCTAATTTTATTTTCTTCTTGGCTGGACTTCAAGCTATACAAAAATCTGTAATTGAAGCATCAATGATTGACTGTAAAAA
>CABYKN010000009.1 GCA_902519695.1 uncultured Pelagibacteraceae bacterium | reverse complement strand
TTGTGTATAAGTTAAAACAACACTTAAAAATGTTGCGGTTGCTATAATTGCAAAAATAACAGCTGTAATGATGGCCGTTTCTCTTAAACAGCTCATCAAAGATGAAAATGTTAGTTCACGGTAAATTAAAAATCCAATTAGAACTGCATAAACACCTGCAACAGCGGCGGATTCAGAAGGAGTAAGTATCCCTGCATAAATTCCACCTAAAATTATCACTGGGGTGATTAATGCTGGTAGCGCAGCGATAAAAGAACTTACTCTTTCTCTTAAAGATGCTTTTTCATCTGTTCTAATATGCCTGCATTTAAACAAAACTAGAAGGACCATTAAAACAAGGAGAACTAGGCCTGGTATAACACCTGCAGCAAAGGTTTTTGATACAGGTACATTAGTTAGAGCGCTAAATAGTATTGCTGCATTGGAAGGAGGTATTAATGCCTCTAAGAGAGCAGCAGAAGCAGCTAAGACAACAACAAATGGAGTTGGATAACCTTGTTCAATCATCTTTGGCATCATGATTGTCCCAACAGCAGTGATTGCTGCAAGTATGGATCCACAAAAAGCTGCAAAAAAACCCATCGCAATAACCATTGCAACACCTAATCCACCTGGCCAATGACCAACTAGTGTTGTTGTAAATTTTACTAGTCTTGATGCTGCTCCACCTTTTAACATAGCCATTCCAGTAAAAATAAATAATGGAACGGCGATTAGGACATGTTTAGTTAATGCACCAAATGAAACTTGAATAAGAACTGACCACGGCAAATTTAATCCAGCGATTGCAGCTAAAGAACTCCCTAAACCAAAAACTAAAAATATTGGAACTGAGATAACTAAAGTTACAAGAGAAATAATAAAAGCTAGTCCAAACATTTATTCTTTCCCTGAAAGTTTTTTTAAATTGTATAAAATAAGCTCTAACGAAGTTAATGCTAAAATTAAAAAACCAACTGGAAATGCTAAAAACATCCACCAAATTGGAATATTAATTTCTAATTCCATCATTTGTCCTAAATTGTAATACATTGTTGTTGCATCAACTCCTGCTTTAAAGAAGACGCACGCAGAAATTAGAGCTATTAAATTTACGATTGTTCCAATAATATTTTTTGATTTTTCAGACAAATAGTGACTTAAAAAATCTACTTTAATATGTTGTCCTTGTTTTAATAAAGGACCTAATAATGGAAATACTAACCAACTAACCATTACGGGTGGTAATTCAATAAACCACGCAAATCCTGTACCTGTGATAAATCTTGTTGTGGCGCTTAATGCTAAAGCTGCCACCATTAAAAAGACAATGAACATTGCGAGCGAAATTGCAGCTTTTGCTAGCAAATTATTAATAGCTCGCAATGCCCTCATAATCTTTATAGAAAAAGTTTAACTTCTTCTAATTACTTTTAGCATATGCTTGTGCTGCCTCTAAAGCATCAGCATCAATCATTTTAGCCATTGCTGGCATTACTTCATCTTTCATAAGCTTATCAAACTTAGCTTTTTCAGCTCCTGAAAGTGTAGTAACAACTCCACCTCTTTCTTGGAATTTTTTAAGAGTACTTTCTCCAGTATCCATAATTAAGTCAGTTGATCTTTTTCCTATTTCTTTACCAACATCCATTATGATTTTTTGTAAGTCTGGAGATAGACTATTAAACCAAGTAGAATTAGCCATAATATATGCATCAGCATAATATTGATAAGGCTTTTGAGCGTATTTCAAAAACTCCCACCAGCTATACGCCTCAATACTTCCTGGAGGACTGTTAATTGTATCAATCATTCCAGTTTGTAATGAAGTATAAACTTCACCAGTTGGCAAAGATACTCTGTTTGCGCCTAAAGCATCCCACATAGGTTCTTCACTTTTTAAAAGTCTTCTAGCTTTTAGACCTTTCATGGCATCAATACCTGTTAATTCTTTTGCACTTGAAAAAGTCATTACAGGTCCAACTGGGTTGTACATTACTAATGTTGAATTAGTTTTTTTTGTTAACTCACCCCAAATTTCTTTTCCTTTTGGTGAGTTTTGAAAAAAACCTCTTTGCTGTTCCCATGAATTAAATAGTCCTGGAAATGAAGCAACATTAAAGTTTTTGTTTATTGGTGGAAAACTTACGACTCCAACAATTCCTCCTAGTTCAACTGCACCAGAAGTTACTGCACCCATTACTTCTCTAATTCCAAATAATTGTTTAGATGGATAAACTTCTATTTTTAATTTTCCTTTTGCTCTTTTATTTACTTCATCTGCAAAAATTTGTGCATGTTTTGCACTGTGGTGCTTTGGACTCCAGTGAACAGATAATCGTCCAACTATTTCTGAAAAAGCAGCTGTTGAAGTAAGAACAAATGAAAAAATAAATGTTAAGCTAATTATAGTTTTATAAATTGATTTAAATTTATTCATTTTTCCTCTCTTTTTTTAAAAATTAATCTTATTAGTTGCATATATTTTAACAATGCAAAATTTTATTAAATTTAATAGAATATATTCTCAAAATGAAGCGTAATGGATTCACATTAATCGAACTACTTGTTGTAGTAGCAATAATAGGTATCTTAGCTGCAGTTGGTGTTGTTGCTTATAGTGGATATACACTTAGTGCTAAAAGAAATGCAACAATAGCACAACATCAAACTGCTGTTAAATTTATAAAAAATTCTTTGGGAATGTGTGATGTGCAAGGTGGAGGAACATTGGAATTAAGCAATAAGAGATCAATTAACTGCAATATTACAAATAATGCTGGAGGCATTAATACAATGAATGGTATTTTTATTAATCATTTTTTAGATTTAGGATGGAAAAATCCTTATGGAGAAACTGATCCAGTAGTCTATACTGCAAGAAATGGAACAAATGATAGAGATGGAAGAATGAGATTTGATGAAACAGAATGCTCAAGTGGTTCTTCAAAAAAACAAATAGCTTTATGGGTAAAAACTCACAAAGAATATTATCCAGTTTTAATTGCAAAAGATGGATGGTGTAATTAATGAAAAATAAAGGATTTACTTTAATTGAATTATTAGTTGTTGTCGCTATCATCGGAATACTGGCTGCAGTTGGAGTTGTTGCTTATAGCGGATATACAAGTGGAGCAAAGAAATCAGCAGCTAATTCAAATCATCAAGCAGTGGTTAAATATATAACGACTGAAGTATTAAAGTGTTCAATAGGTGAGAGCACAGCTATGGATGGAGAATTAGATTGCTCAAAAAGTGGCACATCTAACTGGAAAAATGATGTAGCACAAACAACTGTAAAAGTTTTGAATAGAAATTTTAAGAATCCTTATGACACCTCCAAATCACCACTTTCGCATGGTGGAAACATTACTAACGATACAGATGTTGGATATAATAGGCTGAGATCTCCCGGAACAACAATTAAAGTTTGGACTTGTGTTAAAACTCCTTGCTCTGGCACTGAATGTAGTATTCCAAACCACGTTTGTAGTGGTGATATTGACATAAGTGGTCTTTAAAGTTCCAAAAAAAAACGGTTTTACTTTAATTGAGCTTTTAGTGGTTGTTGCAATTATTGGAATATTAGCCGCTGTCGGAGTTGTTGCATATAGTGGTTATACCAAATCTGCAAAAGAAAAAGTTTGTAAAGCAAATCATGACAAAATAGTTAAAACTATAAAAGAAAAAAAAGCATTCTGTGAATTTGAAAGCACCATTAAACTCAGAACTTGGTATACTGGCTTTAAACAAGGTGCTGAGTATGATTTTAATTGCTCCAATAATTTTGAAAACTTAGCTCAAAATGTAGGAATACATATGACAAATTTTTTAAAAAATGTGTACAGTCCTAATAATCATTGGGGTTACACTTGGGCTGGAAATAGTGGAAATCCAACTACTGAAGGTCAGACGTATTATTATACAAATAATAATAGTATTAGAATTAGGACCCTGTGTGAAGGAAATATCATAGAAACGTTGATTACTGGAGATTGATTGACAAAATAGTAAAATATATATTTAAATAAATTTTCATGAGCTACGATAATCAAAATATATTTGCAAAAATTTTAAGAGGAGAAATTCCTTGTAATAAAATCTATGAAGATGATTATGTATTGTCTTTTTATGATATTAATCCTCAAAAAAAAATTCATGCTCTATTAATACCAAAAGGTAAATATATAGATCTAGACGATTTTAATTCGAATGCTTCAAATGATGAAATAGTAGGTCTAATGAAAGGAATAACAACAGTTTCGAAAAAATTGGGAATTTCATCGATTGATGGTAAAGGCTATCGAGCTCTTGCTAATATTAGTGACTATGGTGGTCAAGAAGTCCCACATCTACATTTTCATTTGTTTGGTGGTGAAAAAGTTGGAAAAATGGTTTCGTGATAACCAAAGTTGATAGAAAGTATCTGGAAATTAATTCTCCTGAAGAAATTAATTCATCTGAGCCAAAGATTAATTGTAAAATTGAAATTAAAAATCCTCCAGATTTTCAAATAAATAAATTTTTTTATAAGCAGATAGGAAAAAGCTATCGTTGGATTGATCGTCTTTCTTGGAATGATGAGAAATGGATGAGTTATACAAATAATTCTAATTTAGAAACATATATATTGAGAGAAAAAAATGATTTAGTTGGTTTTTTTGAGCTCTTATTCCATCCTGAGATCAATAAATGTGAAGTCGCTTATTTTGGAATTTTAGATCAATACATCGGAAAAAATTATGGAAAATATCTCTTAACGGAAGCTCTGAAGTTAGGGTTTAGAAAAAATACAAAAAAAGTATGGCTTCATACATGCTCTTTAGATCACAAACATGCTTTAAAAAATTATTTGGGAAGAGGCATGAAAATTTTTAAATCTGAAACTATAAATTTGGATATTAGTTAATATATTTTTGAATTCTGAATAATTTTTCATCAATCATCATATTTATTTTTATATTGAATAACTTTGTTTCAACTCTGTTTTGATAAATATCAGTTGTTGTCCACCCTTTAATTTCATAATTTTTTTTGTCGAAAAAAATATTTAATAAATTATCATTATGTTCAATTTCAAAAGAAAATGTTTCATCATTTTCTTGATCCACTTCAAGTTGGTCTATTTTACTTATTAAAAATTTTTTATCTAAAATTAAATTTAGAGGAGTATCTTTAAGTTTATAATTTAAATAATTTTTAATTTTTTTACTATTTATTACTAGAGACCTTCCGTTAGATACTAAAATCTTTTCATAAATATCCTCATATTTACATAATATTTTTTTTGGATATAAAATTATACACTCTCCTTTCTCAGTTTTTTTACCAATTTTTTGTATAAATTTAAAAGACATGTTATTCGTCTCATCTAATTTATTTTTTATTTGTTCCTTTGATGAAGCAAATACATTTAATGGATAAAAAAATATTAAAATTAAAATTATATATTTCACTATTTTAAAACTTCTCTTTTACCCACATGATTTGCTTTGCTTACTTCACCATTTGTTTCCATTTGATCGATTATTCTTGCGGCCCTATTATATCCAATTTGTAATTTTCTTTGCAAAAATGAGGTAGAAGCTTTTCTTTCTGATTTAATAATTTCTAAAGCTTCATTGTACAATTCATCTGTATCAGAATTATCCTTATCTTTCTCATTAATCTTCTTTTCATCAGCAAAGTTTAAAATTTCATTAACGTAGTCTGGTTCTGCTTGATTTCTCAAAAAGTTATTTATTTTATCTATCTCTATTTCTGACACATAAGGTGCATGTATTCTTGTTATTCTATTTGCGGAAGACATATACAACATGTCTCCCTTACCTAAAAGTTGCTCAGCTCCTTGCTCCCCCAAAATTGTTCTACTGTCGATTTTAGAGGTTACTTGAAATGAAATACGAGTTGGGAAGTTGGCTTTTATAGTTCCAGTTATTACATCTACGCTTGGTCTTTGTGTAGCCATTATTATATGAATTCCAGCAGCTCTAGCCATTTGTGATAATTTTTGAATGTAGTTTTCAATCTCTTTACCAGCTACCAACATCAGATCTGACATTTCATCAACAATAACAACTATATAAGGCATCTTAACTTTATGCTTTTCATTATATCCATCAATGTTCCTTACACCTACTTTTGTCATTAGCCTGTATCTGCTTTCCATTTCTTTAACCACCCAACCCAAAACAGATGCCGCTTTTTTTGCTTCAGTAATAACCGGACATAATAAATGTGGAATCCCTTCGTAAGTTGAAAGCTCTAACATTTTTGGGTCAATCAAAATGAACTTACAGGCATCGGGCGTATGTTTATAAATTAGTGATAGGATAATTGTGTTAATACATACCGATTTTCCTGAGCCAGTTGTTCCAGCTATTAATAAATGAGGCATCAAACTTAAATCACTAGTTATAGGCTCTCCAGATATACTTTTACCTAAGGCAATTGGTAATTTTAATTCTCTTTTTTTAAAATTTCTATCTGAAATTATTTCTCTTAAAAAAACATTTTCTCTAGATATCTTAGGTAGTTCAATACCAACAGTATTACTTCCAGGAATAGTGGCAATTCTTGCAGACTCTGAACTTGTATTTCTAGCAATATCTTCCGCTAAATTAATAATTTTTGAAACTTTAACACCTGCCGCAGGTTCAAATTCATTTAGAGAAACAACTGGTCCATGACTTATTTTTTTAATTTTCCCCTCTACGCCAAAATCAAGAAGTATTTTTTCCAATCCTTCAGCATCAATTTTAACATCTTCTTTTTTGTTAGAGACTTTTTCTGCTTTTTTTAAAAAATCAATTAAAGGCAATTTAATTCTCACATCACTTAAAATTGATTTGTTGTTAGTAAATAAATCCTCTTGAACAGTTTGTTCCTCAGTTTTTTCTACTATAGTTTTGTTTTTAAATGTATTTTCCCGATTAATAAAATTATCTTTTTTCGAAGAAAACATTTTTTTTAACAGCGAGAAAAAACTTAAGATATGTGAAATTTTGAAATTACTACTTAAAAGAAAAAAAAATAAAATAAAAAATATTAATAAATAATAGCTTGCTGTTTTGTTAATTTTCAAAAAGTCTGCAATTATAGTTTCAGACACTAAATCACCTACAAAACCATTGTTTCCATTTATTATCAACCAATATGTTTCTTTATGAAAAATACCAAAGAAAAAGGTTGCCACTATTGTGTAAAGAATTATAAAAAAAACATTTTCAATTATAGTTACTAATTTTTTATTTATAGTTATTGACAATCCTGTAAACAATAAAGAAAAAGGAATTAATAACGAGACAATACCGATTGATTGAAAAAAAATATCAGCTATAACGCTTCCTCTGAAGCCAAGATAGTTTTTAATATCCTGATTTTCTGGAAATATAAAATTTGGATCTTCTGGAGAATAACTAATCATAGATATAAACAATAATATTGATCCAATGATTAGAAAAATGCCAATCAACTCAGCTGTTCTTCTTATAACAAAATCGGCTATTTTACTGATAAAATTTTTAACCATCATGAATCAAAACTGTATTTGTCACTTTGTATCATTTAATTTTTATTGTTAAAATTATTTTGTTATGAAAATTTGTCTTATAGGCCTAAATTTAACTAATTTAATTCTTGCTCAGGTATTTGCAGAAAAAAAGATCAAAGTTGACATATATTTAAATAAAAAAATCAAAAAAACTAAAACAAAAAGAACAATTGCTATATCATCTGATAATTTTGATTATCTAGAATTCTTAATTAAATCAAAGATCGTATCTTGGAAAAGTAAAGAAATTAAAATTTTTACAGAAGGCTCAAAAACTCAAGATGTAATCAATTTTAAAAAAAAAAGAGAAGTTTTTAACTTAGTTTTATATTCAAAACTTAATGAAATTTTTCATAAAAAAATAAAGAAATCTAAATATATAAAATTACATTATTTTGACACATCAAGTTTTATTATTATAAAAAAAATTAAAAATTATGATCTTGTTATTAATACAGAAAACAGAAATTTTATTTCAAATAAATTTTTTACAAATAAAATAAAAAAAAATTATAAAAGTTGTGCTTATACATTTTTAATAAATCATAAGCATAAAAAAAATAACATAGCTCTACAAGTATTCACAAAATTTGGACCACTTGCATTCTTACCTTTATCTAATACTCAAACTTCTATAGTTTTTTCTTATAAAGGAAAAAAAATAAATAGTAAAAAAATCTTAAATTTATTTAATAAATATAATTCTTTCTTTTCAGTTACAAAAATTAGTAAGATTGAAGATTTCAGTCTCAGTCTTGAAATGCTTAGGAATTACACTCATAAAAATATTCTAGCTTTTGGTGAACTAATTCATCGTATTCATCCACTTGCAGGACAAGGATTTAATATGACAATTAGAGATATTAAAATAATTTCAAAAATAGTTGATGATAGACTTTCGTTAGGTTTACCGATAGATATTTCTGTTGCTGAAGATTTTCAAAATTCAACCAGACATTTAAATTATCTTTATGGAAATGCAATTGATGGCATATATGAATTTTTTAGACTAGATAACAAAATTAATAATTCAATTTCAAATACAGTTTTTAACATACTTAACAAAAATTCTGTTTTTAAAAAGTATTCTAATATTCTGTCAGATAAAGGATTAAATCTATAAATTACTGGAGAGTAGTATTATCGAATTCGTCTTTAATATAATTATATAAAATTTGTTCCATTTTTTCTTTTCTCGTATTTATATCAAGACTTTCTAATAATATTTGTTTTTCTTCCAAAGAGAAAGGGGATGCCATTGAAAGGTCATTAAGTGTTTGGCTAAGATCTTTCTTTTCTAAATCTTTAAGATTCACAATATAACCTTGTTTTTTAAAGAATTTTTTCATGTTCTCCATTATTAAATTTAAATCAGAAAAGTTAACTTCATTACTTTTCTGTAAGATATCTTTTGAAAAAATATCATATTGAACATTACACTCCCGATACAATTTTTCAGAATTTAATTCAGAATTGATTTTGTATCTGCAAACTCCATTTAAAATAATCAATATTCTTCCATCTTCTGTCTCATTATAGCTGGTAATTTTTCCAATACACCCGATCTCATATAAATCTGGTTTTTTTAAAGACCCGGATTTTTTTGGTTGTATCATTCCAATCATCTTATGATTTTTCATACTATCATTTACCATTTGCAAGTATCTTGGCTCAAAAATGTTCAATGGAACAGTTGTTCCAGGAAACATAATAAAATTTGATAAAGGGAAAACAGGTATTGTTTTAGGCAAATTTTCAAAATTCATAATACAATTATAATAATTCTTTTCTAAGATACAAGTTGACACAATCGAATGGATGGTCGCATTTAATTATTTAACTACTTGCTAAAATTCCAAAAAGCTTTTAATTTTATAATTAAGAATAAGCGGGCATAGCTCAGTGGTAGAGCGTCTCGTTGCCAACGAGAAGGTCGTGGGTTCAAGTCCCATTGCCCGCTCCAAAAAATATTTGTAAAAATGATAATCTGGATTTCATCCTATCCTAAAAGTGGAAATACTTATATTAGATCTTTCCTTGCCAGTTATTATTATTCAGATAATGGTAAATTTAGTTTTGACCAACTTTTAAAAATTCATCAATTTCCAAATATGAAATTTTCAAAATTTAAAGCTTTATCGAAAGAAGATGCTAGTAAGAATTGGATTTTTAATCAGAATTCTTTTTTTCAGAAAGAAAGTTTAAATTTATTAAAAACCCACAATTGTTTATTTCCTTACAAAGGTAACGAATTTACAACTGGAGAGGAAACTTCTGGTGCTATTTATATTGTTAGGGACCCCAGAAATGTAATAACTTCTTTAACACATCATTATTCTTTAAATTACGATCAAGCATTTAATTACATGATAAATGAAGATTCTTCCTTATTAGAGACTTCATATGAAAAAGATCACAGTAATTTTACATTTTTAAGTTCTTGGTCAAATCATTATAAATCATGGAAAAATAATTCTTACTTTAAAACACTCTTTATTAAATACGAGGATATTGAAAAGAAAAAAGAGGAAACTTTTAAGAAAATCATTTTATTTGTTGAGAGTTTAAAAAATAATAATATACCAATTAACGAAAAAAAATTTTATAATTCAATTAAATCAACAAACTTTACGAATCTAAAAAATAAAGAGCTTAATGAAGGATTTGAGGAAAGTGTTCATTCAAAAAAAACTGGAAAAAAAATAAATTTTTTTAATTTAGGATTCAATAATCGTTGGCAAAAAATCTTGCCTTCTGATATAAAAGAAAAAATTAATAGATATTTTAGTGAAGATTTAAAAGCTTTAGATTATTATTATGACTGATTTAGCAAATAAAAAATGTGTTCCATGTGAGGGAAATATTCCTCCTTTCAATACAGAGGAAATTCACAAGTATTTAAAACAAGTTGATGGGTGGGAAGTCATCGAAGATAAAATTGATGGATTTCATTTAATTAAAAATTTTAAATTTGATGATTTTTTACAAAGTCAAGAATTTGTAAATAAAGTTGGTGAAATTGCTGAAATGGAAGGGCACCATCCCGATCTATGGTTTGGATGGGGCTATGCAAGAATTAAAATATTTACTCATGCAATTAAAGGTCTTGCTGAGAGTGATTTTATTTTAGCTGCTAAAATAGATAAGATAAATTGATTAGTGATTAAAGTGTCTTGTTTTGGAAAAAACTAAAATTGTATTTGTTTGGTTAGCAAATTTAATAATTTCTTTATCATTTATTGAACCCGAGGGTTGAATGACTGCTGAAATTCCTGCTTGCACCAATTTTTCTATACCATCCACAAATGGGAAAAAAGCATCAGAAGCTGCTAAAATTTCATCTTCATCGTTGATTTTCTGAAATTTTGTCATTTTATCAATAGCTATTTCGCAACTATCCAATCTACTTGGTTGACCAGAACCTATTCCTATTGTCTTATAGTTTTTTGTAATAACTATTGCATTAGATTTTACACTTCTACATATATTGAATGCAAAAATTAGTTTGTTTAATGTTTTATTTGTAGGTTTTAACTTTGATACAATTTTAAAATCTTTTTTAGAAAAAGGTAAAAAATCTGGGTCTTGAACTAAAATCGAATTAAATTTATTTAAAAAATTAAATTTAAAATTTTTTTCAACTTTACTCGAATCAATTAACCTGAGGTTTTTTTTCTTTTTTAAAAGTTTGATTGACTTTTTATCAAATCCATTTGCAACTATTACCTCAAAATATATTTTATTAATTTCTCTAGCTAGATTAATATTTAATTTAAAGTTACACGATACTATACCACCGTAGGCACTAATTGGATCGCTTTCTAAAGCCTCACTAAAGGATTTGATTTTGTTTGGATTAATTGAAACTCCACACGGATTAGCATGCTTAATTATTGCTACACCCTTATTTTTTGGTAAAGTTTTAGATATACTTAGAGCCGAATAAAGATCGTTATAGTTGTTGTAACTTAATTGTTTTCCACTTATTTGAATAATTTCTTGTTTGCTATTTTGTGCATATATTGCTGCTTTTTGATGAGGGTTTTCACCATATCTTGTCTTTTCAATTAATTTTCCAGAAAAAATATTCTTATTTGGGAAAAGGTTTTCGGACTTCTTATTGAAATAATTAAAAATTTTTGACTCGTAATATGCAGTTTCCATAAACGCTTCCTCAGCTAATTTTTCTCTAAATTTTAAATTTGTCGACCCTCTATTTTTATTTAATTCAAGCTTTAACTCTTCGTACTGTTTTGAGTTACTAATTATCACTACATCGTTATAATTTTTCGCAGCTGATCTAGCCATTGTTGGTCCTCCAATATCAATATTTTCAATTATATTTTTGTGACTAGAATTATTTAATAAAACTTTTTCGAATGGATAGAAATTTATAACCACTAAATCTATATTTTCATATTTATTAATTTTCATTTCTTTTTGATGTTTCTTATTCTGCCTAATATTCAAAATCCCAGAATGAATTTTTGGATGTAATGTTTTTACTCTTCCATCTAGCAACTCTTTTGAATTTGTAAATTTAGATACTTCTATGCACTTAAAACCCATACTTTTAATTTTTTTGTATGTACCACCAGAGCTTATTATTTTGATTTTATATTTTTTTAGTAAATTTAATAATGGTCTTAAACTAGATTTATCTGACAATGAAATCAAAGCAGACCTGATTTTTATTGTATTTTTTCGAATACCCATTTAATTTCCTGAGTTATATCCTTTATTTTTCCCGATAAACATATATTTTGGTTTTCACTAGTTAAATTTTTATTACCGAAATATATACCTGTTTCAATATTTATAATCTCACAGTTAGTTGAAAATTTCCATCCAGAATTCTCAATTTCGATAAGTATAGTTTTGTTATCTAGAGTTTTTGTTAATTTGACACCTGGTTCCATATGAAACCTGATATCATATTTATTTGGTTCCAACTTGTTTTTTGAAATTATTTTATCCGTTCCTATTAATTTATTTTTTTCAAATAAATATTCTAAAGATCTTTCATATAAAATTCCAAATTTTTTTAAAAAGCCATTATGAGATGCTTTGATTAACCAATAGTTTTTTTCATTAACAATATTTTTATCACCAATTTTCAAACCATTTTCTAATACTTTATATTTTCCATTGTTTTTAAATGAACAACTTGAGTGATTATCAATTATAAGTGCAGAATGAGCAGCAGTAGATTTTGAAATTAGATTTAATTTATTTTTATAATCCTGAAAGTAACCAGAATTCGAAATAAGTTTCTTATCTTTGTAAAAAAATTCAAATGAAAGAGCTCCACTTTGATAATTATACGAAAATGTTTTTGAAGGTGAATTTCCAATATCCATTGCAAGAATGCAATTTTTATTTTTCAAAACAGCATATCCTCCTACTTCATTATTTGAATTTTCGAACTTATATTTATAAAGTGCAAGATATTTATTAAATTCCTTTAAATCATTTTGATGATTACCATTAAATAATAAACTTTGTTCGAGTTTAGAAAAAACTGAATAAGATTTTCCTAGATAGAAAATTATTTCATCAAGATACTCAGGTATATCATTAAAAGACTCTTTTAATAATTCTCTAACAAGAACAAAATATTTTAAATAAAAATTTAATTGCCTAATACTTCTTGTTTTTGGAAAATAATCATCGTCAAATGAACTAATAATAATTTTTCTAAGTAATTCTAATCCATAATTTAAAAATTTTTCATTTCCGTATGATAATCCTGTGATTATAATTGCAGTACAGCCCAATAATTTATCATTAACAGATTGAGATTTGCTTATTTCATTTATTAAATGATTAATTTGTTTATTTACAGAAAAGTTAAATTTATTTTTATATTTAGTGCTGCTGTCATCATAAGATAATTTAGAGTTTGCAATCCAAGATATTATTCTCTTTGATAAAACATCAATCTGCCATGTCAATGAATTATAGCCTTGATTTTTTTCAATCCATTTATCGATTATTGATTGCGTAATATTTGGCGAAGATTTTAAATCGATACTAAATAACCAATAGAAATTATTTAATTTGTAGAGATTATTACTATTTAATAATTCATTTTTCCAAATATTGTCTTTATCCAATTCTTCAATTTTAATTTTTTTTTTATCATATTTAACCAAGCAGCTTAAAATACTTAGACTAGGTCTATAAGTAATATTGGCTATCTCAATTTTTGAAATTTTCTTATTATAAAAACTTGATTTTAAGTATAAATTTCTTATTTGATTTTTAGATGAGTAAAAAAATTCATTTATTAAAATTAAAGAATTTTTTAAATACATCTTACATTGATCTTAGAGTTTCTATATTTTTTTTTATATCACCGTTGTTTTCTTTGAAAATTGTTGTTCCAGAAACTAATATATTTGCTCCTGCTAATATAACCTCTTTTGAATTAGAGAAATTTATTCCACCATCAACTTCAATATCAAAGTTTAATTTATTATCTTTTTTTATTTGATAAAGTTTTTTAATTTTTTCAATGACTTCTGGTATAAATTTTTGACCACCAAAACCAGGATATACGCTCATAATTAAAACCAAATCAATCTCTCTTAAAATTTTTTCTATGATATTTATTTCTGTATTTGGGTTTAAAGATATGCCTACTTTCTTCTTTAATTGTTTTATAAGTTTAATAGACTCAATTAAATTTTCTGTTGCTTCAGGATGAATCGTTATTATATCAGATCCTGCTTCAGCAAAATTTTTAATATATTTATGTACTGGTGAGATCATTAAATGCACATCAAAAGGTAATTTGGTATAATTTCTTAGAGTTTTTATCACCGGGGGCCCAATTGTTATATTGGGAACAAAATGTCCATCCATCACATCAACGTGAATTAAATCTGCACCTCCAACTTCCAACCTTTTAATTTCCTTGCCTAATTGGCTAAAATCTGCTGAGAGTATTGAAGGCGAAATTTGTATATTTTTCATTAATAAATAAAAACTAGTACTATCAATTTTTGAATATATTTGAATTATTATTTACCAAATATTTTATAAATTTCTGCTGCTATTTCACTTTCTAATGGAAACGATAACATCCCCATTACTGAATAACCCATTAAATAAGGCATTAAATAAAATCTAAACATATAAAAAAACCACGCTACATAAAGTGGAACTAATGGTCCTATAATGAAACTAGGAGTTATAAATTTAAAAATTTTAATAATTGGATTTGTGTATTTCACAAATACTTTCATAAAAAAGAATTCAGAATCTTCTTTTTGAAAAATATTCATTGCGGATCTTCCAATTAAAGTCCACATAATGATACCTAAAACGTAGTCTATTACTAAAATATATAAAGGCATTTATCTGAAAAAAATGGGGGCGCTATCCGCCCCCAAAAAGTTTAATTTAGTGTTGCTTACCAAGTATTGTCTTACCTGATGGAACACGAACTTCGTCTACCATTTGCTGTGTAGCTTTATCTGGTTCTTCAGTCATTAAACTTACTACAACCATTACAACTAAACAGACCGACGCTCCGATTATACCGAAACGTAAATGGTCAATAC
Organism: uncultured Pelagibacteraceae bacterium; assembly: GCA_902519695.1. Classification (GTDB taxonomy): domain Bacteria; phylum Pseudomonadota; class Alphaproteobacteria; order Pelagibacterales; family Pelagibacteraceae; genus Pelagibacter. Next base: position 18,974 of record CABYKN010000009.1, on the reverse strand, counting down.
CTAACCAAGGCGCATTACCCATAAATTTAGGATACACATAAATTAGATAAGCTGTTCCTGATGCAAGACCTGCTATCATACCTGCAATTGCTCCTTGTCTTGTTGCTCTCTTCCACCATACACCAAGTATTAATGGGAAGAACAATCCTGACATTGCAAAGTCAAATGCCCAAGCAACTGCACCAAGGATGCTAGTGATCCTCATTGATGCAATATATGCTCCAGCAGCACCAATAACTATTAGAAGTGCTCTAGCAACCAACAATCTTTTTCTTACGTCCGCTTTCGGATCAATGATTTTGTAATAGATATCATGTGATAAAGCGTTTGCGATAGCAAGAATTAGACCATCAGCAGTTGACATCGCAGCAGCCATTCCTCCTGCAGCAACTAGTCCAGAGATTACGTATGGTAATCCAGCAACTTCAGGAGTTGCTAATACAACTACGTCACCTCTCATAAACCATTCATTTAACTGAAGAATACCATCTCCGTTAAAGTCTGCTATGAAGGCTTGTTTTACATTAATCCAAGCATTTACCCACTCAATTTGCATAATTTCAGCAATTGGTTTTCCAATGATACCTGTTGGTAAGTTTGGATCTATTAGTGAGATTTTGGATAATGTTGCAAGCATTGGCGCTGAAGTATAAAGCAATGCAATAAAAAATAGTGACCATGCCACTGATTTTCTTGCAGCTTTAACACTTGGAGTAGTGAAGTATCTCATTAAAATGTGCGGTAAAGAAGCTGTTCCTACCATCATACATAGTGCTAATGAAATAAACTTCCATGCAGCCATTCCACCTTCTGGCACACCTGCGTGTGATACAGCGATAGATTTTAGACCACCTGGTACACCTGCAGCTTTGACGTCTGCAGCAGCATTTTTGACTAATCCAAATTGAGCTTCAAGATCACCTAATCTAGCCACTTCCTCACCTAACATAAAGTGTGGAAAGAAACCAAATCCTGATTTGTTACTAATCCAGAATACTGGAATTAGATAAGCAATAATCAATACTATGTATTGTGCAACCTGTGTCCAAGTTACCGCTCTCATTCCGCCTAGCATTGAACAAAGTAAAATACTTACTAGTCCAACCCAAACTCCTAGTTCAAATGGAATACTTAGTGCTCTTGATGCGATTGTTCCTGTTGCGTTAATTTGAGCTGTTACATAAGTGAAAGATGCCAATGTTAAAACAACTACGGCACAGAATCTTGCAAAGTTTCCGCCATATCTTGTTCCAATGAAATCTGGCACAGTATAACATCCAAATTTTCTTAAGTATGGTGCTAAAAGTGATGATACTAAAACGTATCCCCCAGTCCATCCGACTAAGAAAGCCATATAAGTATAACCACCAAAGTAAATACCACCAGCCATTGCAACGAATGATGCACCTGACATCCAGTCAGCTGCAGTTGCCATTCCATTAAATACTGTTGGCACCTGTCTTCCAGCAACATAATAAGCATCGACCTGAACAGTTCTAGATAAATACCCAATCAAGGCATATATACAAACTGTAAAGGCGACAAACAAAATACCAATCGTTTTAGCAGTCATACCTGCTTGCTCCGCTATTGCCATCAGTATGATGAATACAATGAAGCCCCCAGTATATGTTCCGTAAATTTTTGGTAGGTTGTCAATAAAATTGCCTTTAAACATTAATCATCCTCCTTTTCGGTAAAACCAAACTCTTCATCGATTTTTTCCTGTCGATTTGCAAACCAAAAAATAAGGACCACAAATGCAATGATGGAACCTTGCGCACACATGTAATACGCTAATGGATATCCCATAAAACTTGAAGTGTTTAGGTCAGAACCAAACATGAAGATCAGATAACCGAAAACAAACCAAATAATTAATGTGATAATCATCAATCCTTTGGTTTTTTCCCAGTGCTTTTCTTTGTTTGACATTATTTTAATCCTCCCTATAGGTTAAAGATATAATTCATACTCATTTAAAGTAATAATTAAAGAGTAAAAAATGGCATATATTTATAGTAAAAGTGGTAATATCGGTTCTAAATGGGCATTAAATACAAATTAAAGCTCAAAGATTTGAAATTTGAGTATTTAAAGGAATATTTCATTCCATTTCTAAAATATTTTAAAAAAACAAAAAAAATTGAAAATTATTCTGATTTAAAAGAATTCATTCAAAAAAAATCTGCATGGGTAAGCCAAGTTACTCTATATGGATATCTTAAAACAAGAATGGGAGCAAAATATGTATTGATGTTTGAAGATGAGATATTTTTAGGATCTATCAACAAAGCTAAATGGAACATCTACTCAGTTGCTTTACAAGATCTTACATTTTATGCGATTTCTTTTTTAAAAAATATTAGAAATCAACATGATACTGAAAAAGCAAATGAAATATACTTTCAGATTTTGGATAATGAACTTCAAAAAAATGAAATGCCAAATGAAATATATGAAAATGCAAAAAAAAAATTTCTTGAGAGATATCAAAACATTAATTGGAATGAGTACCATGAGTCATTACCTTTTAATACTAGTGCTTTGTCTTTATACGAATGGTCACCAATAGCTGAAGAGTTAAAATCTTTAGACAAAAAAATAGTTTTAAATTCTATGATTCTTAAATGGGATAATGTTAAAAAGGAATTTATAGAATTAATAAATTTTTAAATATTTTTTCTATTTTCAACTAAACTTTTTACAACACTTGGATCTGCCAAGGTGGTCGTGTCACCTAATTGATCATGTTCATTTGCTGCAATTTTTCGAAGAATTCTTCTCATAATTTTACCCGATCTAGTCTTTGGAAGCCCAGGTGAAAATTGTATTAAATCTGGTGTAGCTATTGGGCCTATTTGTTTTCTAACCCAAAGCTTTAAATCTCTCTCTAAATCTAAGGTCGATTTTTCTCCCACATTTAAAGTTACATAACAATACAATCCATTACCTTTAATATCATGAGGGTATCCAACGACAGCAGCCTCGGCAACTTTTGGATGAGCTACAAAAGCACTTTCTATCTCCGCAGTTCCTAGATTATGTCCTGATACTATTATCACATCATCTACTCTTCCTGTTATCCAGTAATATCCATCTTTATCTCTTCTACATCCATCTCCTGTAAAATATTTTCCATCAAATTGAGAAAAATAAGTATCAATAAATCTTTGATGATCACCGTAAACTGTCCGCATCTGACCGGGCCAAGATTGTGCAATACATAATCGACCTTCAGCTTCTCCTTTTAAAACTTTTCCTTCTTTATTTACTATTACAGGTCTTATTCCGTAAAATGGTTTTGTTGCTGAACCTGGTTTTAAATTTATAGCACCTGTTTGAGGACTGATTAATATTCCACCCGTTTCCGTTTGCCACCAAGTATCAACAATTGGACAGTTCGAATCTCCAACAGTTTTATAATACCATTCCCAAGCTTCTGGATTGATTGGTTCACCCACGGTTCCTAATAATTTCAGTGATTTTCTTGATGTTTTTTTAACAGGCTTATCACCTTCTCTCATTAAAGCTCTTATTGCTGTTGGTGCTGTATAAAAAATATTCACTTTATATTTATCAACTATCTGCCACCATCTTGAACTATCAGGATAAGTTGGAATTCCCTCAAACATTATTGTTGTTGCTCCATTTGATAATGGTCCATAAATAATATAGCTATGACCAGTTACCCAACCAATGTCAGCTGTACACCAATAAATATCTTTAGGTTTATAATTGAATATATACTGATGAGTCATTGATGCGTAAACCATATACCCTCCAGTTGTATGCATCACCCCTTTCGGTTTTCCTGTTGATCCCGAAGTATATAAAATAAATAAGGGATCTTCTGCATTCATTTCTTCTGGTTCACATTTATTTGAAACTTTTTTTGTTAACTCGTGGTACCAAACATCTCTCCGTTCATCCCAATTTATTCTATTGCCTGTTCTTTTTACAACAACACATTTTTTTACGTTTGGGCAATTTACTAAAGCCTCATCAGCTATTGATTTTAATTGGATTATTTTTCCACCTCTTACACCTTCATCAGCTGTAATTAGATAATCAGACTCGCAATCGTTTATTCTTCCAGAAATACTATCTGGAGAAAATCCTCCAAAGATTATTGAATGCACCGCTCCTATCCTCGCACATGCTAACATAGTATATGCAAGTTCTGGTATCATAGTTAAATAGATTGTTACTCTATCACCTTTCTTAACCCCTAATTCTTTAAGACCATTTGCGGCTTTAGAAACTTCTTTGTGTAATTCTTTGTAGGAAATTTTCTTTTGAACTTTTGGATCATCTCCAACCCATATAATCGCAGTTTTATCCTTATTCTTCTTTAAGTGTCTATCAATACAATTTGCCGATGCATTAAGAGTACCGTCGTAAAACCATTTTATCTTAACATCTGATTTACTATATTTAACATCTTTAATTTTTGTATACGGTTTTATCCAATTAATTCTCTTTCCTTCTTTTTTCCAGAAGCCATCATTATCTTTTATTGAAGATTTATATTTTTTTTCGTACTGAGATTTATTTACTAAGGCTTTGCTAATCCAGTCTTTCTTTGTTCTATATATAAGTTCTTTTTCTTGTTTTGGAGCTAAAGACTTTGATTTAGTTTTCCTTTTAGTGATTATTTTTTTTTTTCTTTTTTTAACTTTTTTTTTTGGCATCGATTATAAATTTCTCAGATACTACTCATCTTCAAAATAATTTTCCAGCATTTAGTGTCGATTGGCATTACAGACAGTCTGCTTTGTTTTATTAGTGCAATATCTTTTAAATCTTTATTTTTTTTAATATTTTCAAGAGAAACTGGTGTTTTTAGTTTACTTTTATACTTAACTTTTACTGCTACAAATCGCTTCTCTTTATCTGTAGGGTCGATAAATGCTGTTTTAATTACTTCAACAATTCCAACGATTTCTTTACCAATATTTGAATGATAAAAAAAACATAGATCACCCTTCTTCATTTTTTTTAAATTGTTTGCTGCTTGATAATTTCTTACACCATCCCAGTCGGCACCTTTTGCACCAACTTTTAATTGTTGATCTATCGACCACACGTTGGGTTCTGATTTTAATAACCAATAATTCATTACAAAACTACGCCAGCTCCTTTTAAAAATTTAGCACTTGCATCCAAAGCTAGTCTTGGACTAGCTTCTAAATCCATATTATCAAATTTTTTTATTTTATATTTTTCTAGACCTACCAATGCGATCATTGCTGCGTTGTCTCCACATAGTTTAATATCTGGAAATATTGCCTTAAAGCCATTCTCATTACTCACTTCGATTAGTTTTTTTCTTATACCTTTGTTTGCAGCAACTCCTCCCGCAACGATAAAAGATTTTTCTTTAAATGAGTTTTTTAAAAATTCCTTAAAAGCAATCTTAGATTTAATATACAATATTTCTTCGATAGTTTTTTGAAAAGAAGCTGCTAAATCATATTTTTCTTGTTCTGAATTTATATCTTTTGTTATTCTTAGTATTGCAGTTTTTAGTCCTGCAAAAGATAAATTACATCCACCTTTATTAATTATTGGTTTGGGTAATTTATATTTATTTGGATCACCCTTTTCTGCAAATTTTTCTAACTTTGGACCACCTGGAAATTCTATTCCTAAAAGTTTCGCAGTTTTATCAAATGCTTCACCCAAAGCATCATCAATTGTAGTCCCCAATCTTTTGTAACTACCTAATCCATTCACACTTAAAAATTGACTGTGTCCACCTGAAATCAACAGAAGTAAATAAGGATAATTAATATTAGTTTGAAGTCTTGGACTTAAAGCATGACCCTCTAAATGATTAACACCAATAAGTGGAACCTTTAAGGATGATGCGAGTGATTTTGCAAAATTTAAACCAACGCTAAGACAAATTATTAAACCAGGTCCAGATGTTACGGCAACAGCAGATACTTTATCAAGAGTTACACCACTCTCATCCAAAGCTTTTTTTGCAATTAAATTAATTTTTTCAACATGTGACCTTGCAGCTAATTCTGGAACAACGCCCCCAAATTCTTTATGAATGTCAAATTGACTTGAAACTATATTTGATAAAATTTTTGGTATACCACTTTCGTTATCTTGAATAATTGAAACCGCTGTTTCATCACAACTTGTCTCAATTCCTAATATTATTGGGCTTTTATTCATAAATTATTTTTTATAATTAATACAATTAATCTATAAGAATGTAATAAAAATAACTTTTATGAAAAGAGCTAATCTTATAATTGGAACTCGTGGAAGTAAGTTAGCAATGATTTACGCAGAAAATGTGAAAAAAGAACTAAAAAAATATTTTTCGGAAGAGATCGAATTAAAAAAAATTGCAACAACAGGAGATCAAAAGCAAGATGAGAGATTATCTGAAATAGGAGGCAAAGGATTATTTTCAAAACAAATTGAAAAAGATTTATTAAATAAAAAAATTGATATAGCAGTACATGCTTTCAAAGATATGCCTACTGAAGAAACTGAAAATCTTTTAACTAATAATTTTTTAAAAAGAAATTCTCCTAATGAAATTTTAATAAGTAAAAATAATATAAAATTTGAAGATTTAGAACCAAACTCAATTATTGGTACATCATCATATAGACGAGAATATCAACTAAAGAAAAAAAGACCCAACTTAAAATATAAACTTATCAGAGGAAATGTTGATACTAGAGTTCAAAAGTTAGAAAAAGGCGAATATGATGCGATAATTCTTTCAAAAGCAGGAGTAGATTCCTTAAATTTAAAACATAAAATTTCACAAGAATTTAGTGTTGATGAACTTATACCTTGTGCAGGTCAAGGAATTATAGCAATTCAATGCAGAGAAGATGATAATGAAATTAAAAAATTACTTGAAAACATTAATGATCAAGAAACAAGAACTGTTGCAAAAGCAGAAAGAGAGGTTTTAAAAGTCCTTGAAGGAGATTGTGACACTGCAGTTGGTGTATTTGCAAAATTAAATGGGGAAAAAGTAGACCTATTGACCGAATTGTTTTCTGTCGATGGAAAAAATAGATATTTCATAAAAAAAAGTCTGCAAAAATATAATATTGAGTCTACTAGTAGAATGGTAGGAGAAGAGCTTAAATTAAAATCAAAAGGTTCTTATAAAAATTAAAATGCATATTTTATTAACAAGGCCATTAGATGATAGCAAAGAATTAATTATAAAATTTACTTCGATGAATCATAAAGTTTCTCATTTACCCTTATTACAAATAAAAAAAATAGAAACACAAGAAATAGATTTTACCCAATTCAAAGGTGTTATTTTTACGAGCGCTAATTCTTTAAAAAATTTAAATATTTCAAAAATAGATAAAAAAATAATTTGTTTTTGTGTTGGTCTTGCAACAGAAAGAAAGGCAAAAGAAGTAGGCTTTCAAAATATTTTCTGTGCTGAGGGTAATGTAAATAATCTTAAAGAATTAATTTTACAAAACTTTGACCCAAAGATTGGACCAATGGCCTACATTAGTGGTGAAATTGTTTCTTATAATCTTGATAAAGATTTAATTTCAGAAAATTATGTCATAAAGAGAATTATAAATTATACAGCAGTACCTAATGAGAATTTAAGTGATGACTTTCTAAGAGATATCAAATCTTCTGTGCCAGAAATTGTTTACATATATTCTGAAAATAGTGCGAAGACATTTTTTACGTTAATAAAAAAATATAATTTAGATAATATTTGGATGGAAACTAACCTAATGTGTATGGGTGAAAAAGCATCATCAGCATTGAATGACATAAAATGGAAAAAAATTTTTCTTTTTAACCCTGGTGAAGAAGAGTTTTTGCTATATAAAATTTAAAAATGGACGTTTTAAATAAACTTAATGAGTTATTTTTATCTGTATGGAAGCAGGGAATTCTTGGGGTAGATTTCTTTCAGATAATAGTAGGTCTTGTAATATTTGTATTATTTTTAATATTTAGAGGTCTAATCAGTAAACTCGTAATAAAAAAATTGGAACTAATTTCAAAAAGAACAACTAATAAATTAGATGATACTTTTGTAAAATCTATGGAAGGTCCTGCAAGGTTTCTTCCAATTGTTCTTGGTGTCTTTTTTGCTAGTTACTATATGTCATTTGATAATGAGACTAGAGGCTTCATAGATAACGTGAACAGAACTCTAATAACAATTTTAATATTTTGGATAATACATCAAATAATTGAGCCAATATCATATATTTTAAGTGGATTAGATAAAGTACTGACAAAAGAATTAATAGGCTGGATTATAAAATCTCTTAAAATTTTAATTTTTATTTTAGGAGCAGCTGCTGTTCTTGAGTTATGGGGAATTAAAATTGGACCAATAATTGCTGGATTAGGTTTATTTGGAGTAGCAGTAGCATTAGGCGCTCAGGATTTATTTAAAAATTTAATATCTGGAATTTTAGTATTAGTTGAAAAAAGATTTAGAATTGGTGATTGGATTAAAGTCGAGGGAGTTATTGAAGGAGTTGTTGAGAATATTGGATTTAGATCAACCGTTATAAGAAAATTTGATAAGTCACTAGCAATTATTCCGAATTTTCAATTTGCAGAAAATGCAGTGATTAATAATACAAGGAAGACTAACTGGGCTATTAGTTGGATAATAACTCTTCAATATGACACTACAATTGATCAATTAAAAACCATAAGAGATGAGATTGAAGATCACATAAATAATGGTGATGATTATGATCAATCTGTTGGAGTTGCTGTAAGAATAGATAAGTTTTCAGATAGCTCAATTGATATGTATGTAAGATGTTTTACAAAAACAAATAGTTGGACTAATTATTTACAAGTTAAAGAAAATCTGGCACTTGAAATAAAAAAAATTGTTGAAGGTAAGGGAGCTGCATTTGCATTCCCAAGTCAGTCCATCTATGTTGAAAAAAAATGATTGCTATATTTTATTTAGCTCTTCAAATTTTAAAACTTTATTCATATGTTGTAATTGCCAATGTTGTTATAAGTTGGTTGGTCGCTTTTAATGTACTAAATACAAGCAACCGGTTTGTATATTTAATATTAGATTTCACTTATAAAATGACAGAACCAATTTTAATGAGAATAAGAAGATTTTTACCTAACCTTGGTGCTTTTGATATTTCTCCTATCGTACTTCTTTTGTTGATATGGTTCATAGAAATGTGTATGAAACTCTACATTGCACCACTAATATTTTAATAAATGATTTTAATTGATGGAAAAAAAGCTGCTGCTGATTTAAGAGAAGAGCTCAAGAAAGAAGTCTTATCTTTAAAAGATAAGCATAATAAAATACCAGGTTTAACAGTCATATTGATTGGTGATTTAGCACCTAGTCAAATTTATGTTAGAAATAAAGAGAAATCTGCCAATGAAGTGGGCCTTAAATCAGAGGTGATTAGATACCCTGACAATGTTGAAGAAAGTGAAGTTTTAAAAAAAATCGATGAACTTAATAATGACGATTCTGTTTCAGGAATTTTAGTTCAGCTCCCACTTCCTAAACATATTGATAAACAAAAAGTTATAGAGGCAATTATGCCAGAGAAGGATGTAGATGGATTTCATCCCATGAATGTTGGTAATCTGTCGTCAGGTTATGAAAGTTCTATTCCGTGCACTCCTTTAGGTTGTTATTTATTAATAAAAAAAATTGAACCAAACCTTAATGGAAAAAAGGCTGTAATTGTTGGAAGATCAAATTTAAATGGTAAGCCAATGACACAGTTGTTGTTGAAAGAAAATTGTACAGTTACAATTACTCATTCAAAAACAAATGATCTTAAAGGAGAATGTTTAAAAGGAGACATTATAGTCGCTGCTGTTGGGATCCCCGAGCTTGTAAAAGGTGATTGGGTAAAAAAAGATGCAATTGTGATTGACGTTGGTATTAATAAAACTGAAAACGGCCTAGTTGGCGATGTGGCATTTGATGAAGTATCAAAAGTTGCAAAAGCTTTAACTCCAGTTCCAGGTGGAGTCGGACCTATGACTATTGCATGTTTACTTAAAAATACAATTGAGTGTTTTAAGAGAGCAAATAAATAAAATTTATTACTGATTTCTAATTAAAGGATAAACTTTAGGACTTAAGTATTTAAGATTAGTTAGCATAATTAAAATCAAGGTCACAGTTCCTATAGAGGCGCCAAGGTAAATTAAAACTTTAAAATCAAATTGCCAAACTAATTCAAAAATATTCTCCATAATAAACTTTGATCCAATTACTGCAAAAAAAATTGCAATTAATATTACCGACATAAAAATAATTATAAATTCTATCAAAGATGAAAATATAATTTCTTTTTTTGAAAAACCTAAAATTTTAAATACAAGATTTTGGTACTCTTTTACTTTTCCTTGGACCATTATAGCACTTGAGATAACAATCAATCCAATGACAATTGTTACACCAGAAATTAGGGTTACAGCTATGAAGACTTTATTTAAAACTGATGTTACTTTATTTAAGTAATCAGCAATTTTTATCATAGACAAACTCGGTAATACTTCTAACATTTTGGTTTCATCAAAATTATCTGGATTTTTAAATTTAGCAGTTGCCAAATATTCATGAGGAATTTTTTTTGCAAATTGTGGATTAAATAACATGGCAAAATTAATACTTAGATCACGATAATCAACTTCTCTAAAATTAACTATTTCTCCATCAATTTCTCGACCATAAATGTTTAAAGTAAAAATATCTCCCAACTCAATATTAAAATCTTTAGCCACTTTTGCATCAAGTGATATCTGAAGTTGGTTAGGTTTAGATAAATCCCACCATTCTCCTTTCAAAATTGGGTTATCTTTAGGAATATTTTCAACCCAAGAAGATCTTCTTTCACTTCCAATTACCCAATAACTATCATTATCTGGTTTAATATAGCTATTCGGACTCACACCATTAATTTTTACTATTCCGGAAGAAACCATAGGTACTATTTCAATGTCCGCATCAGGGTCCATTTTGTAAACACCTTGTTCAAATTTTTTCTTTTCACCCTTTTGAATTCCAACAAAAAAATAATCAGGTGCAATATCTGGAATAGATCTTGCAATTTCTCTCTTAAAATTTGTTCCAACCAAAGCTAAAGTTAATAATAAAGTTACACCTAAGCCTAAAGACATGATTGTGATAGGAGTGATACTTTTTGTTTGAGTTATATTTTTAATCGATACTTTTAAAGAGATATTTGAAATAAAATTAAACTTTTTTAGTAAATAAATTATAATCTTTGAAAGTAAAAAAAATACAATTAGACATATAAAAAAAACCAGAAAATAACCCAAGCTATAAGAAGGTCTTTCAGATCCCAGCGTAAACAATAAAACTAAAAATGATAACAAGATAAAACTTAAAATAACTGACTTTTTTGAGTAATAAAATTGTAGGTTTTGGAATACATTTCTAAATAGGTTTGATGCTTTAACTTTATCAATTGAACTTATTGTTGGTATTGAAAAAATTATAAGAACTAACAAACCTACAATAAATATTTTTATAAAATTAATTAAAGAGAATTTTGGATAAACATTTAATCCCAACCCATCAGATAAATATTTGTCTGCAATTGGTACAATTAAAAAACTTGAGCTATAAGAAATTACAGTAATAATAAATAATAATATAAATAATTGAAGATAATAAAGTGTTTTTATATTCCCTGAATAAAATCCTACAGCTTTTCTTACAGCTATAGACATATTGTTCTGGTTTATAAATGACAACAATGTATTAGCGATACCTATTCCAGCAATTAACATTGCACTAATTGAAACTAAAGAGAGAAATTGGGAAAAATTATTAATTATCCTTTTTAAGCCACTTGCTGAATTTTCCGGAAATCTAAGTTTTACTTTTTGGTCATCTTTAAAAATATCTTTGATCTTACTTTCTATTTTTTCTGGATCATCACTTGGATTAAATTTTACTTTATATTCATAATTTAAAAAACTACCTATTCCATTTAGTTTTAGTATCTCCAAAGTTTGTTTTCCTGCTAATGCCCAATCTCCAAAAGCTACAAACCCACTGACATCAGGTACAGATTTTATAATTCCAACAACTATGAAACTTTGATCTTGTACCTTAACTTTGTCATTTATTTTTATCTTTAAAGTTTTTGATAAACTTTCATTAATCAAAATTGTCTTTGGTTCCTTTTGCATTCTTTCATAAGCATCTTCTGGCTCATAAACAACTTCACCGTAAAGTGGATATTTTTCATCAACTGTTTTAATCCTTGTAAATAATGATTTATTTTTTTCTCTGCCTGTCGTAGAAAGCATTGTACTGAACTCTATCATTTGTGAGACAGTTGAAAATTCCTTTACTTTATTGACCAAATTAAGATCCCCCTGATTACGGTTATAATCGATTTCGAGATCTCCACCCAAAAGAACTTTTGCATTATCATTAAGCTCTTTTTTTAAACTATCTTCGATTGTAAAGATTGCACTTAAAATAAAAAGACTGATAAACAGCGTTACAATAATGCTTGAAATTTTTTTATAATTTCTGCTTAAATCCTTTAAAGCATACTTGAATATTAAACTTAACTCCGAAGAATTATTTAATTTTTCCATCTTTGATTTTAATTTTTCGTTTTGCTTTGTCTGCTAATTTTGGATCATGTGTGACCATTATTAAAGAAGACCCTTCTTCTTTGACGTATTTAAATAAAATTTCAGAGATCATTATTGAGTTTTCGGTATCTAGATTACCAGTTGGTTCATCAGCTAAAATCAAATCTGGTTTCATTGCAATAGCTCTTGCAATCGCCACACGTTGTTGCTCTCCGCCAGATAATTGACTTGGAAGATTATTGAATCTATGTTTTAGACCAAATCGATCTAATAAACTTTTTGCTTCTTTCTCTGGATTTTTAAATTCATTAAGTTCAAGTGTTAAAGCTACATTTTCAACAGCTGTATAATTTGGAATTAAATAGAAAGATTGAAATATAATTCCTATATTTTGCTTTCTAATTTCAGATACTTCGTCTTCATTAAGATTTGTTATTTCCCTGTCTTGAAATATAATTTTCCCTGAGGTTGGACGTTCTAGTCCACCAATAAGCATAATCAAGCTTGTTTTTCCTGACCCACTTTCTCCAACCACAGATACAATTTCTTTTTTTTTTATAGTTAAATCAATATTTTTTAAAACATTGATATTGTCCTTCCCAGTTTGGTATTTGAGATTTATTTTTTTTAATTTAAGAAGTGTGTTCATGAATAAAAGTTTATTTATAAAAATATTGTTATTCTTTCTAGTGCACATAAATGCAAGTGCAATAGAAAAGGTTATATTATTCGGCGATAGTTTAATGGCGGGTTATGGTCTACCTAAAGAGCAACACTTATCTTTAGTTTTAGAAAGTAATCTCGTTAGGAGTGGTTTAAATATTAAGGTAATAAATGGAAGTGTGTCAGGTAGTACTTCTTCTGGTGGATTGAATAGAGCAGAATGGAGTTTATCAGAACCCGGTATTGATCTAATCATCCTTGGTCTTGGAGCAAATGATATGCTTAGAGGAATTCAACCAGACGAAACCGAGAGAAATTTAGAAGAAATAATTAAAATCGCTAAAAGTAAAAAAATAAAAATTATAATAGCTGGGATGGTTGCGCCAACAACTCATGGAACTAAGTATAAAACAAATTTTGATGCTATTTATCCTAAATTGTCAAAAAAATATAATTTACCCTTAATTCCATTTTTGCTAGAGGGTGTTGCTCTTGATCCAAATCTAAATCAACAGGATGGCATACACCCTAACAAAGCTGGAACAATAGTTATAAGTAATACAATTCAAGATATTATTTCAAAAAATTATTAATAGGATATGAAAAAAAAATATCATCATTTAGCAAATGGCACATTTCGTAATCCTGAAGGATCAAAGGTGATTGATATGAATTTCAATTGGTCGTTTAAGGTCTTTAACCAAGAAAAAAAAAAATTAGATATGACTTTTCCTGAAAGTAATATCATTAAAAAAGAAAAAGTTTTATTGGATTTAAATAATTTCCAAAAAGAAGATTATGTAGCGTGGATAGGTCATGCAACATTTTTATTAAAATTAGGGGGAATAACAATAATAACAGATCCAGTTTTTTCAAAAAATGCAGGACCTTTATTTTTTGGGCCAAAGAGATTTACCGAACCAGCATTAAAACTTAATGAGATACCAAGAACAGATATTTTTCTACTAACTCACAATCACTACGATCATCAAGATATGAAAACAATAATGAGATTTCCTTATAAAGAATCTAAAGTCCTGTTACCTTTAGGACTAAAAAAATATTTTAAAATTAATAGATTTAAAGATGTAAATGAAATGGATTGGTATGATCAAATAAGAATAAATCAGAATTTAAATATTACTTTTTTGCCATCAGTCCACTGGTCAAAAAGGAGTTTAACGGATACTAACAAAACTTTATGGGGCAGCTATTTGATTGAATACAAAGGAAAAAAAATATTATTTTCATGTGATACTGGTGTTGGAAAAATATATAAAGAATTGGGAGATAAGTATGGTCCAATTGATTTAACATTTATTAACATTGGCGCATATAATTTTTATCCTATGGCTTCAATTAAAGATTCTTCTGCTTACCACACTAACCCTGAAGAAGCCCTTGGACTTGCTAAAGATTTAAAAAGTAAAAAAGTAATTGGAATGCATTGGGGAACTTTTGTCTTATCACTTGAACCAATATTAGAGCCCCCTTTAAGGTTTAAGCAAAATGCAGAAAAATTTGGATTTAAAAAAGATGATGCAATTATTTTTAAAATTGGTGAATTTAAATTATTTAAAGAGCTTTTTGATACTAACTAGAATTTTCCATCAACCACAATCCATCTTGATTTAAAAAATATAGTTTACCATTAATAGGGTGAATTTGTATGTCTCTGATTCTTCCAATTTTATCTTTAAATATTATTTCCTCTTTTACGTATGATAAATCATTAAACTCTAATTTTCTTAAAGACTTATCTTTAAGAGAAGTAATTAATGCATGACCATTCCAATCTTTAAATTCATTACCTTTATAAATTGTGATTGCACTTGTGGCTATTGATGGAACCCAATATTGAATGGCTTTTGTAAAGCCAGGTTTCCATTTTGGCCCTATTGGTATACCTGAATAATTTGTGCCACCCCATCCAAGAATTTTCCAACCATAATTTTCACCTTTCTTTGCTTCACCAAACCAATCGCCTCCTTTTGCACCATGATTGCTCATATAAATTTTTCCATCAAAAGGCGATAAAGCTAAACCTTGAGGATTTCTTACACCAATTTGATATATTTCAGGTAGCCAGTCTGATTTCCCCTCAAAACGAGGATTGTCTTTTGGAATGCCACCATCTAGATAAATTCTAATTATACTTCCTGGATGTTTATTTCCATCTTGAGCAATCATTCCCCCGCCTCTTTCACCTGCAGAAGCAAATAAATAGTTGTCTTTAATTGCAAGTCTTGAACCAAAATGATAGGGCGAGTCAATTGGTGGATTGGCTTGAAAAATATTTTTAAAATTTAATTTGTTTTTATTAAATTTTGCACGTGCAATTGAAGTACTAGTCTTCCAATTATTTCTATTTTCTGTGTATGAGATGTAAATGTAATCTTCATGATACAGAATATCCAATAATCCTCCCTGTCCATATTCTACAAAATTTAAGTTATGATCAATTTCATTTATCTCCCTTGTAGAAATGTTTACAAATTTTATTTTGCCACCTTTCTCGGTAACAATCATTTCATTTTCATTAACGAACGACGAACCCCAAGGTGCTTCTAATTCAATAATTTTATTAAAATTAAAATTTTTACTAAATGAATTAGTTGAGAATAGTATTAATGATAAAAGAAATAATAATTTCTTCACTCTATGAAAGTTTTGATCTACCACCATCGACAGCAATAATTTGTCCTGTAACCCAAGAACTGTCTTCAGTTATTAGAAATTTTGCAAGCGAAGCCGAGTCTTTACCTTCTCCAAGTCTTTTTAATGGATGGGCTTTTGCTATACCATCAGCTAAAACTTTATTTTTAAGCATTGGCTCTGCAATTTTTGAATTAGTTAAACTTGGAGCAATGCAATTTACTCTTATATTAGGAGCAAATTCTGCTGCTAAAGAAACAGTTAATCCTTCCACAGCTGCTTTAGTTGAAGCTATAATTGCATGATTTGTAAATCCCCTTTGAGCAGCAACAGTTGAAAACAAAACAATCGATCCTTTATTTTTTTTTAAACTTTCTTGATAACCTTTAATTAAATCTACTGCAGAATATAAATTTAGTTTCATACATTTTGTAAAATCTTGTTCTGAAACCATTCTTAAAGGTTTTAAATCAATTGAACCAACACAATAAGCTATACCTTTGATATCATCTATTTCGGACTTAATCTTTTCAACAAAACCATTTTCTAAAACATCAGAGACTGTATATTTACAATTTAGTTTTTCAGACAAAGATTTTGTTCTTTCTTCATCCCTACCAATTAAATGTACTTCTTTGCCGGCTGCGTATAACTGTTCGGCTAAATTAGATCCGATAGATCCTGTCGCACCTACTACTAAATATTTTTCTGACATAAATTTTTAAAGAGTTATATATAGTTAATGAAATTATTTTTTCTACTTGGAAATCAGCTTTTCTCAGAGAAATATCTAGAAAAGTACAGAAAAGACCACTTTTTCTTTATGGCTGAAGATTATCAGCTTTGTACGTACGAAAAGCATCATAAACAAAAGATATTATTGTTCTTATCTTGCATGCGATCTCACGCAGATAGACTAAAAAAAAATAAATTTAAATTAGAATATTCTTCGATCGAGGATAAATCTTTTAAGCTGGATTACACAGAAAAATTAAAAAAAATAATTAAAACAAAAAAAATTAAAGAAATTTCAAGTTTCGAAATTGAGGATAAGTTTTTTGAAAATAAAATTACCAATTTTTTAAAAAAGGAAAAAATTAAATGGAATATTATTCAAACACCAATGTTTTTAAATTCTAGAGAAAAATTTAAAAACTATTTATCGAAATCAAAAAAACCTTTTATGGCAGTTTTTTATAAAGAGACTAGAAGAGATTTGGATATACTCATGAAAAAAGATGGTAATCCAGAAGGAGGCAAATGGAGTTTTGACGAAGAAAATCGAAATAAACTTCCAAAAAATATATCTATACCCAAATTTCCTAAAATTAATGAGACTGTTCATACGAGAAAACTAAAAATTTTAATTGATAAAAATTTTAAAAGTCACCCAGGTAATACGAAAGACTTTTGGTTTGCTACGGAATATGATGATGTAATTAAATTATTAAATTTTTTTATTAAAGAAAAATCAAATTTATTTGGGGATTATGAAGATGCAGTTGATCAGAAAGACAATATATTATTTCATAGTGCTTTAAGTCCTTACATCAATTTAGGTCTTATAACTCCAGAATTTATAATTAAAAGAGTTTTAGATTTTCACAACAAAAATAAAATAAGATTAAATTCCTTAGAGGGTTATATTCGTCAAGTAATCGGGTGGAGAGAATTTATGAGGGGAATATATCAAAGCTATTCAAAAGAAATGGAAACTAGAAATTTTTTTAAACAAAATAGAAAAATGAAAAACTCATGGTACGAAGGAACAACAGGATTACCACCTCTAGATTATGCTATTAAAAATGCAGTGAATTATGGTTGGTCACATCATATTGAAAGGTTAATGATCTTATCAAACATAATGAATTTATGTGAAGTTAAGCCAACGTATGTTTACAAATGGTTTATGGAAATGTTTGTGGATTCCTCTGACTGGGTAATGGTCCCGAATGTTTATGGAATGGGGCTTTTCAGTGATGGAGGAATATTTGCAACAAAACCATATATTTGCGGCTCCGCTTATTTCATGAAAATGATGGATTTTAAAAAAGGAGAATGGTGCAATACCATGGATGGTCTTTATTGGAGATTCATAAATAGAAATAGAGCCTTCTTCTTAAAAAATCCTAGACTATCTATGATGGTTAGAATTTTCGATAAAATGAAACCTGATAGGAAAAAATTAATTTTAGCTGAGGCAGAAAAATTTATTAAACAAAATACTGCTTAGTGAGAAAAGAAAATTTACCCACAAAAATTTGCCCTGTATGTAAGAGACCTTTTACTTGGAGAAAAAAATGGAAATTAAACTGGGATAAAGTGAAATATTGTTCTAAGAAATGTTCAAAGAACAACTAATAATTTAATTTTAATAATTATTTAATCTTTCTGAAATAATTATGTATTTTATTTAAGTTATAAGTTTTTAATGAAAAAAAATTTAGTACTAATTTTATTATTAATACTTTTCAATAGTTCACAATCTCTAGCAAAAACATTTAATGTCAAAAATTCAAAAGATTCTGGTCCTGAAAGTCTAAGGCACGCACTTTTAAAGGCATCTAAAAGTAAAGAATCATCAAAAATATTAATTACAACTGAAGATGAAATAATTATTAATTCAACTTTAGAATATACAGGACTACAACCCCTGGATATAGTAGGGTCAGGACAGTCTATTAAAACTACCCAAAATCAAACACTCCTCTTTGTTTCAAATGGTGCTGACCTTGCAATATCTAATTTAAATTTTTATGGAGTAGGTGGATTTAGTATTAAAAAAGGAGGATGGGGCAAAGGTATATTTGTAGATGTTAGAGACGACCAAAAAGGTTTAGTAAATGTAATTCTAAATAACGTTTCTGTTAACGATGTTGCCAGTCATGGAATTCATATTTCTGACTGCAGTCTAGCCGATGACTGTGGTGGTGGACAAGGCGGTGGGGGAGAAGGTTCAGATGCTTCCATTAAAGTTGTAGTTGATAATTTAACAATTAGTAATGTAGGAAATGGAAGATTTGATG
>CABYKN010000008.1 GCA_902519695.1 uncultured Pelagibacteraceae bacterium | reverse complement strand
AGAAATAATTTCATACTTAAGTAGACCAATTAGTTTATCAGTTAGATTGTTTGCAAATATGATGGCAGGCCATACGATGATGAAAGTTTTTGGAGGTTTCGTAGTTAGCTTAGGAATTGTTGGGGGCTGGCTACCACTAGGTTTTTCAGTTGCATTAACAGGTTTGGAGATATTAGTTGCTTTTCTTCAAGCATATGTATTTGCAATTTTAACATGTATCTATTTGAATGATGCATTAAATTTACACCATTAATTAACATAAGGAGGATATAATGGAATTAGAAGCAGCAAAAATGATAGGAGCAGGACTAGCAGCCATTGCACTTGCAGGTGCAGGAGTTGGAATTGGGATAATTTTTGGAAATTATCTTTCAGGTGCAATGAGAAATCCATCTGCAGCTCAAAAGCAGTTTCCAAACTTGCTATTAGGCTTTGCATTAGCAGAAGCGACTGGTTTATTTGGATTGGTTGTTGCATTAATTATTCTTTTCGCGTTTTAATTAATGTTGAAAAAGATAATTTTTCAATTTCTAGCTTTAAGTCTTATCTTTACTTATAGCGCTCAAAGCGCTGAGAGTGGAGGTATGCCCCAGCTTAATCCTGAGTTTTGGATATCTCAAATTTTTTGGTTAGTACTTACCTTTGGATTATTGTTTATAATTTTATCTAAATTCATACTACCAAAGATTAGTAACAATCTTGAAACCAGAAAATCACAAATCTTAGAGAATATCGAAACTGCAGACAAGCAACGGGAAGAAACTGAAAAAAAAGTTAAAGAATTTGATAAAATTATCAATGATACAAAAGTCGAAGCAAAAAACTTCTTTAATAGTGAAAGACAAAAAGTTTTGGACGATATAAACAATAAAAGATTATCTTTAGAAAAGGATATCGAAAAAGAAATAATAAAAGCTGAAGAAGAAATAGACCAATTAAAAAAAACTTCTCAAGAGAAAGTTACTAAAATTGCAATTGAGACATCCTCCGATCTAGTTAAACAATTAATTGGTGAAGATATAAATAAAAGTAGTCTTTCAGCCATAGTTGAAGATCTTTCTAAAAAAGAAATGGAAAAACATAATGGTATTTGATGCAACATTTTGGGTAGCAGTATCTTTTGTAATATTTTTTGGGGCGCTAATTTATTTAAAAGTTCCACAGAATGTTAATAATTTATTGAGCAAAATGATTACTGATATCAAAAATGAAATTGACGAAAGTGAAAAACTCCGAGCTGAATCTAAAAGACTATTGGATGAGGCGCAAAAGAAGCTAGATACTGCAAAAATTGAGAGTGAAAAGATTATGCAGCAGTCAAAAGATGAAACTGAAAGATTTGTAATTGAAATGAATGATAAATTTCATAAATCAGCTGAACTCAAGAAAAGTCTCGCAGAAACTAAAATCTCTCAAATGAAAGATAATGCCATTAAAGAAATTAAAGATACATCAATTAATATTGCTGTAGAATCTGTAAAAAAAATTATTACTACATCTGTTGATAAGTCTAAACTTGACAACTTGTTTAATAAAAATCTTGAAGAAACAAAGACAGAACTAAAGAAAATCAGTTCTTAAACTAAGATAGTTTATCAAATTTTATAAAAATAATGTAAATTAAGAAATATGAATTCCATTGTAATTGGATCAGGTTTTGGTGGTATGGCGGCAGCTCTTAGACTTCGAGCAAAAGGTCATAAAGTTACTTTAATTGAAAAACAAAAAGATTTAGGTGGAAGAGCGAGAGTATTTAAAAGTAATGGGTTTACTTATGATGGTGGACCAACTGTAATAACCGCTCCTTATTTAATTTATGAAATTTTTAAACTTTTTAATAAAAATCCAGATGATTATATAAAAATAAAAGATTTAGATACTTGGTACAGATTTGTTTTCGAAGATGGAAGCCATTTTGATTATTCAGCCGATGAAAAGAAAATGGAAGAACAGATTGCAATAATTAATCATAAAGATGTTGTGGGTTACAGAAATTTACTTAAATTTACAAAAAAAATATTTGATAAGGGTTATTCAGAATTATCAGATGTGCCATTTGATAAACCTTCATTTATGTTTAAGCAAATTCCTGCATTGCTAAGTTTAAAAAGTTATAAATCTGTTTATTCTTTGGTTAGTGGTTTTATTGAAAATGAAAAACTAAGAAGGCTATTTAGTATGCACCCATTATTGGTAGGTGGAAACCCTTTTACTACAACCTCTATATATGGATTAATTTTGTATTTAGAAAAAAAATGGGGAATTCATTATTCTATGGGTGGAACAGGACAAATCATAAAAGGTTTTGAGAAATTGATGTTAGAAGAAGATGTTACAATTATTAAAGGTAAAGAAGTTAAAAACTTGCTTACAGAAAATAAAAAAGTTGTCGGGGTTGTGACAAGTGAAGATGAGGAAATTAAAGCAGATAACGTAGTTTGTAATGCAGATCCTCCCGGTGTTTATTCAAAAATGCTAAATAATCAAAAATATAACACCTTATTTAATTGGAAGATAAATAGAATGGAATATTCAATGGGTTTGTTTGTTTATTATTTTGGAACAAAAAAAAAATACGAAAATGTTGAACATCATACTATAAAGTTTGGCGACAAGTACAAAGAACACTTGGATGATATATTTGTAAACAAAAAATTAAATAACGATATAAGCTATTACCTACATAGACCTACCGCAACAGATTCAAGTATGGCACCAAAAGACCATGATTGCTTTTATGTATTAGTGCCTGTACCTAATAATAAATCAGGAATAAACTGGTCAATCGAAGGAGAGAATCTAAAAAAACTTGTAATAGATAAAATGGAAAAAAGTTTATTACCTAACTTAAGAGAAAATATTGTAGATGATTTTTATTTAACTCCTGATTATTTTGAGAATGAATTAAACACAAAATATGGCTCTGGTTTTTCAATTCAGCCAAAGTTTTCTCAATCAGCATACTTTAGATTTCATAATAAATCTGAGGTTTATGACGGTTTATATTTTGTTGGAGCGGGCACTCATCCTGGAGCTGGTGTTCCAGGAGTCCTATCATCCGCAAAGGTCTTAGATAAAATTTTGTAATGAATGAACAAAATTATTTGTCGATATACGCTAAATCTTTTAATTGGGCAGGTTTCTTTTTACCAAAACAAGTCTACTCTGATTGCTCTAATTTGTACGATTTTTGTAGATACATAGACAATATAGCAGATGAAAAAGGTGATCTTGATACGAAATTAAAAAATTTCAATACTTTCAAAGAAGATTTCAAATTAAAAAATGAAAATAACCAAATAATTAAAAATATGTGGGCTTTAATAAACAAATTTGGAATATCACAAAAAATAATTGATGATTTATTCGATGGCGTAGAGGCTGATATAAAATCAAAAGTAGAAATCAACACTGACAAAGATCTATATGTTTATTCATATAGAGTGGCTGGAACAGTTGGATTAATGATGGCAAAAATTTTAAATGTCAAAGAAAGATCAGCACTTTTAGGAGCGATTGACTTAGGTATTGCAATGCAATTAACTAATATTTCAAGAGATGTTATTGAAGATGAAAGCAATAATAGGTTTTATATAAAAAAGAATTTTGATGAAATTAAAAGAATTTTAAAAATCGCAGACAAATTTTATAGTAATTCTTTTATATCAATCAAAAAAATTCCATTCTTTTTAAGATTTTCGATTTTGGTTGCAAGACGAGTATATAGACAAATTGGAAATGAAATCTTAAAAAAAGGAAACTTAGAAAATTATAATAAATCAGGAAAAATTTATGTAAACAATTTGGGAAAAGTCTTACATACAGTGCTATCTATTGGTGATTTAATTAAATTATATTTTGTAAAAGAAGATAAAAAACTTACAATAAAAGAGCATGAGATAATAATGCAAGATATTGAGTATAATGAAAGATTTTGATTACATAATTATTGGAGGTGGCTGTTCAGGTTTAACATTGGCTTATGAGTTAGAGTATCACGATAAACTTAAAAATAAGACTTTAGCAATTATTGAAAAAAGAGATGAATATAAAAGAGATAAAACTTGGTCATATTGGAAAACTGTACCTCACAAGTTTGATGACTGTGTAAAAAAAAGATGGAAAGATTATACAATCAATTTTAAAGGAAATGTTGAATATAAAGATTGTAAAGAAACTCCTTACGAAAGTATTGATAGTGGACTATTCTACAAAAAAATTTTAAATAAAATCAATAAAAATCCTAACATTCAATTCTTTAAAGATATAAGTGAAGTAAATACAGAAAACGCAATTTTATTTAACAGTTTGCCAAATCTTGAGAATAAAGATTCTAATTTATGGCAACACTTTCAAGGTGTTGAGATTGAAACCGAAAAAGATTTTTTTGATGATCAAATAATGAATTTAATGGACTTTGATTGTGATCAAAAAAAAAGTGTTCATTTTTTCTATACACTACCCTATTCAAAAAAATCAGCTTTAATCGAAACTACGTGGCTTTCAAAAATGGAAGATGATAGCGAAAAAGATTATGATAAACAAATTATTGATTACATCGAAAACACTCTAAAATTAAAAAATTATAAAATTAATTATAAAGAAGTTGGAGCCATACCATTATTTTATCCAAAATTTAAAAACGACAAAAATACGATTAATATTGGAACTGCTGGAGGTATGACGCGTTTAAGTACTGGCTATACTTTCCTAAATATTCAAGAACAAGCAGAATATATTACCCAAAACATTGATAAAATAACCCAAACTAGAGCTTTCAATATAAAAAGTAAGTATAAGTTTTTAGATAATGTTTTTTTGAAAGTCCTAGCTGAAAAGCCAGAGATCATGCCAAATATTTTCTTCAAAATGTTTAAAAGCAAGTCAAAAACAGTAATAAATTTCCTTTCCAATAAAAGTAATATTTTCGAGGACTTATCCATTATATTAAAGATGCCAAAATGGATTTTTATTAAAGCTGTATTTAAATAATGATCAACAAAATAAATTTATTTCATTCTATTATTTTTTTTAATATCTGTATTTTTTTTTCTGCCTTTGAGGTATTGAGAGATAATTCGTTTATACTTTTTAGTTTTTTTTTAATTCTTACAATTGGTATCTCTCACGGTGCGCTGGATCATGAAAAAGGAAAAAAACTTTTAAAAATTTATAAAATTAAAAATACAGAAGTGTTCTATATAACTTATATAGGTATTGCTATTTTTGTTATTTTAATTTGGATTTTAAGTCCAATATTGTTGCTTTCGCTTTTTTTAATAGTTGCAGCATATCATTTTGGCAAAGAAGATAGTGACTTTATCGAAACAAAAAATGCTAATTTTTTAGAAATTTTTTATTTCATTAAAGGATCATTAGTTATTTCAGCACCCTTGCTGTTTCATAAAGCTGAGACAATCGAAATTTTTAAAATGTTAAATTTTTCAATAGACGAAAATATTATGGCTAATAATTTTTTAATTCCTTTAGTTATATTATCAGTGCTAAGTAATTTTCTTATATATAGAGGTAATAATAATGATTTAAGATCAATTCTTTTTTTAGATAGTTTTTCAATAATTATTTTAAACTATTTTTTTAACCCTATATTGGCTTTCACAATTTATTTCTGCTTTCTTCATTCTATAAGACACTCACTAAGTTTAATTAATGAAATAAATAAAAATTTGATGAAAGGATTTCCTATTTTTTTACGAAAAATTATTCCACTAACAGTAATTACAGCAATAATGTATTTAATAGTTTTTTATTTTATTTCAGAAAAATTTGGTATAGATGAAAGTATTATTAAAATAATATTTGTTGGATTGGCTTCATTAACCTTTCCTCATATTTTACTTGAATTCATGGTAGAAAAAAAATGAAAAATAAAACTATAAATCTAATTGGATGGATATTATTCATTATATCTTCAATTGGTTTCATCATATCAAGTATGGGAAGTTTTTGGGCTATGTTCGGAAGCCTGTTTTTTTTTATTGCTTGTATAGTATTTTTAATTCCATTTTTTAAAAAGGATGAAAATGAGTAACAAAAATTTAAAAATTTATTTAGCTGCACCAAGAGGATTTTGTGCAGGAGTTGATAGAGCAATTGAAATTGTAAAAAAGAGTATAGATAAATTTGGTGCTCCAGTTTATGTGAGACACGAAATTGTACATAACAAACATGTTGTAGAAAGTTTAAAAAAAATAGGAGCGATATTTGTTGAAGAATTAGATGAAATCAAAGATAAGTCTAGACCAGTTATATTCTCAGCACATGGAGTGCCAAAATCTGTTCCAGAGGAAGCTTCTAATTTAAATATGATGTTTGTAGATGCAACATGTCCTCTAGTGTCTAAAGTTCATAGAGAAGCAGAAAACTTAAATAAACAAGGTCATCATATATTATTAATAGGACACAAAAACCATCCAGAAGTCATAGGAACTATGGGTCAATTATCAAAAGGTTCAATAGACTTGATTGAAAATATTGAGGATGCAAATAAGTATGAAAATATCTCAAATAAACAGCTATCGTTCATAACTCAAACAACACTCTCTGTAGATGATACCAAAGATATAATTGCAGCTCTAAAATCTAAATTCCCAGATATTAAAGAGCCCAAAAAAGACGACATATGTTATGCAACAACAAATAGGCAATCAGCAGTTAAAGAAATAGCAGATAAATGTGATATGTTTTTTGTAATAGGAAGTAGAAATTCATCTAACTCTGTAAGATTAGTTGAGGTTGCTAAAAACTCTGGTTGCAATTCTGCTGAGTTAATACACTCAGAAAGCCCAGTGCCTATAGATAAAATTAAAGGATGTAATACGATTGGAATCTCCTCAGGTGCTTCAGCACCAGAGATACTTGTTGAAAAATTTATAGCAGAGTTAAAAGATCAATTTACAATCAACATAGAAGAAGTTGAAATCGTAAAAGAAAATATTACTTTTAAAATTCCTGGAAAATTAAATTAATGGCTGTTTATACTAAAATTAATAATAAGCAGATAAAATTTATCGAAAAGAAATATAATATTGGAAAAATAGAAAATTATTCAGGTATAAAAAAAGGTATTGAAAATACCAACTTCCTTTTGAAGACAAAGAAAAACAAATACATTTTAACTATTTATGAAAAAAGAGTTCAGAAAAAAGATCTCCCATTTTTTGTAAATCTTATGTCTGGTCTATCTAGATTAAAAGTAAAATGTCCAATTCCCATAAAAGACAAAAAAGGCAAATATTTATTTGATTTAAAAAATAAAAAAGCTTGTATTGTAAGTTTCTTGGAAGGAAAAGATAAAGAACAACTAAACAACAAGGATTGTTTTGTAGTTGGAAAAAATGCTGCGCTTCTTCATAAGGCTTCAAAAAAATTAAAATTATATAGAAAAAATTCTCTATCGATTAATTCATGGGGATCAATTCTGAATAAAATAGACAATAAAATTAATAAATTGTCAAAAAACTTAAAAGATTTAATGAAAGATGATTTGAGAGATCTAAAAAAAAAATGGCCTAAAAAGATGCCAAATGGAATAATTCATAGCGATCTTTTTATTGATAATATTTTTTTCAATAAAGGTAGATTTCATGGATTTATAGACTTTTATTTTTCAGCTAATGATTTCCTATCTTATGAATTAGCAACTTGCATTAATGCTTTATGCTTTAAGAAGAAAAATAGAAAATTTATTTTAGATAAAAATAGATCCTCAAATTTATTAAAAGGCTACCAATCTGTTAGAAAATTAAGTGAAATTGAAAAAAGAAATTTAAATACTTTATGTAGAGGATCAGCTTTAAGATATCTTTTAACTAGATCTTATGATTATTTAAATACTCCTAAACAAGCTATCATTAAAATCAAGGATCCAAAGGAATATATAGATAAGTTAAATTTTCATAGAAATCTAAGTTCATTTAAGGATTATTCTTAATGATTAAAATCTATACAGATGGTTCTTGCATTGGAAATCCAGGAAATGGTGGTTGGGCTGCAATTATTATTGATAATGGAAAGAAAACTCAAATTAAAGGAAGCGAAAAAGAAACAACAAACAATCAAATGGAACTACTTGCTCCGATTAAAGCTTTAAAAAAAATTCCAAAAGGAAGCAAGGTTCAAATATTTACAGATTCTAAATATGTAAAATCTGGAATAACTGAATGGATACATAATTGGAAAAAAAATGGTTGGAAAACAGCAAAAAAAAAAGAAGTTAAGAATAAAGAACTTTGGACTGAATTAGATAATCTATCAAATACTTTTGATATTAAATGGAGTTGGGTAAAAGCACATTCAACAGATAAACTTAATAATGAAGTGGATTTATTGGCAAGGTCCTCTGCTACAATTTAGGTTCACCTAGCAACAAAACAGTCGTTATTATTAAAAAAAATTTATTTTATGATTAGATTATTTAAATATTTATCTAAAGTTTTTTTATCCGAAACAACAGTGAAATCATCATAGTGAATAGATTGTTTAGGATAACGACCATTGTCAGGGTGGGAATCCCTATAAGGACCTAGTCTGATATAACTTCCAGTGTAATTACCTTTCCAATCAAAAGTTATTCCAGAATAATCGAGTGCTTTTTCTTCATTAATAAATACTTTCACGAAACCCTCCTCTGACTTTGAATTTTTTATGCCGATTTTAAATACATTCCATTCACCAGGTATAATATATTGTAATGATCTTGGATGCTTTGAATTAGTAGAGCTTAGCATACTACTTGGCTGATACCGTTGATCTCTGACTTTATATTTATAAAGTTCATATTTTCCATTTTTAATTTTGAATTTATTTGCAACTCTATGGATTATTGCCTCTGGTTTGTTATATTTAGTTGTTGCCTTGCCTCCGGTATCGCCCCCTATATCAATTGTCTTACCATTTTCATAAAAATTTATATGAAGTAGTGGACTTTTTTTCATATCTTTAAATTGATTTTTAAATTGACTAACTAAGAGTCTGTCATCTACAAAGACAAAATTTTCTGGAAATCTCAATCTAAATCCATACCATATTTCTTTATTTAGAGTTCTTTTAGGTCTTACTTCAATCTCTGCTCTTTCTGTCTTTACCCATTTTCCACAACACTTATTCCAACCATGTTCTACTGATATCTCAAGAAATTTATTTCCATTTGTCTCTTGTTTTATTTTAAATGGTTTTCTACCTGCTCCTTTGTCATTAATTTGGTATCTCTTTAAATTTACTTTTCCTACTTTTTGATCCTCAAAATCGTCATAAAAATTCCAAGGTGATTTAGTTTTTTTATTTACATAATCTGGGATAAGAACTTTTTCCCACCCATAAGCAGTAATTGAAAATGAGTAAATTAAGAAGAATGAAAGTAGAACTTTTTTCATAGATTATAATAAATCTAATATTCCCTCTGCTGAAGATAAACCGCATTGTTTAGTTTCTTTCTCAACTTGGATATTAACTACCTCTAAATTTTGAATAACCATCGCATAACGATTTGAACGAATACCCATTCCTTTTGAATTTCTATCTACTTCAGCGCCAATTGATTTCGTAAATAATAGATACGGATCTGATAACATTGTTATTTTACCGACTGCATTGTTTGCTTCTCCCCAAGCATTCATGACAAAAGGATCATTCACAGATAAACAATATATATTATCTATTCCTTTAGCTTTTATTTTATCAGCATTACTTACATATCCAGGAAGATGAAGTTTTGAACAAGTAGAGGTAAAGGCGCCAGGTAATCCAAATAAAATAACTTTACCATTTCCTAAAATATCTCTAATTTTGTTAGTTTGTGGTTCATCATCTATTAGATGGAAAATTTCTATATCAGGGATTTGATCTTTAATTTTTAATTTCATATGGAATTAATTACATAATCTTTAACTTTATTTATATCATTTGATATAACTTCAAATTTTTCTTCTCTATCATAAACATATTTAAGACTATCTGGTAATTCTTCAGTTTTTGAGATTGCATCTTCTATTGCTTTTGGAAACTTACATGGGTGTGCTGTAGATAAAACAACACAATTTTGTTCTAGTCCAAGTTTTTTTGCAGCACCAATTCCAACTGCAGTATGTGGATCAACTACAACTTTATATTCTTTATTTATATCTTTTATCATTTGGATAGTTTCATTTTCATCTAACATTTCAGACGTAAAATTCTTTTTTATTTCATCTAAGTCACTATTATCAATTTGATAAGTATTGTTTTTTATCTTACTCATCACATCTTTTGTAACTTCTGAATTACAGTCTTTAACATCGTATAAAAGTCTCTCAAAATTACTTGCTATCTGGATATCCATGCTGGGGGTATTTGTTTCCTCAACTTTCTTTTGAGTATAATCCCCAACAGAAATTGCTCTATGAAGGATGTCATTTTTGTTAGTTGCTACAATAAGTTTATCAACTGGAAGTCCAAGTTTCTTTGCTAAATAACCAGCATAAATATCTCCAAAATTTCCAGTCGGAACAGAAAAAGACAGAGGCTTTCCATTACTTATTTTAAAATAAGCGTAAAAATAATAAACAGCTTGAGCAACAATTCTTGCCCAATTAATTGAATTAACACCTGACATATTAATTGAGCTAGAGAAATTTTCATCATTAAACATTGCTTTAACTAAATTTTGACAATCATCAAAGTTTCCCTCAATAGCAATATTGAAAACATTTTTTTCTTCATGGATTGTCATCAGTCTTCTTTGTACTGGTGAAATTCTGTTATTCGGATGTAATACAAAAACATTTAGATTCTTTTTGCCTTTTAAAGCATCAATAGCAGCTGCACCTGTGTCTCCTGAAGTTGCTACAATTATATTAATTTTTTTTTGCTCATTTCCTAAATGATATTGATAGAAATTTCCTATTAATTGCATAGCAATATCTTTAAAAGCAAGTGTTGGGCCATGATAGAGTTCTAAAACTTTTAAATTTCCTAAATCAGAGATTTTTACAACATCATCTGCTCTAAATTTTGAGTAAGATTTTGATACTGTAGAAATTAACTCTTCTTTATTCATAAAATCACCAATAAATGGGTAAATTATTTCAGCTGCTAATTCATTGTAATTAAGACCACTTAGTTTGTTTAATTCATCTTTACTAAATGGTTTGATTGACTTTGGGACAAAAAGACCTCCATCATCAGCTAAACCTTTTAGAAATACTTTTTTAAATGAAAAATGATCTGAATTATTTCTTGTGCTTATATATTCCATCAGTAATTTTTTTTTCTGAAATATAAATATATTAAAAAGATGGAAACAGCTAATGAAAACCATGTAAGAGCATACTTTAAATGGTTGTTTGAAATATTGGCTCCTATTTGTTTTGACTTAGGATAAATTCCTTCCTGCTTGCTAATATTGTTGATAATGAATGGAGAAAATTCTTTGCCTGTATAAGTCAATAAATCTTCATCTTTAAGAGTGAACCAGTAATTCTTATTTACGTCATTATCTGGCTTGAAATAATTTAATTTACTTTTTAATTTTAAAACTCCTTCAAATTTACTCTCATTTGAAATATACTTTTTAGATTTAAGATCTCTTGGAACCCAACCGCGATTTATTAAATAGCTTTTATTGTTAATACTCATTGGATTTACAATATCAAATCCTGGCTCTCCTTTTTCATTTAAGGAATATAAATAAATTATTTTTGAATTGTCTAATATTCCTTCAAATTTAATTTTTTTAAAGTTAATTGGATTGCTTCCATTAAATTCTACTGGATCACTTTTTAAAGATTGATCAATTGAATTTATTAAATCAAGCTTCCAATTTAATCTAACAATTTGCCAAGTGCCTAATGACAAAAAAACTAAAATAAAAAAGTATACAAAAATTGAAAAAGATAGCTTATTTTTCAAGAACTATTAACTTCCCCAAATGTAAATAGCTGCAAATAAGAACAGCCAGACAACGTCAACAAAGTGCCAGTACCAAGCAGCAGCCTCGAAACCAAAATGATGTTCTTTAGTAAAATGTCCTAATTTACCTCTCCATAAGCAAACCGCTAAGAAAATAGTCCCAACTAAAACGTGGAAACCATGAAAGCCTGTGGCCATATAGAATGTAGCTCCATAAATATGACCTGAAAAACTAAATGTAGCATGTTGGTATTCGTATATTTGCAATAACGTAAAAAATGCTCCTAAAATTACTGTACAGATTAGACCATTTATAAATCCTTTTCTATCATCCTCTAATAAAGAATGGTGTGCCCAAGTTACTGTTGTACCAGATAAAAGTAGGACAAGAGTATTTATAAGTGGGATGTCCCATGGATCAAAAGTTTCAATATCTTTTGGTGGCCATACATTTCCCATGAATTCATTTGGAAACAAACTTGCATCAAAGTATGCCCAAAACCATGCAACAAAAAACATTACCTCAGAAGCAATAAATAATGTCATTCCATATCTATGATGAATTTGAACAACAGGTGTGTGATGACCTTTGTGCTCAGCTTCGATCACAACATCCCTGAACCACATAAAGGCACAATAAAATATAAGTAAAAAACCTAATACCATTGCCCACATGACTTTACTGTGAAAATAATAAACAGATCCAACAGCCGTAACTAGTGTTGCTATAGATGTAGCTAAAGGCCAAGGACTAGGATCAACTAAATGATAATCATGTTTTTGACCTGATGCAGACATTTATTTTAACTCTCTTTTTTTTCGTTTTTATAATATTCAGATGAGAAAAAAGTATATGACATAGTAACATCTTCAACTCTAGATGTTTTTGGATCATTTACTAATTCTGGATCTAAGTAAAATACTAGGGTGTAACTTGCCTTTTCCCCTGGATCTAATGTTTGTTTTTCAAAGCAAAAACACCCTAATTTATTAAAATATGCTCCAAATGATGAAGGAGAAACATTATATGTAGCTACAGCAGATGATATTTCATCTCCTGTGTTTTCCACTTCAAATTTAATCCTGTATACCTTACCTGGTTGAACATCCATTGTTTTTTGATCAACATCAAAATTCCAATCAAGAGCACTGTTAACGTTGGTATCTAATCTTACATTTATTTTTTTATCTAGAACTATATTAGGAGCCTCTTTCGATATTTGTGTAGTTCCGCCAAAACCAGTTACTCTACAAAATAAATCATACAAAGGCACCGCTGCAAAAGACAATCCCAACATAAAGACAAAAATTCCTGCTAGAATTAGTGGAGTTAAAGTATTTTTTTTAATCATAGAGGTCTTTCAAATACTCCAATATTAAATAGTGTGAAAATGAATAAGAAAACTATAAATGCAACCAAACCAACTGCTGTCCATAAATTTTTCTTCTTTAATTTTTGATCTTTAACTATCATAAAATTTTATCCACTAAGAAAAAAACAAATATTAAAAATAAATAAATAATTGAATAGCTAAAAATGTGTCTAGCCTTCTTTATGTTAAATTTTCCATGTTTATAGTTGTAAAGCTGATAACAAATTAAATTATAATAAAATGTAAGTAGTAAGCTAAGTGATAAAAATACTTCACCAACAAATCCGATGTAATATGGAAAAATAATTGTAGGTATCATTAGCAAAGAATAAATTAAAATATTCTTTTTAGTATCCTGAATTCCATTAGTTACTGGAAGCATTGGAATACCTGCTTTTTTATAATCATCAGCTTTATACAAGCTTAATGCCCAAAAGTGTGATGGTGTCCAAAAGAAAATTATTAAGAAAAAAGCAATCGACTCCAACGAAATAGAATTTGTTGCTATTGCCCATCCAATTACTGGTGGTAAAGCTCCTGACGCTCCGCCTATAACAATATTTTGTGGAGTTTTTCTTTTTAACCAAATTGTATAAACAAATACGTAAAATAATATCGTAAACAATAATAGAAATGCTGATAAAGCATTTGTTACAAAGTACAAGCTTACAACTGATATAACTGACAGAGATGTTCCAAAATATAATGCTTGGTTTCTGTTCAGCTTTCCTCTTGGAATTGGGCGCAGGCAAGTTCTTGACATTAGTTTATCTAAGTCAGCTTCATACCACATGTTAAGTGCTCCTGCTGCTCCTGCACCAAAGGCTACAATTAATATCCCAATCACTGATTGTTGAAATGAGACTGAAGTAGGAGCTGTTAATAGACCAACTGCACAAGTAAAGATAACAAGAGACATTACTCTTGGTTTCATTAATTTTAATAATTCAGGAATAATACCTAGTTCGTAATGCGATTTTTTTACTTTAGAATACGTCGTAGCCATTTTAATTTTTATATCTTAAGACGTTACTAACTACTAGATTTTTCAGTACCTTCATAATCTTCAAACTTCGGTAATTCATCAAAAGTGTGAAAATTCGGTGGTGATGGAACTGTCCACTCTAATGTTGTGGCCCCTTCTCCCCATGGGTTTTGTGCTGCTTTTTTCTTTTTTGCAAAAGCGTAGATTAAATTAGCGAAAAATACCACTAAGCCAACTACAGAAATATATGAACCGATTGAAGAAATATAATTCCAATCAGCAAATGCATCCGGATAATCAGCGTATCTTCTTGGCATTCCAGCTAATCCTAAGAAGTGTTGTGGAAAGAAAACTAAATTTACACCTATGAAAGTTAACCAAAAATGAAGTTGGCCCATCCACTCAGAATATTCATACCCTGACATTTTACCAAACCAATAATAGAAGCCTGCAAATATCGCAAAAACAGCTCCCAAAGATAATACATAGTGGAAGTGAGCCACAACATAATAAGTATCATGCAATGCAGTATCTACTCCAGCGTTTGCTAGAACTACACCAGTTACTCCTCCAACTGTAAATAAAAATATAAATCCTAAAGCCCAAACCATTGGGGTTTTGAATGATATAGATCCTCCCCACATTGTAGCAATCCATGAAAATATTTTAATTCCTGTTGGGACAGCGATAATCATTGTTGCAGCTAAGAAATACGCTTTAGTATCAGTGTCTAAACCAACTGTGTACATGTGGTGAGCCCAAACAACAAATCCTACTATTCCAATTGCTACCATCGCGTAAGCCATTCCTAAATATCCAAAAACTGGCTTCTTTGAAAAAGTAGATACGATATGACTGATCATTCCAAATCCTGGTAAGATTAGAATGTAAACTTCTGGATGACCAAAAAACCAAAATAAATGCTGGAATAATGTTGGGTCTCCACCTGTTTGTGCATCAAAAAATGCTGTACCGAAATTTCTATCTGTTAGAAGCATAGTAATTGCTCCTGCTAATACTGGTAACGAAAGTAATAATAAAAAAGCTGTAACTAATATTGACCATGCAAATAATGGCATCTTATGCAAAGTCATTCCAGGCGTTCTCATATTCAATATAGTTGTAATAAAATTAACTGCTCCTAAAATTGAAGAAGCTCCTGCAACGTGTAAACTTAAAATTGCTAAATCCATTGCTGGACCTGGTTGGCCTGCAGTAGAAGATAAAGGTGGATAAATCGTCCAGCCACCACCGACACCTTGTGCACCTGGAGGTCCATCTACAAAAATTGATGAAAGTAATAAAATAAATGCAACAGGCAATAACCAAAAAGAAATATTATTCATTCTTGGAAATGCCATATCTGGTGCTCCAATCATTATCGGCACGAACCAGTTTCCAAAACCACCAATCATCGCTGGCATGACCATAAAGAAAATCATTATTAATCCATGGCCTGTAACCAAAACGTTATAAAGATGGTAGTTGCCACCTAACACATCATCACCAGGGTGCATTAATTCCATTCTCATCAAAACTGAAAATGCTGTTCCTATAACTCCTGCAATGATTGCAAAAATTAAATACATTGTTCCAATATCTTTATGATTTGTCGAATATGCCCATCTTTTCCAACCTGTTGGAGTATGATGATCGTGAATATGTGCTGCTTCTGAACTCATTTTTATTTACTCGCTACTAGTTTTTTATTAATTAAATTTTCATCTTTTGCAAATTTTATCTTCGCTTCTGAAAGCCAAATTTGGTAATCTTCTTCTGAAACTACTTTAACTTCAATTGGCATAAAAGCATGTTTAATTCCACATAACTCAGAACATTGTCCGTAATAAGTCCCAACTTTTTCAGCTTTGAACCAAGTTTCATTTACTCTTCCTGGCATCGCATCCCTTTTAACTCCAAATGCTGGTAATGCCCATGCATGAAGCACATCATTTGCAGTGATTAAAACTTTAACTACTTTATTTACAGGGACAACCACTACATTGTCTGTTGCTAACAATCTTGGCTGACCTTCTTTTAAGTCTTTCTCTTCGATCATGTAAGCATCAAAAATTATATTTTCATCTGGGTACTCGTATCCCCAATACCATTGATATCCAATTGCTTTTATAGTTACATCAGCTTTGGGAATTGCATCTTGTGAATATAAAACTTTAAATGACGGAACTGCCATCACGATCAAGATTAAACAAGGAACTAATGTCCAAACAATTTCAACTAAAACATTATGTGTTCTTTTAGATGGATTAGGATTTCTCGATGCTCTAAATCTTACCATCACATAAAGCATTAAAAATAAAACAAACGCACTTATAGCAACTATGATTGGTACTAACATATAGTCATGAAACCAAACTATATCTCTCATAGTTTGCGATGCAGGCTCTTGGAAACCTAATTGCCAATTTTTTGGTTGGTTTGCAAACGCCTCAACTGAGTAAATTAATGCTATAAAAACAAAAAATAGTTTCTTCATTTGTTTTCTATATAGATCGAAAATATTATAAAAAATACTAGAGAATTCGCGACAATTTATCAATTTTGCAAATAATTGATCACAGATAACGCGGATATAACCGCAGTTTCAGACCTTAAAATGTTATCACTTAGTTTTATCGATTGAGACCCTTTAAAGTTTAGAATCTTTTTAATTTCACCGGCTGAATAATCCCCTTCAGGACCAATTAAAAGACAATTTGGTTTTGAATTAGAAATTTTAATTTTTTTATTATTCGTATTTAAATCTCCAAAAATTAAATTGATATCTGAATTGTTAGACAGGAATTTATCTAATGATTGAGGTTTTTCAATAGAAGGAATATTTATTCTATTACTTTGCTCACACGACTCTATAATTATTTTATTTAATCTCTCATTATTTACTTTTCTAACAATTGTCCTTTCGGAAATAATTGGTACAAATTTTGTTACTCCAAGCTCAGTTGCTTTTTGTATCATGAAGTTAAAATAATTTGATTTAATGGGTGAGAAGGCTAACCAGATTTCGTGCTCTTTATCTTTTTGTCTCAACTGTTCAATAACCTTGAAATTTAAGCTGCTTTTTGAAATTTCAGTTACAATTGACTTCCATTCTCCAGATTTATTAAAAACTGAAAAGGTCTCTCCTTGTTTAATCCTCATTACTTTCAATAAATAATGTGACTGAGACTTAGTTAAATTAGTTTCTAAATTAATTGATAATTTTTCTGGATAAAATATTCTAATATTGCTCATTATATTTAAATTAATTTATGAAAAAAATTAAAGCAATCATATTTGATGCATACGGCACCCTATTTGATGTTAATTCTGCAGCTGAAAAATGTAAGGAAAAATTAGGAGATAAATGGGAAGGATTTGCTAATTATTGGAGAACTACACAGCTTGAATATACTTGGCTTAGAAGTTTAATGAGAAGACACAAAGATTTTTGGCAAATCACTGAAGATAGTTTGGATAAATCTATGAATTTTTACAATATTGATAATTCAATGAGATCAGAACTTTTAAATTTATATAAAGTTCTTTCAACATTTACAGAAGTAAGGGATGCTTTAAAAAAATTAAAACAATCAAATTATAAATTAGCAATTTTATCAAATGGTACACCTGACCTTTTAAATGAACTTGTAGTTAGCAATCAATTAAAAGATATTTTTGATGATATTTTTTCTGTTGAAGAAGCTGGTATTTTTAAACCAGATTCAAAAGTATATGATCTTCCAATAAATAAATATAATATTGAAAAGAATGAAGTTTTATTCTTAAGCGCAAATACATGGGATGTTTCTGGTGCAGGGAATTATGGATACAACGCAGTTTGGGTGAATAGAAATA
This sequence comes from uncultured Pelagibacteraceae bacterium, assembly GCA_902519695.1. Taxonomy (GTDB): domain Bacteria; phylum Pseudomonadota; class Alphaproteobacteria; order Pelagibacterales; family Pelagibacteraceae; genus Pelagibacter. The sequence continues at coordinate 23,931 of CABYKN010000008.1, read as the reverse complement.
ATAATATTTTTGATAAATTAGATTTTGAACCTAACCAACAAATAAGTAATTTATCAGAATTGCTTGATTTAATTTAGATATATCCTATATGAACAACATGACAAATATCGAAGTAGAAAAAATTATAGATCCAACACCGGCATCAGATGGTGCAGGAGTTAAATTAAAAAGAAGTATTGGTGTTGAACCAAATTATTATGATCCATTTTTAATGTTAGATGAATTTGGATCAGAAAATAAAGATGATTATATTGCAGGCTTTCCTCCTCATCCACACAGAGGAATTGAAACAGTTACATACATGTTAGCTGGGAGTTTTGAACATAAAGATAGCACAGGTGGTCAAGGAAAAATGACTGCAGGAGATGTGCAATGGATGAAAACTGGTAGTGGAATAATTCATTCTGAAATGCCAGCTATGAATGATGGAAAACTTCATGGTTTTCAATTATGGATTAATATGCCTGCTAGCGAAAAGATGAGCAAGCCAGAATACCATTATATAGACTCTGATAAAATGAGCACACATAAGGACGAAGATAAATTTATAAAAGTAATAGCTGGAAAATTTGAAAATTCAGAAGGTCCAATAAAAAAACACAATGTAGATCCAATTTATTTTGATGTAGAATTAAATGAAAGTAAAATTTTTAATCATCAAGTTCCATCCACACACAATTCATTCATATATTTAATTGAAGGTGAGATAGAAATTGGAAACAATAAACATGAAAGTGTTATAGACTCTACATTAATATTATTATCTAAAGGTGAAAACTTAAAAGTAACTGCTTTAACAAACGCTAAATTTTTACTAATATCTGGAAAACCAATAGGAGAACAGATTGCAAGAGGTGGTCCATTCGTCATGAATACTAAACAAGAAATACTTCAAGCAATTGATGATTACCATAACGGTAATTTCGTAAAGTAAATATGAAAGCTATAAGATTTGAAAAGTTTGGTGGTCCAGAAGTCTTAGAATACAAAGATATTGAAATCGGTAAACCTGGTCCAAAGGAAGTTCTTGTTAAAAATTTGTCAGTCGGACTTAATTATATTGATGTTTACCATCGTACAGGTTTGTATCCGATTGAATTACCAAGTGGACTTGGATTAGAAGCATCTGGAGTAGTTGAAGAAATTGGCTCTGAAGTAAGTCTTTTTAAAGTTGGAGATAGAGTAAGTCATGCATCTGCTCCAATAAGTGGATACTCGGAAAAACAAATAATGCCAGAAGAAAAATTAGTCACGGTGCCAGAAGGTATTTCAGATGAAATAGCTTCTTGTATTTTATTAAAAGGAATAACTTCAGAATATTTGTTACACAGATCATATGCTGTAAAAAAAGGAGATAAAGTTTTATTTCATGCTGCAGCTGGTGGAGTTGGTCAAATATTATGCCAGTGGGCTAATGCATTAGGATGTAAAGTCATTGGAACAGTCGGATCTAAAGAAAAAGTTGAAATAGCAAAAAAAAATGGGTGTCATCATGTCATCAATTATACAGATCATAATTTTGTGGAGGAAGTTGAAAAAATAGTAGGTAAAAACGGAGTAGATGTTGTCTATGATGGTGTTGGAGCAAAAACTTTTGAGGGATCAATCGAGTGTTTAAAAATTAGAGGGATGATGGTAGCTTTTGGAAATGCATCTGGATATGTTCACACTATAGATGTCAAAAAACATATAAATACAAAAGGTCTTTTTTTTACAAGACCGTCGATAATGCATTATACAATTACAAGAGATGAATTAGAAAAATCTGCTAAATTGGTTTTTGATGCAGTTCTCTCAGGGAAAATAAAAATTGAGGTATCTAAAAAATACAAATTAAGTGAAGCTAAACAAGCTCACATAGATTTAGAGAATAGAGTTTTAACTGGACCAGCAGTTATTATTCCTTAAATTGATCATCCATATCTGAAAGATGAAGTCTTAATGCTCTAGTCGAGATTTGTATTTCTCTTATAAAAAATATTATTGATACCATCATAGATAAACAACAAGAACCAAAAATTATTCTAGCTAAAAAATATGTCTCTAAATAAAGAGCAAAAACAGTAAGCATATTAAATAAAAAACCAAATGCTGCAAAAAGTATAGTAATTCTTAAATTTTTTACTCTATCATTTAAATTAATTAGCTGCTGCTTCCACTCTGGTGGAGTATGCTTTTCAAAAACATATTCGTCGTGTATTTTTCTAATTAGCCCACTTAATGTATGAAATCTATTACTATAGACAGCCATAATCAAAGGAATGGCGGGAAACATTAATGCGGTAACAGTGTAATCAATATTCATGCGAATCAGTTTGATTATGAATCTACGCTTTGTTATTTACAAGTAAATTATGTCTGAAAAGGTTAAAATTTTTATTGAATTAACAAGACTTAATAAACCAATTGGTTTCATGCTTCTATTCTGGCCATGCATTTGGGGTTTAACAATTTCATATGATTTTTCTCTTTCTTTAAATACTTATTTTATTTATGCTTTTTTATTTTTTTCTGGATCTGTCCTAATGAGATCAGCAGGATGTATAGTTAACGATATAAGTGATAGAAAAATTGACAAGTTAGTCGAAAGAACAAAAAATAGACCAATCGCGTCAGAAAAAATTTCTGTATTAAATGCTGCAATATATGCTGCAATCTTATGTTTAATCGCGTTTTTAGTTTTGATAAATTTTAATAAATTTACCATTTATATGGCTCTTCTTTCAATGCCGCTGGCATTTACATATCCATTAATGAAAAGATTTACCTATTGGCCTCAACTTTTTTTAGGTATTACTTTTAATTACGGTCTAGTTTTGGCGTGGATATCTATTCAAAATGAAGTTTCAATAGTACCAATTATATTTTATTTAGGAGCCACATTTTGGACATTAGGTTACGACACAATATATGGATATCAAGATATTAATGATGATGAAATAATTGGAGTTAAATCAACATCGATTAAATTTAAAAATAACCCAAAAAAATTTATATCGTTTTGTTACATTATATTTTTAATATCATTGTTTCTTGTTGGTTATAAAATGAATTTTAATTATTTATATTACATTACTTTAATAGTGCCTTTAACTCATTTGTTAATTTTTCAATCTCTCAAATTAAAAACTGAAAGTGGGAATGACTGCTTAGCAAAATTTAAGAGCAACAATTTTTTAGGTCTAATTATTTTAATAATTTTGCTAGTAGGAAAATTAACTTAATGAAAAATATTGATATTATAAAAAGATTGTACAATGATTATACAACAAAACATCTAAACAAAATAATTCTTGCTATAGTGTTTTCTATTTTGGTTGCTGCCAGCACTTCGGCTACAGCTTGGTTGCTTGACCCTGCAATAGAAAAAATATTTATAAATAAAGATCAAAGTTTAATTTTAATTATTCCACTTTTAATAATTATAGCTTTTGCTACTAAAGGTATATCTTTATATTTGGCAAAAGTTTTGATGATTAAAACAGCGGAGGAAGTTAAAAAAAATATTCAAATTGATATGCTATCTTCATTTATAAAAGCTGATACCGAAAAAATTGAAGATAAGCACTCAGGAAATTATATTTCTAATCTAAACTTTGATGTTAATCAAATAACTGGGATGTTGAGTAATGCAGTTTTAAATTTATTTAAAGATGGCCTAACACTTGTAGGTTTGTTATTTGTGATGTTCTTTCAAAATTGGAGACTCTCTCTCATAGCTTTGATAATGCTACCGATAGCAACTATAACAGCAAAAAAATTAGGAAAACGTGTGTTAAAGGTTACGACCGAAGCTCAAGTAAAATCTGGTGATCTAAATAAATATTTAATTGATCTATTTAAAAATCATAAAATAATAAAAATTTTCCAAAGAGAAAGTTATGAGTATGAGAGATCTGAGAAATTTGTTAATGATCTAAAAACAAAATCCATTAAAATTGCAACTGTATTTATAAGATCAACACCTATTATGGAAGTTGTGACAGGAATAATGATAGCGATATTGATTTTTTACTCAGGAAAATTAATTATGAATAATCAACTTAGTATAAACAATTTTTTTTCTTTTTTAGCGGCAATGATGCTTGCTTATCAACCAGTTAAATCGCTAGCAACAGTAAATGTAATCTTTGGTCAAGGAATATCAGCTGGAAGGAGAATTTTACCAATTATTGATCAACAAAATAAAATTTTAAGTAATGAAAATGGAAAAATGTTAAAAATAGAAAATGCCTCTATACAATTTAAAAAAATTAATTTTAGCTACAAATCCAATCTAAAAAATATTGTTCTAAAAGATATTAACATTGATATTGTCGGAAAAAGAATGACAGCTTTAGTTGGTCATAGTGGATCGGGTAAATCTACTTTATTAAATTTAATACCAAGAATTTATGATGCTGATTCTGGAGAAATCACAATAGATAATCAAACAATAAAAGATTTAAATCTTAATTCGTTAAGAAAAGAAATATCAATAGTTGATCAAAATACTACTCTCTTTGATGATACTATTTATAATAATATTAAGTACGCAAAACCAGACGCGACGGATGATGAAATTTTCAACGCTGCAAAAATATCAATGTGTACTGATTTCATTGAAAAACTTGAAAATAAGTTCGAAACTATAATAGGAGAAAATGGATTGAAATTATCTGGTGGTGAAAAACAAAGACTTTCGATTGCTAGAGCTTTATTAAAAAATAGTAAGATAATTTTACTTGATGAAGCAACGTCATCACTGGACTCTGAAACAGAAGAAAAAATACAAAAGGCAATCGAGGAATTGACAAAAAATAAGACAACAATAGTTATTGCACACAGACTATCAACAATTCTTAATTCAGAAAGAATTTATGTGATAGATCAAGGATCGGTTGAGTCTTCTGGGAAACATGATGAACTAATTAAAAATTCATTACTCTATAAAAACTTCTACGAGAGGCAAATAAAAAATAATTAATGTTTTTTTTGTATAATATTTTAGGAATTATTTTTTTTTTAATCTCACCATTAATATTATTTTTTAGAGTGATTAATGGAAAGGAAGATTGGAGAAGAATCTTAGAAAAATACGCTTACTATAATAAAAAAAAATCTGATACAACTGTATGGTTTCATGGTGCAAGTGTTGGGGAAATCATGAGCATTCTCCCTTTGATAAATAAGTTTGAAAAAGACAAATCTATAAAAAAAATTTTACTTACTTCATCTACTTTAAGTTCTGCATCAATAATTGCAAAAAAACCATTAAAGAAAACAACTCATGTTTTCTATCCATTTGATATTGGATTTATATGCAATAACTTTTTAAATTATTGGGAACCAAAAATCGCAATATTTGTAGATTCTGAAATCTGGCCGATTATGTATGAAAAAATAAATTCAAAAAAAATACCTCTTATTTTAATCAATGCTAGAATTACGAGTAAAAGTTTCAAAAGATGGCAAATCTTTTCATCTTTTGCAAAGAAAGTTTTCAATAAAATAACTATAGCTTTACCTCAAAATCAAGAAACCCAAAATTATTTAAAAAGATTGGGTGTTAAAAAAATTAAATTTATAGGAAATTTAAAGTATTTTAAAAATGATAAACAAAAATTGAAGAAAAATGTTCTAACATATTTTAAAAATAAAAAAGTATTCTGTGCGGCTAGCACTCATTATAATGAAGAGAAAATCATTGGAAAATTACATTTAAAATTGAAAAAAAAATTTAAGAATTTAATTACAATATTGGTTCCGCGCCACATAAATAGATCAGAAGACATAAAGCAAGAACTTAGAAAATTAAAACTGATAGTTACCGAAAGATCAAGCGGATATAGACCATCTAATGATTGTGACGTATATATTGTTAATACATACGGAGAAATGTCAAAATTTTTAAGACTTTCAAATGTAACATTTATTGGTGGATCTTTAGTAAACCATGGAGGACAAAACCCATTAGAAGCTGTAAGAATGGGTAATTACGTGATGCATGGTAAAAAAGTAAAAAATTTTAAAGAAATATATAAGGAATTAAAAAGTTTAGAAATATCTTCAGAGATTAAAAATATTGATCAAATGGAAAAGGTATTTGTAAAAAATCATGATTACAAAATATCAAATAGTAAACTTAATAAAATTAATTATTTAGGTGCTAAAATTTTTGAAAATAATGTTAAAGAAATTAAAAATTATTTATAATGAAAGTAAAAAGACCCATTTTTTGGGATAGTTTCAATTTCATATCATTAGCACTCTTACCATTTAGCTTGATAACAATCATTTTTAATTTTTTTAAATCTTTAAGACTTAAAAAATATTTCAAAATAAAAACAATCTGTGTTGGAAATATTTACTTAGGTGGAACTGGAAAAACACCTTTAGTATTAAGAATTAATGATATGTTAAAATATAAGTTTAAAACTGTATTTATCAAAAAAAAATATATTGATCAAATTGATGAACAAAATATTTTATCAAAATATGGAAATCTAATTTGTTTAAGTTTTAGAGATATAGCGCTGAGAATTGCTGAGAAAAAAAAATACCAGTTAGCTATATTAGATGATGGTTTACAAGATAAAAGTTTAAATTATGATATTTCTATAGCTTGCTTTAATAGTTCAGAGCTAGTTGGAAATGGGCTAGTTTTGCCTGCTGGGCCATTAAGGGAAAGAATTACAAATATTTTAAATTATGATCTTGCATTTCTTAATGGTGAAAAAAATAATAAAATTTTTGAAAAAACTCTAAAGAGTTTAAATCCAAATTTAAAAATATTTAGAGCTAAATACATTCCTAGAAATCTTGAGTCTTTTAAATTTAAAAATAACTTTCTAGTTTTTTCAGGCATAGGTAATCCTTTGGAATTTCAAAAAACATTAAAAAAATATAATTTCAAGATAAAAAAAATAATGACTTTTCCTGACCATTATAAATATAAAAATTCTGATATAAATAATATAAAAAATATAGCTAAGAGTAATAAATTAAAAATTATAACAACAGAAAAAGACTACAATAGATTGTCAAATATACAAAAAAAAAATATCCAATTTTTAAAAATAGGATTAAAAATTGAAAAAGAAAAAGAATTTAGAAATTTTTTATTGAAGAAATTATGAGGAAGTTTTTTTATTTAATTGAATTTATTTTAATAAAATTGTTTTTTTTTATACTAATTATAATTGGTTATAAAAATGGATCTAATTTGGGAGATTTTATTGGACGCTTGTTTGGACCGATATTTAGATCAAAAAAATTAATTGAAAATAATTTGGGACAATCTGGCATTGTAGACAAAAAAAATTACAATAAAATTATCAGCAAAATATATGGAAATTATGGAAGAATACTTGCTGAATATCCTTTTCTTAAAGCATTTAGAAATAACAAATTAAATAAATTTATTGAAATAGACGGGCTTGAAAACCTAAACAAAATTAAGAGGGAAAAAAGACGAGCTGTATTTATATCTGGTCATTTCAATAATTTTGAATTAATGGCGCTACAAATAGAAAAGGCTGGTATAAATTTGTGCGCTATTTATAGACCACTAAATAACGTATTCCTTAACAAAACTATGGAAGAAATTAGAGAAAATTTTATATGCAAAAATCAAATTAAAAAAGGAAGATCAGGCACAAGACAAATTATTGAAAATATAAAAAAAGGTAACTCAGTGGCTCTAATGATAGACCAAAGAGTAAGAGAAGGTATAAAAATTAATTTTTTTGGTAAACCAGCTAGTACTACGACCATACCCGCACAATTAATAAAAAAATATAAATGTGATCTAGTGCCTATTTATATAGAGAGAAAAAAAAATAATTATTTTAAAATGTTTGTTTCTGAACCAATTAAAATTGGGAACAATAAATCAATCAAAGAAATCACTGAACATCTAAATAAGATGCTTGAAAAAATGATTTTAAAAAATGTAGACCAGTGGATCTGGACTCATGATAGGTGGAAAACATAATCAGTTTTTATCTAATAAATCTCTTTTCACTGAGGCCTCAATATACGAAAAGTAGGCTTCCTGTGTCTCAACGTTCCAGTAAGTTAAGTTTTCAAGTGGTATTTTTTTTTGTGAGATAGCACAAATCACATGATCGCCGTCTTCAATGATCTCAAAATTATTTGCTGAGTATTTTAATTTAGCTAACTTATTTAACATATTTAAGATATATATTTACTAAATGAAAATTGCAATTATTGGAAGTGGAGGAAGAGAGCATGCTCTAGTTCATCACTTAAGTAATTCAAATAAAATAACAAAAATATATTCAATACCCGGTAATGCTGGTACCGAAGAAATATCTTTAAATGTTGACCTCAATTTAGAAAATTTTCAAGACTTATATGATTTTATCTATAAGGAACAAATTGAATTGGTAATTGTTGGTCCAGAAAAACCATTAGTCGAAGGATTAGTGGATTTTCTAGAATCAAAAAATATTAAAGTTTTTGGTCCTAGAAAAAAAGTTGCTCAATTAGAAGGCTCGAAAATATTTACAAAACAAATTTGTGAGAAATTTAACATACCAACAGCTAAATTTAAAATTTGTAAATCCAAAAAAGACGCATTTGTATTTCTATCATCCTTTAATTTTCCTCTTGTTATCAAGGCTGATGTTCTTGCTGCAGGTAAAGGTGTTTATATTTGTCAGAACGTTGATGAGGCTAAAACAGCTGTCAATGAAATATTTGATGGTAAATTTGGGAAAGCAGATCAAATATTAATTGAGGAATTTCTAGAAGGTGATGAGATGAGTTTTTTTATTATTTCAGATGGAATTAGTTATAAAACTTTTAATACAGCTCAAGACCATAAAAGAGTTGGTGAGGGAGATACCGGAAAGAATACGGGAGGAATGGGAGCTTATTCACCCTCAAGCTTAATTAATAATGATTTAGAAAATAAAATTTTAAACAAAATAATTGAGCCAACTTTAAAAGCTATAAATGAAATGAATGAGAAGTACGTCGGTTTTTTATATGCCGGCTTAATGATAAAAAGTAATGAACCATACCTAATTGAATATAATGTCAGGATGGGCGATCCTGAATGCCAAACTATATTACCTTTGGTTGACAGTGATTTATTAGAAATAATAAATGCTTGTTGTAATTCAAAATTAAAGGCTCACGAAATAAAATGGAAAAATAAAAAAAGTATGTGCATTGCTTTATGCTCAAAAGGATATCCTGAAAAATATAATAAGAATGTTGAAATTAAAAATTTAAAGGAATTCAAATCAACTAAAGATAATTTTATTTTTCATGCTGGAACAAAAAATTCTGGAAACAAAATTGTAGCAGTTGGTGGTAGGGTAATAAATTTTGTGAATATCTCAGATAGCTATTTATCAAGCAGAAAAGAAATCATAAATAAGATTAAGAAATTGAATTGGGAAGATGGTTTTTATAGATCAGATATAGGTCATAAAGTCATAGATAAATGAGAGTAATTGGTGGAAAACTAAGAGGGAAGTTAATTCATAATCCTACAGATAAAACAACAAGACCTTTAAAGGATATTGTTAGAGAGTCGATATTTAATATTTTACAGCATTCTAAAAATGAAAAAATTAAATTCAAAAATGACGTAGTTTTGGATTTATTTTCCGGTTCTGGTTCGTTTGGTATTGAGTGTTTGTCTAGAGGAGTAAAAAAAGTTTTTTTTTTTGAAAATTACAAACCCTCTTTGAAAGTTTTAGAAAAAAACATTAAAAAATTAGAAATTGATAAAGTTTCAGTCATTAAGGAAATAAACGCATATGAAATTTCTAGAGAAAATCTAGATAATGAAAAAATTAATTTAATTTATTTGGATCCACCGTTTAAAGATAAAAATATAAATAAATTATTAAGGAAAATTTTGGACTTAAAAATTGCTCACAAAAGTACATTAATAGTAATACATAGAAATAAGAAATTTAAAGAAAATTTTATAAAAGATTTTAAAGTTCTTAGAGAAAAAAAATATGGATTATCAAAAATAATATTTGGTAAATTACTATTTTAGAATTTTTTTTGTTTCTATTTTAATCAACTCAACAGAAGGTTGGTTAATTGGATTTACGTTTAATAAAGAGCTTAACATTAGAGTTTCCAGAATAAAAAATGTAAATAGTTCACCAAGAGTTTCTTCGCTTCTATTAATAATTTCAAAACTTCTAAATGATAATTTTTTCTTGTTAAATATATATTCTGTAGCTTTTTTTTGAGCATGCAATACTTCGTCTAAGCTTCTTTTTTTTAAGTGCTCTAATCCATCAATTAGATAAGCATTATTAAATTTAAATAAACTTCTCTCTCTACAGAAAAAAAAACTAAAAAAATTATTTTTTGGACCATCTAAATAAAGTTGTAAAAGACTATGATTGTCCTTTGGCATAGTAGAGATTATAGGAAAGAAACCCTTGCCCTTTTTACCTAAACTTTCGGCAGATAATTGCTGGTACCATTTCAAAAAGTTATTTAATTTTTTGTCGTAATTTAAAATTACACAATTTTTTTTTCCTTTGATAATATTTGAGTGAATTGAAGAGACATTTTGAATTAAAAAATTTATAAATGATTTATTTTTTATTAGATAATTTAATCGTTTAAATTTTTTTTCATTTAATCCCATCAATTCTGCAGGGATCATCCCGACTTCAGATAATACCGAGTATCTTCCTCCAATATAATTTTTATGATCCAAAACATCAGATTTCAATTTATTTGCCATGGCTCTAAGAATATTATTTTTATTTTCAGTGATTATTAAATTTTTATTTTTTTTTTGTTTTGTTAAAATCTGGTTTAAATTAGATAATGTCTCTAAAGTATTTCCTGATTTTGATATAATTATGTTTAAACGTTTTTTATTTGATTTTGTAATTCTGTAATTCTGTAAATTATTATAAAAGCAAAATTTTTTTTTGATTTTATGACTAAGAAAATCATAAATGGCTTGTGAGCCTAAAATTGATCCACCCATTCCAATTAAATTAAACTCATCGTATTTTTTGAATTTTAGTAAATTTTTTTTCTGAAATGAATAATTATAATTATTTGTTAAAGATTTTAATAAAGGATATTTTTCAATTAAATTTTTAAACTTTAAGAAATTATTAAGTTTTTTTTTATTTAATTGTTTATTTTTATTATTAAAATTTTTGAAAATAATATGTTTTGTCTCCATTAATTACTGGATTTTCTTTTTCATATTATTTAATAAATCAGATTCACTATTTGAGTTGTTATTAGTATTGTCATCTTCGATTTTTAGTAACTCTTTAATTTCATCTTTTTTTTGTGAATTATCTATTATTTCAATATTATCACCTGGCTTTGGTAATTTATTTATATCTGGAGGCATTTGAAGTGGATTTTTTTTTTTTACCAAAAACTCATCGCTCTGATCAGATCTTTTATTGCCTTCCAAAGCATCTCTAACTCCGCCACAAAAAGTTAATAATGGCACTAAAGCGATTAATAAGATTAAATTTAGTTTAATTTTTTTCATCTTTTTTTTTATAGAATATAAATTCAGATAAAATAAGGCATATAATACCAATTGTTATAAATATGTCAGCTACATTAAAGATAAACCAATGATATCCTGCATAATTTAAATCTATAAAGTCTGGAACAGCACTGTAATAAACCCGGTCAAATAAGTTTCCTAAAGACCCTCCTAATATTATCATTAAAAAAAATGATTTAATTTTTGATTCAATCAAAGCGAAATACAATATTACCAAATTTATGATGACTATAATTACAGTGAAGATGTTATAGAAAAGTTTATCTTCTGACGAAAATAAACCAAATCCAATACCTGTATTCCAAACTAAATAAATATTTAAAAATTGATTTATATAAAAATCAACTTGTCCTTCATTATTTAAAATATTTAGAACATAAATTTTTGATAGTCTATCTAGAGCAAAGCAAATAACTAGAAATATAGAACCAACAAGAAGTTTATTTATTTTTTCATTGCCCATTTGTATTTAAAAGTCCACAATTTGGTCTTTCACAACTCGTTTCAAAAATTTTCCAACAGATAGGACATTTATTTCCTTGGGCCTTTTTTGCAACTACATCAATGTTATTTTTTAAATTTTCTTCTTTAATTACAGAAGCAGATGAAGTTATACAAATTTCAGCAAAATTTATATTTTTTGCTTTATCATAAAATTCTTTATTTAATTTTATCTCAATTGTTGCTTCTAAACTTGAACCAATTGACTTTTCGGCTCTCATATTCTCTATTGAAATATTTGCCTCATCTCTAATTTTTTTAACATAATCCCAATCTGAGCTAAGTTCTTCATCGTTCCAAGAATTAGGAACTGAAACGAAATTTTGTAAATGGATACTTTGGCTATCTTTTTCCTTTTTAACTAGTTGATAAATTTCTTCAGTTGTAAATGATAATATTGGTGCAAACCATTTTAGGAGACACTGCAAAATAATATTTAAAAGAGTTATACAGTTCTTTCTTTTATCGGAATTTAAAACGTCACAATATAGAGTATCTTTCCTGATATCGAAATAAAAAGCAGAAAGCTCAACTGTGCAAAAATTTAGTAATTCTTTGTATAAATTATGGAAGTTATAAACTTTAAAATTATTTTTAAAATTCTCATTTATTGTATAAATTCTATGAAGCATAAATTTTTCAAGAGAGTCAAAGTTTTCAAATTTAACTTTTTCTAGATCAAGATTTTCGTATTGATCTTGAATATTTCCTAATAGATATCTAAATGTATTTCTAATTTTTCTATAAGACTCAGCGTGTTGATCTAAAATTGAATAATCTATTCTTAAATCTTCAGCATAATTTGAAGATGCAACCCAAATTCTTAATATATCAGCTCCATATTTTTTTAATATATCTTGTGGAGCAATAACGTTACCTGTTGACTTTGACATTTTTAGACCTTTTCCATCTACAACAAAACCATGAGAAAGAATGCTTTCAAATGGAGCGACTCCTCTTGTTCCACATGATTCAAGTAATGAGGAGTGAAACCATCCTCTATGTTGATCTGACCCCTCTAAATACATAGATGCTGGCCATTTGAGGTCGTCTCTTTTCTCTAAAACAAAAGAGTGAGTGGATCCACTGTCAAACCAAACTTCAACTATATCTGATAATTTTTCATAATCTTCTGCTTTATACTTGTCTCCAAGAAAGATCTGATAATCATCATTAAACCAACAATCAGAACCTTCTTTTTCATAAATTTTTGCAATATTTTCAAATACTTCATCATCAACTAAAACATCACCAGTTTTTTTTGAAATAAAAATTGGTAGTGGCACACCCCAAACTCTTTGTCTTGATACACACCAGTCTGGTCTAGTTTCAATCATTGATTTTATTCTTTCTTTTCCTTTGGAAGGATAAAAATCTGTATTATCGATAGCTTTTAATGCTTTATCTCTTAACCCGTGACTTTCCATTGATATAAACCATTGTGGCGTTGCCCTATGAACAAGTGGAGCTTTTGATCTCCAAGAATGAGGATAAGAGTGAGTTAGTTTTCCATTTGTTACTAAATTTTTTTGTTCATCTAATTTTTCTATAATTAAGTTATTAGCCTTAAAAATATGTAAACCTTCAAAAAGTTTAATTTCACTTGTATATTTTCCATCACCATCAACTGTTTCAATTGCTTTGATATTATTATTTAAACAAAGATTGAAGTCATCTGGTCCATGGCTCGGAGCACAATGTACAATACCTGTTCCTTGTTCAGTAGTGACAAAATTAGCCTCAAGCATAGGAATATCATAATTATATTCCATTTTAGAAAATGGATGACTGCAAATAGTTCCATTTAAATCTTTTCCTAAAAATTCGTTTAAAACTTTAATATTTTCTATAGAGGTATCTTTTTTAAAAGGTTCTAATAAATCTTTTGCAATTACAATTTTTCTGTTAACAAAATTTTTGTTATCATTAATTTCAAGCAATACATATTTAAGGCTAGCATTGTAAGCTAATGCTTTATTTGCAGGAATAGTCCAGGGAGTTGTAGTCCAAATTATTACGTCAGCACCTTTAATTATATCTAAATTTGAAAATTTCACTTTAAATGCAGCATAAATAGTATCTGAAACATGATCCATGTATTCAACTTCAGCATCAGCTAAAGCTGTTTTTTCAACAGTAGACCAAAGAACTGGCTTGTAACCTCTATAAAGGCTTCCTTCTTTAAGAAATTTTCCAAGTTCTCTGACTATTTGAGCTTCAGCATCAAATGACATTGTTGAATAGTAGTTTTCCCAATCACCAATTACCCCAAGTCTTGTAAATTCTCCTTTATGAACATCTATCCATTTGTTTGCAAACTCCCTACATTCTTTTCTGAATTCAATTATTGGAACATCATTTTTATTTTTTTTATTCTTTTTATATTGTTCTTCAATTTTCCACTCGATAGGCAGCCCATGGCAATCCCATCCAGGAACATAAACTGAGTCCTTTCCATCCATTTGATGAAATTTTGTAATTATGTCTTTTAAAATTTTATTCAAAGCGGTACCCATATGAATATTTCCATTTGCATATGGAGGCCCATCATGGAGCACAAATTTTTCTTGCCCTTTACTTTTTTTTCTTAACAAATTGTACAGGTCAATTTTCTTCCAAAATTCAATGTAATTTGGCTCCTTGTTTGGCAAATTTGCCTTCATTGAGAATTTTGTTTTAGGTAGATTTATATGTTCCTTGCTCATGATATTTTATCTTTTGGCAATTTTAATATCTTTCTTTATCTGTTTTTTTAAAGCATCAATATTTTTAAATTTGGTTTCTCCTCTAATAAATTTTGTAAAATTAATAGTTAGATTTTTATTATAAAGATTTCCAGAAAATTTAAATAAATTTACCTCTAATAATAATTTTTTTTGATTAAAAGTAGGCCTATAACCAATATTTGCTATTCCTTTGATCTTTTTTCTGTTTTTTTTGATATAAACATCAACTGCATAAACTCCTACTTTTGGTATCACATAGTTTTTTATATTTATGTTACAGGTCGGAAAACCAATTTTTCTTCCCATCATTCTACCCTTTTCAACGACACCTTCTATTGACCAATTTCTAGATAAAAGTTGATTTGCAATTTTTAAATTACCATTTTCGATTAATTTTCTTATTAATGTTGAAGAAATAATTTTATTTTTTTTATATAATGGTTTTGGGTTAATTAATTTATAATCATATTTCTTTTGAAGTTTTTTTAATAGATTTACGTCCCCTTCTCTCTTATTTCCAAATCTAAAATTATTACTAACAAAAATATAATCTGCACTTAACTTTTTGCATAAAATATTTTTAATAAAATTATGACAAGATATTTTAGAGAATTTTTTATCAAATTTTTTATTTATTAAAAAATCAACGTTATAATCACTAAAATATCTGCTTTTTTGATTAAGATTTGAAAGTCGATAATTCGTAATACTTTTATTAAAGTACATTTTTGGTATTGGATCAAATGTCACCACTCCAATTTTAGAATTATATTTTTTTTTATATTTTTTTGCTTCTTTGAATAATTTTTGATGGCCTAAGTGTAATCCATCGAAATTACCGATTAGTATCATGGCATTTTGATGTTTTTTTAAAATCTCAAAATTTTTATAAATTTTAATTTTGTTCACCATTTTAATTTTGTTTGAGTGTAATTCACACTCACTCCATATTTTTTTTCTAATTTATCAATATTTAAACTACTTAATTCTTTTTTATGTATACCACTCGTTATTAACAAATTGTCAAAATTTTGAATATTAGCTCCTTTTATATCTGTATTCATATTATCTCCGATACATAAAACATTTTTACCATTTATGTTAGCAGATAAATTATAAACTGGAGGATAAGGTTTTCCAAAGTAAATTACTTTCCCACCAATTTCCTCAAATATTTTTGCAACTGATCCAGCGCAAAACTCTCTAACATCTCCTCTATCAACAATTAGGTCTGGATTAGTACACACAAATTTTTTATTTGAAAATTTCTCAAGTAAATCTTTATAATATTCAAGTTTTGTCTCATGATCTTCAAATAACCCTGTGCAAATAAAATAATCAGCTTGACTAATATTACTAACTTTATTTTGTTCAAATCTTTTAAATAAGTCAAAATCTCTTGGTGGTCCAATATGATAAAATTTTGCATTTAGAAAATTTTCCATTAAATATTTTAATGAAGCTTCTCCTGAGGTGTATACATCTTCATAATATTTTTTGAGTCCTATTTTTTTTAAAAAATCAATAACTGTAGAATTTGGTCTTGGAGCATTGGTAAGTAATACAAACTCTTTATTATTTTTTTTTAAATTTTCTAATACTTCAATAGAATCTTCAAAAATTTGTAATCCGTTATGGATCACTCCCCATATGTCGATAAAAAATAATTCGTAACTATTTATTTTAGATCTTAATCCATCTTTGTCTAAGTTTTGGGGCATACTTGAGGTATAGCTTAAAAATATGCTTTATTCTTGGGTTTTTTAGACCATAATTTTTATTCAAGATCTTGAAAATTATTAAATATATCTCTATATGACTGCTAATTTAAAGGAGAATTCGTATGAAGTTTAAACCGTTACATGACCGTGTTTTAATAGAAGTTTTAGATAGCAGCGAAAAAACTGCTGGTGGCATAATTATTCCAGATACAGCTCAAGAAAAACCTCAAGAAGGTAAAGTTGTTGCTGTCGGCGGAGGTGCAAAAACTGAAGATGGAAAACTAATACCTATGGACGTTAAAGTAGGAGATAAAGTTTTATTCGGTAAGTGGTCAGGAACAGAAGTTAAAATTGATGGTAAAGAGTACAGCATAATGAAAGAATCTGACATTATGGGTATTGCAACAGGTAAATAATTAATAAGGAGAGTTTAGAATGGCTAAAATAGTAAAATTTGATTCAGATGCTAGAGCATCAATGTTAAAGGGAGTTGATATACTTGCCAATACTGTAAAGGTTACTCTTGGACCAAAAGGAAGAAATGTTGTTATAGACAAATCTTATGGTGCCCCAAGAACAACTAAAGATGGTGTTTCAGTTGCAAAAGAAATTGATCTTGACGATAAATTTGAGAATATGGGTGCACAAATGGTTAAAGAAGTTGCTAGCAAAACAAACGATGAAGCTGGTGATGGAACAACAACTGCAACAATATTAGCTCAAGCAATTGTTAAAGAAGGTTGCAAGTATGTAACAGCAGGGATGAATCCAATGGATGTTAAAAGAGGGATTGATGCTGCTGTAGACCATGTAAAAAATAAATTAATTTCGTCAGCTAAAAAAGTAAAAGATAGTGATGAAATAGCACAAGTCGGAACAATTTCAGCAAACGGTGATAAAGAGATTGGTGCAATGATTTCAAAAGCTATGCAGAAGGTTGGTAATGAAGGAGTAATTACTGTTGAAGAAGCAAAAGGAATTGAAACAGAACTCGATGTAGTTGAAGGTATGCAGTTTGATAGAGGATATTTATCTCCATATTTTATTACTAATGGTGATAAAATGACTACAGAGTTAGAAAATCCACTAATTCTTCTTCACGAGAAAAAACTAACAAATCTTCAACCAATGGTTCCACTTTTAGAAGCAGTTGTTCAAGCAGGTAGACCATTAATGATTATCTCAGAAGATGTTGAGGGTGAAGCGCTCGCAACACTCGTTGTTAATAAACTGAGAGGTGGTCTAAAAGTTGTAGCTGTAAAAGCTCCAGGTTTTGGAGATAGAAGAAAAGCTATGTTGGAAGATATAGCAATTCTTACAGGTGGACAGGTTATCTCTGAGGATTTAGGAATTAAACTTGAAAATGTTAAACTTAATGATCTTGGATCTGCAAAACGTGTAAAAGTTGATAAGGAAAATAGTACAATTGTAAGTGGAGCAGGTAAGAAATCTGACATTGAAGCAAGATGTGCTCAAATCAAAGCTCAAGTTGAAGAAACAACATCAGACTATGATAGAGAAAAACTACAAGAGAGACTTGCTAAACTAGCAGGTGGTGTAGCTGTAATCAAAGTTGGTGGTGCTACAGAAGTTGAAGTTAAAGAAAGAAAAGATAGAGTTGAGGATGCATTAAATGCTACAAGAGCAGCAGTTGAAGAAGGTATTGTTGTTGGTGGTGGATGTGCATTGCTTTATGCTTCAAAAGAACTTGATAGTCTAAAAGTAAAAGGTGATGATCAAAAAGCGGGAGTAGAAATTGTCAAAAGCGCTTTACAAGCACCTATTAGACAAATCACAACAAATGCAGGTGTTGATGGATCAGTAGTTGTTGGTAAATTATTAGAAACCAACAAACCTAGCAATGGTTACGATGCACAATCAGAGCAATATGTTGATATGTTTAAAGAAGGTATTATTGATCCAGTTAAAGTTGTAAGAACAGCACTTCAAGATGCTGCTTCTATATCTGGATTGTTAGTAACAACTGAAGCCATGATAGCAGATAAACCAGATGAAAAAGACGCTGGTGCAGCTGGTATGCCTCCTGGAGGAATGGGTGGTATGGGCGGTATGGGTGGAATGGGAATGTAATCCCTTCACTTCAAATCATCTAGTTGTCTAGAAAATTTAAAACCCCCGTTTTTCGGGGGTTTTTTTTTGGTGAAGATTCTAAAAATAATAATAAATTAAAAAAATGAAACTATTAATAAAATCAATAATTTTATTGTTCTTATTTTCCATTCCAATCTTAGCTAATGAATTTTCATTTACTTTTGAATGGGGAAACTTAAAAAGCTGCACGTCTGGTAAACCAAATAAAGTTTCTAATCCAATCTTTGAACTTAAAAATGTACCAGATGGAACAAGAGAACTAAGATTTAAAATGAAGGATAAAGACGTTCCAGGATATAACCATGGCGGTGGCAAAATTAAGGATTATAATGGAGATCAAACTATTCAACCTGGTGCCTTTAAATATAAAAGCCCATGTCCTCCCGATGGTTCTCATACATATGAGTGGACTATAACTGCTATTGGAGACAAGAAAAAAAAGCTTGGTAAAGCAAAAGCGACCAAGAAGTATCCTTAGTACTTTGATTTCAGAAAAAAATCATTTTAACAAATATCTTTTACTAATTTTTTTTACAGGAGCCGTAGTATTATCCTTAGAGTTGTTAGCTTCAAGAATACTAACTCCATTTTTTGGTGTAAGCCTTTACATCTGGACTTCTATTTTATCAATAACATTAATTTTTTTAGCAATTGGATATCAATTTGGTGGATGGCTAACATCAAAAATCAACAACGAACTTTATGAAGATGTTTTTATTTTTATTCCTTTTTTAAGTTCATTTTTTATATTAATTTCTTCAATTATTTATCCAATTTTATTTCCTCACTTAATTGGAATAAACTTATTAATTGGTAGTTTTATTGGAAGCTTAGTTTTATTGTCTGTCCCATTGGTATTAATGTCTGCGCTTAATCCTATTCTAATATCAATAATTAAATCAAAACACGATGACAGTAGCGATTCTAAGTCAGGCTATGTTTTTTTTATAAGTACATTGGGGTCAGTCTTTGGTGTAATTTTTACAGCACTTTTTATAATTCCGAATTTTACAAATTTTAATTCATTTATATTAAATGCTTTATTTTTAATTGGTATAAATTTACTAATGTATTTTCTAATAGGTTACTCATTTTTCAAAAAATTAAAAAAAAAATTTATATTTTTAAATATTCTCTTATTTGGAATACTAATTCTGATTTTAGTTAATAAAGAGAATTATCTTTCATACTTCACAAAATCGACAGACTTGAATGACAATAAGTATTTAATACTTTATGAAAAACCATCTTTTTACGGAAATCTTAAGGTAATCGGTTACAAGCCAAAAAACAGTGAAAAAGAAACCCATTATATTCTTTATCAAAATGGTTTCACGCAAAATACTGTTGCAAAAAATGGAGACTCTTTAAATACTTATATTCACGTATTAAATAATTTATCCATGAGTTCTGAGATAGGAAATGCACTAGTCCTTGGATTTGGAGCAGGTGCATTACCAAATTATCTTGAAAACAAAAAATACAATGTTGATGTAGTTGAAATCGATCCCTTAACCTTAGATATAGCTAGAGAATATTTTAATTATAAAAAAAAAAAATCAAACATATTTTTTGAAGATGCCAGAACATTTGTAAAAAATTGTAAAAAAAAATACGAGCTTGTTGTTATTGATTTATTTTTTGGAGATGGGGTACCTGAACATCTAACAACAAAAGAATTTTATAAAGATGTAAAAAAATGTATGTTTGAAGATGGTATATTGCTAAATAATACAGTTGTAGATCTTGATAAAGTAGAAACTCTTGATTTTGTGCTATCTA
Organism: uncultured Pelagibacteraceae bacterium; assembly: GCA_902519695.1. GTDB lineage: Bacteria > Pseudomonadota > Alphaproteobacteria > Pelagibacterales > Pelagibacteraceae > Pelagibacter. The sequence goes on along the minus strand of CABYKN010000008.1, from coordinate 3,556 downwards.
CTTTTAAGTCAGAATTTAAAAATATTTATTATTTTTTTGACAAAGAACTTGTAGAAAAAACAGGTGCAAACATTACTAATCTTTATGTTTTATCTACAGATAAAAAAAATATTAAAGATCTAAAAATTGATTATAGTCAAATCCCTCAAACTCTAAAAAGAAGAGTGTCCTCAACATTAAAAAACATGAAAAAGTATGAGAATGAAGACTATTCAAGAAATGTTATAATTGATGAAATGAATAATTACTCTCATTTATTTGCTAAAAGCATGTCTTCATTTAGAAAACTCATTAGTACTTCGATTCCCTCAAGAATTTTGATTAATTAGTAAGATATATATTTGTATAATTTCTATATTTGTTGAAAAATATAAATATTTAACTGTTTTCAAATCAAAAAATTAATATATAAGAACGCGCAAATGACAACATCTATACGTAACATCACTATAATTGCCCACGTTGATCATGGTAAAACCACTTTGATCGACAACTTGATGAAACAGAGTGGTTCTTTTAGAGAAAATGAAGTTGTTGATGAAAGATTGATGGATTCTGGTGAGCTTGAAAAGGAAAGAGGTATTACAATTCTTGCCAAACCAGCTTCGATAAATTGGAAAGATTCTAGAATTAATATTATTGATACACCTGGACACAGAGATTTTGCTGCAGAAGTTGAAAGAGTTCTTAGCATGGCAGATGGTGCATTATTGTTAATAGATTCAGCCGAAGGGGTGATGCCTCAAACCAAATTTGTATTAGCTAAAGCACTTAAACAAGGCCTTAAACCAATAGTGGTTATTAATAAATTAGACAAAGCTGACCAAAGGGCTGATGAAGTTTTAAATGAGACCTTTGACTTATTTGTCAGCCTAGATGCCGACGAAGAGCAATTAGACTTTCCAGTTATTTACGCAAGTGGAAGATCTGGCTGGGCATCTAATGAAATAGATGGTCCAAGAGAAAATTTAAATCCATTATTAGATTTAGTAATAGATCATGTTAAGCCAGTAGAATTTGACAAATCTAAGCCTTTTGCAATGCTATCGACTCTTTTATATGCGGACAGTTTTTTGGGTAGAAGTTTAGTTGGTAGAATTTCACAAGGTACTGCAAAAGCAAATCAACAAATCAAGGCAATTAATCTTGATGGAGAAAAAGTCGATGAGGGAAGGTTGACTAAAATATTTAGATACGAGGGGACAAAAAAAGTACCAATAGAAGTTGGTGAAGCTGGAGATATTGTAGTTATCGCTGGATTAGAAAAAGCAAATGTTGCTGATACCATATGTGATACTGAGGTAGATATACCAATCCAAGCAACCCCAATTGATCCTCCAACTATGTCTATTAAAATTACAGTAAATAGTTCTCCATTAGCTGGTACTGAAGGTAAAAAACTTACAAGTACTCAAATCAGAGAGAGATTAGTTCAAGAAGCTCAAAATAATGTTGGAATTTCTTTTTCAGAAAATGACAACAAAGACTCTTTTGAAATAAGTGGAAGAGGTGAATTAATGTTAGAAATATTACTAACACAAATGAGACGTGAAGGATTTGAAATGACAGTAAGCCCTCCTAGAGTTTTATTTAAAAAAGATAAAAATGCTGAAAAATTAGAGCCTATTGAAGAAATTACTATGGATCTTGACGAAGAATTTTCTTCTAAAGTTATAGACTCCATGAATAAAAGAAAAGGAAAATTAATAGATCTTAAAGATACTGGAAAAAATAAAAAACGATTAATCTTTCATGCACCTACTAGAGGTTTAATGGGATACACCAGTAGATTTCTTACTCTGACTAAGGGAACAGGAGTAATAAATAGAATATTCCATTCTTATGGAAAATTTGAGGGAGATATGGAAGGCAGAAGAAATGGTGCATTAATTTCTATGGAGCAAGGGAAAGCAGTAGCATTTGCAATTTATAATCTACAGGCAAGAGGAGAAATGTTTGTTACTCATAACGATCCAGTTTATTCAGGTATGATTGTGGGATTATCACCTAAACCTGGTGATATGATTATAAATGTCATGAAAGGTAAAAAACTTACAAATATGAGGACACAAGGAACAGATGAAAATGTTGTTTTAACTCCTGTAAGAAAAATGTCTATTGCTGAACAATTGAGCATGTTAAATTCTGATGAAGCGCTAGAAATTACGCCAAATTCATGTAGATTAAGGAAAGCTGTGCTTGATCCTCACGAGAGAAAAAAGCTCTCTAAATTATCAGAAGCTTCTTAAAAAATTATTATTCAGATTTATTTTTAGTAAAAGGCAGCCATTTTTCAAATGCTGATTTACTAGGTCCGTCATATGGAATTGAGTAAGAGTTTGTTCTTGTCAACACTTCAATTCCTTTAGAGAAAACAAAAATAAAAACTATAACAAAAACAATTGTCATGATTTTAAATGGATCAAAGTTTTTCGTCTTAAAAACACTAACAGCTTTTGCTTCAGCTCTATGAAATTGTTTAAACGTATAATAAACAGCAAATATTAAACCTATATGAGCAACATAGGTCCCTGCCCAGCCAAATGCAAAAGTGGCATATGAAAATACGTATAAACTAAATACTGTTGTCCATATAAAACTTAAAACTAATAATATTTGTAGTCTCACAGTTTTGGGAAGTGCTCTTAAATCATTTTTACTATCGTCAAATAGTATATTTGCTGACTCTTTCATCCAATTTTTTATAGACATAATTTATATTTACAATTTTTATTCAATATAAACAATCGACTAATTGTCCATTAAAAACATTCACTTCGTAACTTTATCCACAATATAAATTCCTAAAGCTACAGCAGGGCCTATCCCAAATGCAAATATTATAGTGCCCAAACCAACAGTTCCTCCCAAATACCAACCAGATATAACAGCTGAAATTTCTAAAGTAGCTCGAATTAAAGCAATAGGAAGTTGAGTTTTTTTTGTTAGACCTGTCATCAATCCATCTCTAGGACCGGGTCCTAAATTTGCAATTAAGTATATTCCACTTCCTAAACCAACAAGCAGAACAGAAAATACAGCAAGAATATATTTTGAAAAAGTAGCTAAAGGAGGATCAAAAAGAAAAAGCGTCAAATCAATTATCGCTGCTATAATTAAAATATTTAGGATTGTTCCAATTCCTGGTTTTTGTTTTAGTGGAAACCAAAAACCTAAAACGACAATGCTTATTATGAGCGTAGATAGACCAATCGAAATATTTAATATGTTTGATAACCCTTCTGCAAGAACAGACCATGGAGAATTACCAGTAGTAGAAACTAATAATAGACCCTCTCCCAAGCCAAACAAAGATAAACCAACAAATAAAAGTAAAAAAGTTGTAAATTTAGGTTTTAAATTTAAAGGTTTTTCTGAGCTCCAAGATTTTGAGGGGATATTTTTAATGGTTAAAAACATAATTCTTTAAACTATTTATCTTTTAAACATAAAAATTCTATATAAAGTTCAAACAAGTTAATTAAAATGATATGAAATAATGAGAAAATTCTTAGTAATATTGTTGGTTTTATCTCCTCTTTTTTTGCAAGCACAT